>MGWR01000040.1 GCA_001801085.1 Gallionellales bacterium GWA2_60_142 | reverse complement strand
CAATCTGTTCAAGCGCCGCAAGTTCTGCCGCTTCACAGTGGATAAGATCGCCGAAGTGGATTACAAGGATGTGAACATCCTCAAGGAATTCATTTCCGAGAACGGCAAGCTGATCCCGGCTCGCATCACCGGCACCAAGACACGCTACCAGCGTCAATTGAGCACCGCCGTGAAGCGCGCTCGTTTCCTGGCATTGCTGCCGTACACCGACCTGCATTAAGAAGGAGCAGAACATGCAAATCATTTTGATGGAAAAAGTGGCCAACGTTGGCCAATTGGGTGATGTGGTCAAGGTCAAGAACGGCTATGCCCGTAACTTCCTGATCCCGCAAGGCATGGCCAAGCGCGCAACCGCAGCCAACATGGCCGAGTTCGAGGCGCGTCGCGTCGAGATCGAAGCGGCCGACAAGGCCAAGCTGGCTGATGCACAGGCTCGCGGCGAGAAGCTGGCCGGCGTGACCGTGCAGATCGCACAGAAGGCCGGCGTGGACGGCAAGCTGTTCGGTTCCGTCACCAATGCCGACATCGCTACCGCACTGGTCGCTCAGGGCTACGCTGTGGAGAAGTCGCAAGTGCGTATCGCTGGCGGCCACCTGAAGCAGATCGGCGACTACTCGGTCAGCGTCGCGCTGCACACCGATGTCGTCGTGGACATCACTGTCTCGGTGCTGGGCGAACACTAATTCGTCTCGTAATCGCGGCAATGCAAAAAAGGACTGGCGACAGTCCTTTTTTGTTGTCCTCTGATTTCGTCGGGCGGGTTAAAATGCCTGCCGGTTACACCCAGGATCAACACCTACCAATGAATAATTTCTCCGGCCACGACGCACAACTCGATCAGATCAAGCTGCCTCCACATTCGGTGGAGGCGGAGCAATCGGTGCTGGGTGGGCTGCTGCTCGAAGCGGGGGCGCTGGACAAGATTATCGATCTGATTTTCGACAGCGACTTCTATCGCCAGGAACATCGATTGATCTATCGCCAGATCGTGCGCCTGAGCGAGCAGGCCAAGCCGGTGGATGTGATCACCGTCGCCGAAGCGCTGGAGAATGCCGGTGAGCTGGATAAGGCGGGGGGCCTGCCTTATCTGGGCAGCCTCGCGCAGAACGTGCCGTCCGCCGCGAACATTCGCCGCTACGGCGAGATCGTGCGCGAGCGCTCTATCATGCGCAAATTGGTCGAGGTCGGCAGCGAGATCGCCAGCAGCGCCTACAATCCGACCGGTCGCGATGCCGGACAATTGCTGGACGAGGCGGAAAGTAAGGTGTTCGAGATCGCGGAAGCCGGCTCCAAGGGTAAGCAGGGTTTCTTCTCGATGCCACCGTTGCTGACGGAGGTGGTCGAGCGCATTGAGACGCTGTACGGTCGTGAAAATCACAGCGAAGTGACGGGTACGGCAACCGGTTACACCGATCTGGATCGGATGACGTCGGGCTTGCAACCCGGCGATCTGGTGATCGTTGCCGGTCGTCCGAGTATGGGTAAGACCGCGTTCTCGATCAACATCGCCGAGAACGTCGCGCTGGAAGGTAAGTCGGTTGCTATTTACAGTATGGAAATGGGCGCGGCTCAGTTGGTGATGCGTATGCTGGGCTCGGTCGGCAAGCTCAATCAGCACGATCTGCGCACCGGAAAACTGCAGGACGATGACTGGGGGCGATTGACGCATGCGCTCGGCAGGCTCAATGATGCGCCGATATTTATCGACGAAACGCCGGGCTTGTCCGCGCTGGAGCTGCGCGCCCGTTCGCGCCGCTTGCATCGCCAGCAGGGCGAACTGGGTTTGATCGTGGTGGACTATTTGCAATTGATGAGCGGCAATGCCGGCAAGGCGAGCGAGAATCGAGCCACGGAAATCTCGGAAATTTCGCGCTCGCTGAAAGCGTTGGCGAAAGAATTGCGCGTGCCGGTAATCGCGCTGTCGCAGTTGAATCGAAGTTTGGAGCAGCGTCCCAACAAGCGTCCGGTGATGTCTGACTTGCGCGAGTCCGGCGCTATCGAACAGGATGCCGACTTGATTTTGTTCATCTATCGCGACGAGGTCTACAACAAGGATTCTCCGGACAAGGGCAAGGCCGAGATCATTATCGGCAAGCAGCGTAATGGTCCTATCGGTACGGTGGGCTTGGCGTTCCGCGGCGAATACACTCGTTTCGAAAATCTGGCCGAAGGCGGCTATATCGATAGCGCGTATTAAACATATTTGAAAATAACGCATGATTTAGTTTGAAGCGCGAAATCCTTTTGTGTACAATGCGGCCTCTTTAGGCGCGTAGCTCAGCTGGTTAGAGCACTACCTTGACATGGTAGGGGTCGTTGGTTCGAGTCCAATCGTGCCTACCAACACTTCGAGTGCGGCAATTGCCGCACTTTGTATTTTCAGGAAGCAAAAACATGCCAGTCATCACCTTGCCGGATGGTTCGCAGCGCAGTTTCGATCAATCCGTCACCGTCGCTGATGTCGCGGCCAGTATAGGCGCCGGGCTTGCTCGCGCCGCGCTGGCGGGCAAGGTGGATGGTAAGGTGGTCGATACCTCGCATCTGATCGAGCAGGATGCTGCGCTGGCGATCATCACCGACAAGGATGTCGATGGCGTCGAAGTCATTCGTCATTCGACTGCGCACTTGCTGGCGCATGCGGTGAAGGAATTATTTCCGGATGCGCAGGTGACCATCGGTCCGGTGATCGAAAACGGCTTCTATTACGATTTCTCCTACAAGCGTCCTTTCACGCCGGAAGATTTGGCGGCGATCGAGAAGCGCATGGGCGAGATCGCCAAGCTGGATCTGCCGGTCGCGCGCCGTGTGTTGCCGCGCGACGAGGCTGTCAGCTATTTCAAACGTATCGGCGAGCAATACAAGGCCGAGATCATCGAGTCCATTCCGGCGGATCAGGATGTGTCGCTGTACAGCGAAGGTGAGTTCACCGATCTGTGTCGCGGCCCGCATGTGCCATCCACCGGCAAGCTCAAGGCGTTCAAGCTGATGAAGGTGGCCGGCGCCTACTGGCGCGGCGACTCGAAGAACGAGATGCTGCAGCGCATCTATGGCACGGCCTGGGCGAAGAAGGAAGAGCTCGAGGCCTATCTGCATCAGCTCGAAGAGGCCGAGAAGCGCGATCACCGCAAGCTGGGCAAGCAGCTTGAACTGTTCCATATGCAGGACTCTTCGCCCGGCATGGTGTTCTGGCATCCCAAGGGCTGGACGTTGTGGCAGGAAGTCGAACAGTACATGCGTCGCAAGTTCCGCAGTCACGGCTACCAAGAAGTGCGCACACCGACGATCATGGATCGCAGTCTGTGGGAGAAATCCGGCCACTGGGATAACTATCGCGACAACATGTTCACGACGGCATCGGAGAATCGCGACTACGCGGTGAAGCCGATGAACTGTCCGGGTCATGTGCAGATATTCAATCACGGCCTGCATAGCTATCGCGACTTGCCGTTGCGTCTGGCGGAGTTCGGCTCCTGTCATCGCAACGAGACCTCGGGTTCGCTGCACGGTCTGATGCGCGTGCGCGGTTTCACTCAGGACGATGCGCATATCTTCTGCACCGAAGATCAAGTGCAATCCGAAGTGTCGAATTTCATCGTGATGCTGAACGAGGTGTATCGCGACTTTGGTTTCAACGAGGTGCTGGTCAAGTTGTCCACCCGTCCCGAGAAGCGGGTCGGTTCCGACGAGACTTGGGATAAGGCCGAGGCCGGATTGGCTGCTGCTTTGCAGCAGAACGCACTGGCCTACGACCTTCAGCCGGGCGAAGGTGCGTTCTACGGTCCGAAGGTCGAGTTCACGCTGAAGGATAGTCTCGGGCGCCTGTGGCAGTGCGGCACGATACAGCTGGATTTCAACTTGCCGGTGCGTCTGGATGCGGAGTTCGTCGACGAGGACAACAGCCGCAAACCCCCGGTGATGCTGCATCGCGCGATCCTCGGATCAATGGAGCGTTTCATCGGCATCCTGATCGAACACCATGCGGGCGCGTTCCCGCTGTGGCTGTCGCCGATGCAGGTGGTGCTGATGAATATCTCGCAGGCGCAGGAGGAATATGCGACAGAAGTCGCGCAGATATTGCGCGATGCCGGGGTGCGCGTGCAACTGGATTTGCGCAACGAGAAGATTACCTATAAAATACGCGAACATAGCTTGCAGAAATTGCCTTATCAGCTGATCGTCGGCGATAAGGAGGTAGCTGGAAGATTGGTGGCCGTGCGTACCCGTAGTGGTGAAGATCTCGGACAGATGTCGCTGGAAGCATTGCTGCAGCGGCTTGGGTCGGAGATCAAATCGGGCAGCACGGTTTAATTTTGCCTAACGGAGATAGCAATAGCACAAGATAAATCGCAGCGCTTGAATGAGATGATTACCGCACCGCAGGTGCGCCTCATTGGAGCAGAAAAAGAGCCCCTCGGGATTGTGTCTAGCGCGGAAGCATTGCGTCTGGCGGAAGAAGCTGAGCTGGATCTGGTGGAGATCTCGCCGCTGGCGGATCCTCCAGTTTGTCGCATCATGGATTTCGGCAAGTTCAAGTATGCCGAAAGCAAGAAGCAGCACGAAGCCAAGCTCAAGCAGAAGCAGGTTCAGATCAAGGAAATCAAGTTTCGTCCGGGTACCGATGAAGGCGATTACAACATCAAGTTGCGCAACCTGATCAAGTTTCTGGATGACGGTGATAAGACCAAGATTACTTTGCGTTTCCGTGGTCGCGAAATGGCTCACCAGGAGATCGGCATGCGCCTGATCGAGCGCATCAAGGCGGATCTGGAAGAGCACGGCGTAGTCGAGCAGTTCCCGAAGATGGAAGGCCGCCAGATGGTGATGGTGCTGTCACCCAGGGCGAAGAAGAAATAAGTGTAGGTTGGGTTGCGTAACCCGACATCAAGAATGAATTGTTTCGACAGCAAGGGGATGGTCGAAATGATGTAGCAGCAGTTCCCCGATAAAAAGTGGTGTATGGGTCGTCAAGTTTTTCCATCGGAAAACACCCCCCACCATAACTTAAGGAGCAGTCATGCCTAAGATGAAAACCAAGAGCGGCGCGAAGAAGCGTTTTGTCGTCCGCGCAGGTGGCAGCATCAAGCGCGGTCAAGCGTTCAAGCGCCACATCCTGACCAAGAAGACAACCAAGAGCAAGCGTCAACTGCGCGGCGCAACCGGTGTCCATGAAACCAACACGGCGTCCGTGCGCGCCATGATGCCATACGCATAAGGAGTAGAAAATGCCAAGAGTAAAACGTGGTGTAGTAGCGCGCGCAAGTCATAAGAAGGTTCTGGCCCTGGCCAAGGGTTACCGCGGTCGCCGCAAGAACGTCTATCGCATCGCCAAGCAGGCGGTGATGAAGGCAGGCCAGTATGCCTACCGTGACCGTCGCCAGAAGAAGCGTCAGTTCCGTACCCTGTGGATCGCCCGTATCAATGCGGCTGCTCGCGAGCAGGGCATGACCTACAGCGTGTTCATGAACGGCCTGAAGAAGGCGGCTATCGATGTCGACCGCAAGGTGCTGGCAGACATCGCCGTGTTCGACAAGGCGGCCTTTGCACAATTCGTGGTGCAAGCTAAAGCCAGCCTCGGCGTTTAAGCGCAAGCTAAATCAAAAAAGGAGGCGCGAGCCTCCTTTTTTGTTTCAAGAACCGAAGATGTTCAAAAGCAATAAGTCAAAGAACGACGATGCAAGAACTACAACAAATTCTCGATGACGCGCTGAAAAGCTTTGCCGCGATAGAAGATGCGGCCGAGCTGGAAAATGCCAAGGCGCGTTATCTCGGCAAGGAAGGCAGCCTGACCGGGCTGCTGAAAGGGCTGGGTAAGCTTTCCGCCGAAGAACGCCCCGCAGCCGGCGCGCGCATCAATCAGATCAAGCAGCAGATCGAAGTCGCCTTGCAGGCGCGACGCGATGCGATCCAGCAGCGCGCGTTGCTGGCCAAGCTGGCCGCGGAGTCGCTGGACGTCACGCTGCCGGGACGTGCGGCCGGCGTGGGCGGATTGCATCCGGTGACGCTGACGCTGGAGCGCATCGAAACGCTGTTTCATTCCATCGGCTACGATGTTGCGGAAGGCCCGGAAATCGAAAACGATTTCTACAACTTCACCGCGCTGAATATCCCGGAAGACCATCCGGCGCGCGCGATGCACGACACCTTCTACATCGACAAACAGCATGTGCTGCGCACGCACACTTCGCCGATCCAGATCCGTTACATGCAGGCGCATGTGGCGAAGTATCAGCATCAGGAAACGATGCCGGACATCCGCATCATCGCACCGGGACGCGTCTATCGCGTGGATTCCGATGCGACCCATTCGCCGATGTTCCATCAGGTCGAAGGCCTGTGGGTAGGCGAGCGTGTCAGCTTCGCCGACCTGAAGAGCGTGATCGCCGATTTCCTGCAGAACTATTTCGAGACAGAAGACATGCAGGTGCGCTTCCGTCCCTCGTTCTTCCCGTTCACCGAGCCGTCCGCCGAGATGGATATGAGCTGGAAGGGCGGCTGGCTGGAGATCGGCGGCTGCGGCATGGTGCACCCGAATGTGCTCAAGCATGTTGGCATCGACAGCGAGAAGTACATCGGTTTCGCCTTCGGCATGGGTGTGGAGCGTCTGGCGATGCTGCGCTACGGCGTCAACGACCTCAGATTGTTCTTCGAGAATGATCTGCAATTCCTCAAGCAATTTAACTGATATGCAATTTTCTGAATCCTGGTTGCGTACCCTCGTGAATCCGTCGCTGTCGAGCGAGGAGTTGTCGCATCTGTTGACCATGGCTGGGCTGGAAGTCGAGGAGATGGCCCCGGTCGCTCCCGCCTTCGATAAAGTCGTCGTGGCCGAGGTGCTGACCAAAGACAAGCATCCCGATGCGGACAGGCTGAACGTGCTGACGGTGAACGTCGGCTTGCCCGAGCCGTTGACCATCGTATGCGGCGCAGGCAATGTGACTGTCGGCATGAAGGCGCCTTGTGCGCTGGTCGGCGCGAAGCTGCCGGGCGACTTCAGCATCAAGCAAGCCAAGGTACGCGGCGTCGCATCCTTCGGCATGATGTGCTCCGACAAGGAGTTGGGGCTGGCGGAAGAAAGCGCCGGCCTGATGGTGCTGGCCGCCGATGCGGTGGTCGGGCAGAGCATACGCGAGCATCTCGATCTGGACGACCATCTGATCACGCTCAAGCTTACGCCGAATCGCTGCGATTGCCTGTCGCTGCACGGCATCGCGCGCGAGGTGGCTGCTTTGACCGGCACGGCGATGCAAGCCATTCCTGAGGTTTCTATCGCGCAGGCCGGCAGCCAGAGCCGCAAGGTCAAGGTCAGCGCGCCGGCTGCATGTCCGCGTTACACCGGTCGCGTGATCTCTGGCGTGAACGCGAAGGCGGTTACGCCGGCCTGGATGGTGAAGCGCTTGGAGCGTAGCGGCCTGCGCAGCATCAGCGCGCTGGTCGACGTGACCAACTATGTGCTGTTGGAACTGGGGCAGCCGTTGCATGCGTTCGACCTGAACAAGCTGAACGGTGACATCGAGGTGCGTTTCGCCAGCATCGGCGAGAGCCTGAAGCTGCTGAACGAGCAGACGGTGGAGCTGCAGGACGACATGCTGGTGATCGTCGATGGCAAGGGGCCGGTCGCATTGGCCGGGGTGATGGGCGGCGCGGACAGCGCGGTCGATGATGCGACCACCGATATCTTCCTGGAAAGCGCGTTCTTCGCGCCGAGCGTGATCGTCGGCAAGTCGCGCCGTCTGGGTTTCGGTTCCGATTCTTCTTATCGCTTCGAGCGCGGTGTGGATTTTGCGTTCACGCAGGCGGCGTTGGATCGCGCGACGCAACTGATCCTCGATATCTGCGGCGGTCAGGCCGGTGCGGTCACCGAGGCAGTTGGACAGTTGCCGGTGCGCCATCCAGTGAAACTGCGCGCTTCGCGCGTGCATCGCGTGCTGGGCATCGCGCTGGAGTCCGATGCAATCTCGGCGATCCTGTCGCGCCTCGGCATGGTGTTCGAGCAGAAGAGCGATGAGTTTTCAGTAACACCGCCAAGCTATCGCTTCGACATTGCCATCGAAGAAGACCTGATCGAAGAAGTTGCGCGCGTACATGGTTACGAAAACATTCCGGCAGCGCCGATACAGGCGCGCATGAGCATTCTGCCGCGAGTCGAGGCTGAGCGCCAGTTGGCGAAACTGCGCCAGCTGATGGTGTCGCGCGACTATCAGGAGGCCATCACTTATTCCTTCGTGGAAGCCGAGTGGGAGCGCGACTTGTGCGGCAATGCCGCGCCTGTCGCATTGAAGAACCCCATCGCCAGCCAGATGAGCGTGATGCGCAGCAGTCTGCTGGGCGGCTTAGTGGGCGCGCTACGTGCCAACCTCGCGCGCAAGCAGCCGCGCGTGCGACTGTTCGAGATCGGTGGCTGTTTCGCCACCGAGGCGGGCAGCTATACGCAGCACGAGCGTCTGGCCGGATTGGCCTATGGCGATGTCCAGCCCGAGCAATGGGGTGTGCAGGCGCGCGGCGTGGACTTCTACGACGTCAAGGGCGATGTCGAGGCACTGTTTGCCCCCCGCAGCTTGAGCTTCCAGGCGGCGCAACATCCCGCCTCGCATCCCGGACGTTCGGCGCGCATCCTGCTGGACGGGCGCGCGATCGGCTGGATAGGCGAGATGCATCCGCAATGGCAGCAGCAATACGGCTTGCCGCAGGCGGTGATCTGGTTCGAGGTTGAGCTGGAAGCGTTGGCGCAGAGCCATGTGCCGAAGGCGAAAGACGTTTCTCGCTTCCCGCCGGTGCGTCGCGATCTCGCGGTGCTGGTGGACGAGGCAGTCGATGTGCAGAGCCTGCTGGATGCGATGCGCGGAGCTTCCGCCCCTTCCGTTGTCGACATCGGCTTGTTCGATGTTTATCGCGGCAAGGGCGTGGAACAAGGCAAAAAAAGCCTTGCATTCCGTGTGTTATTACAAGATACTCAAAAAACACTTACGGACTCGGAAATCGAGCCAAGCATCGCCTCGCTGGTGGCGGTGCTGCAACAAAACGGCGCGCAACTGCGCGTGTAGGGGAGAAAATGATTTCGACGTTGACCAAGGCCGAACTGGCCGATTTGCTATTTGACAAGGTTGGGCTAAACAAGCGCGAGGCCAAGGATATGGTGGAAGCATTCTTCGAGGAGATCCGCTCCCAGCTCGAAAAGGGCGAGAGCGTGAAGCTGTCCGGCTTCGGCAACTTCCAGCTGCGCGACAAGCCGCAGCGTCCTGGTCGCAACCCCAAGACCGGCGAAGAAATTCCAATCACCGCGCGCCGCGTCGTGACGTTTCATCCCAGCCAGAAGCTGAAGACCATGGTGGAAAAGTCCTATCATGGAACCCCACAAGCCTAATTCCGAACTTCCGCCGATCCCGGCCAAACGCTACTTCACCATCGGCGAAGTCAGCGAATTGTGCGGGGTCAAGGCGCATGTGCTGCGCTACTGGGAGCAGGAATTCACCCAGCTCAAGCCCGTTAAACGCAGCGGCAACCGCCGCTATTACCAGCACCATGAGGTGCTGCTGATCCGCCGTATCCGCGAACTGCTGTATGAGCAGGGCTTCACGATCAGCGGGGCGCGCAATCGTCTGGAGAACCAGGCTCACGGTGCTGCCGCCGAGGCCGCATCGGCAGCAATCGCTGCACGAGTTGCCTCCTCCGCATACGCGAATGTCGATCTCGCCGCTGTGCGTCGCGAAATACGCGACATCCTCTCGCTGCTGAAAGCATAAAACGCTGGCTCATTCGCGCCGCTCTGCTATAATCCGCGCCCTCGGGGCGTAGCGCAGCCTGGTAGCGCACTTCGCTGGGGGTGAAGTGGTCGGAGGTTCGAATCCTCTCGCCCCGACCAGTATAGTTAACAAATTACGTCGATTTATCCTCCTCTTGTGGTGTATTTGTGGCGATGTCAGAAATACATCGCGTCAATTTCCTCGCGTTCCTTGCTCTTGTCTGCGCCATCGATCCACTTGGGTCGGACGGTCAAAACCTTATTCATATTCTCGTGACCTAGCTGGCGCGCTACTCATATCGGATTGGCTCCGGCCGTGAGGCTCACAATGTGGCGAATCGGTCGTTCTACTGTGTATGGTGTTGTGCTCCGCCAATTACGCCTGCAGATATGCGAGACGTATCGGGGGAGCTCCCTGCGTTCCAGCGTGCTCAGGTAGATCCTGCTCGAATCGTCCGGTAATTCCCTTTAAATGGCGATGCAGGCACAGAATATTGATGTAATATCCATTCATTATCAATTCATGTGCGCCGGCAAAATAGTCCCAAAATGGCTGCGTCCGATACCGTTGTTCAAATCCTGAGAGCCGGCCCGCAACCGGCCAGGGTGCTGTATGAAAGGCTGGGCGTCAGTCAGCCGACGCTGTCGCGGCTTATCAATCAGCTTGGGGAATCCATTCTCCGGTTTGGCAAGGCGCGCCAGACTCAATACGCGCTCAGGCGCAAGCTCGGATCGCATGCCGCCTTCCCGCTTTATCGCGTCGATGCCTCGGGGAATCTGGAGCAGTGGGGCGCTCTTCATCCGATCATGCCCGAGGGTTATCTGGTCGAGACATGGGCGAGCCAAACGCATGAGGCAAGATCGGAAGTTCATTCGGGGTTGCCATGGTATTTGCAGGACATGCGCCCCCAGGGGTTTCTGGGGCGCTCTTTTGCACGGCTTCATGGCCCGTTGTTGGTATTGCCCATCGATCCGAATCGCTGGAGCGACGATCAGACCCTACTTGCGCTGGCGCATACCGGCGACGACATGCCGGGCAAGCTGTTGGTCGGCGAGGAGGCTGCCGCGTCCTTTCAGACGGTGGCGCTGTTTACCTCTGAGGACGAGGTAAGATTGCCCATCCCAGCCGACAGGCGATTGCAGGACTATCCGCGGTTGGCCAGCCGCGCCTTGTCCGGCGAGGTGGTCGGCTCTTCCGCCGGCGGCGAGCAGCCCAAGTTCAACTGTGTAGTGATGCGCGATGGTAGTCCCGTTCTTGTGATGGTGAAATTCACCGCGCCGCAGGATAACGAAGCGACCCGGCGCTGGCGCAGCTTGCTGATTTGCGAGCACATCGCGTTTCAGGTGCTGCGCGATTTATTCCCCGGCAGCGCGAGCGAACTGCTCAGTGTGGATGTGAATGGCACTCCCCAATTATTTCTGGAAGTGGCGAGGTTCGACCGTGCCGGTCGCCGTGGCAGGTTGGGTGTTGTTTCGCTGAAAGCGCTTGATGACGAGTTCGTGGGCCTGGCTGCCGATTGGCCGAAGATCGCGGCGGCGCTCGTGCAGTCCGGCAAGTTGGGCGAGGATGTCTATCTGCAAGTGCAGAAGCTATACGCCTTCGGCGTGCTGATCGGGAATAGCGATATGCATCCTGGCAATCTCACGTTCTTCGTCGATGACGTGTCCAGCGCGACGCCCGTATATACGCTTGCACCGGTGTACGACATGCTGCCCATGTCGTTGGCTCCGCGTCCTTCGGGGCAGATTCCCGATGCATTGCCGCAGCCCAGGATAGGCATCAATCCGCCGCTGGAGGTCTGGAATGAAATGTTGCCGTTGGCGATTCATTACTGGGGGCGGGTGACAGAGCATTCCGGTGTGGCAGACGATGTGAAACAAATGGCGCAGAAGCAGGCGGACATGCTGTCTCGCAGCTTAAAGGCCTTATAATCCGTCGCGTTGGCGTACGTCGCTTTATTGAATAATCGGGGAGTGTTATGGGTTTGGGGCCGGTGATGCTGGATGTGGTGGGCAAGACGCTCACCGCGGAAGATGAACAACGTTTGCGTCATCCGCAGGTCGGCGGGGTGATCTTGTTTGCGCGCAATTACGAGTCGCCGTCGCAACTGTGTGAGCTGACTGCGGCGATACGCGCGGTGCGCACACCGCCGTTGCTGATCGCGGTGGATCACGAGGGCGGGCGGGTGCAGCGTTTTCGCGAGGGCTTCACCAAGATTCCGCCGATGCGCGAACTCGGCAAGATATGGGACGAGCACCCGCAGCGCGCGCGGCATCTGGCGCAACAATCGGGCTATGTGCTGGCGGCGGAGTTGCGCGCCTGCGGCGTGGACTTCAGCTTCACGCCGGTGCTGGATGTGGATTACGGGCAGAGCAGCGTGATCGGCGACCGCGCGTTCCACAGCGACCCGCAGGCGATCGCCGAGCTGGCGCACAGCCTGCTGCTGGGGTTGAAGCAGGGCGGGATGCACACGGTGGGCAAACATTTCCCCGGTCACGGCTATGTGAAAGCGGATTCGCATCTGGACATTCCGGTGGACGAGCGCGAGTTCGTCGATATCGAGATGTGCGACCTGATCCCGTTCCAGCGCATGGTGGACTACGGCCTCTCGGCGGTGATGCCGGCTCATGTGATCTACCCGAAGGTGGACAATCGCCCGGCGGGTTTCTCGCCGGTGTGGCTGAAGCAGGTGTTGCGCGACCGGCTCGGTTTCGAGGGCGTGATCTTCAGCGATGACTTGTCGATGGAGGGCGCGACCGTCGCCGGCGGCATCGTGCAGCGCGCCTCGGCGGCGCTGAATGCGGGCTGTGACATGGTGCTGGTGTGCAACAAGCCGGAGTCGGCGGACGAGTTGCTGCACGGGCTGCACTGGACGATGCCGGCAACCAGCAAGGTGCGGCTGGTGCAGATGCGCGGCCGCACGCATCCGGAATCGCTGGACCAGTTGCACGAGCAGAAAGTTTTCCTGAAGGCGTTGGACGAGGTGGCGTCTATCGGCAAGAGCAACGCCGAATTGCCCTTGGCCTGAAAACCTACTGCGCGACTCGATTGCGGCGTTGCGCGGTACTCGAAATCCGGGGCCGCGTAGCGGCAAACTGTAAGTACATTCCGGTTTCTGCGTTCCGTGCGCCTTGCACTCAAGTCGCTCGCTACGGTTTTTAGGCTCACGAATTTTTGTTGCGGTAGTCATACGTGCGACTGCTTGAGATAATCCAATAGAGTTTTCATTCGCATATCGGTATTCAGAACATGAGTGAATTACAAACGGCTTTGCTGGCAATCGGGTTCGGCGTGATCGTCGCGGTGTATGTCTACGGCTGGTGGCAGCAGCGCAAGTATCGGCAGAAGTTCGGTGCGGCGTTCAAGTCGGCCCATGCGGATGCGCTGTATCAGGAGAGCCCTGCGCGTCCGTTGCCGGAGCTGGAGGACGAGCCGAAAGTCTTGTCGCCGGAGCTGGAGCCGGAGCCGGAGCACGCGTCGGCAGTGGAGCATTTCGTGAAGATCGAGGAAGAAGCGGTCGAGCCGGTTGCCGCCGCAGTCGAGCCTGCGTTCGATGAGCAGACCTCCGCGGAGACTCCGGTCGAAGAGCCGACGCTCGACGAGGATGCGACCGAAGAGCAACCCCTCGAAGAAGCCCCCCCCGCAGAGGCTGCGATGGAGACGGAACAGGTTGCGGCGCAGGACGAGAACTGCGCGCTGCTCGATCTGCGCAGCGATTTCATCGTCGAACTGAATCTCGCCGAGCCGTCGCCGGCTTCGGCACTGGCCGGGTTGTGGCAGCGCAAGTTCGATTTCGGCAAGCCGGTGCTGGTGTGCGGCCTGACGCTGGGCGCGGCGTCTTCCGGGCCGCGCTGGGAGCGCGCGGTTGCCGAGGGCGCGATGCTGTATTCGCGTTTCCGCGTCGCGCTGCAACTGGTCGATCGCGGCGGTGCAATCAGCCCCGCGAAGCTGGGTGACTTCCGTGACCTAGTGCTGGGCATCGCCGGGCGCATCAAGGCCGACGCGAACGTGCCGGACGTGCCGCAGACGCACCAGAATGCGCTGGAGCTGGACGCGTTCTGCGCCGATGTCGACCAGATGGTCGGCGTGAACCTGGTGGTGCCGGGTGAACGACTGCTGTCCGGCACGCGCATCGCCGAGGCCGCCGCGTTGCAGGGATTGACGCTGGAGGCGGACGGCGCGTTCCACCTGCTGGGCGCGCACGGGCACAGCTTGTTCAGCCTGATCAACATGAACAGCATGCCGTTCCAGCACCACACGCTGGCCACCCACACCACGCGCGGCCTGACGCTGTTGCTGGACGTGCCGCGCGTGGATAGTCCGGCGGTGCAGTTCGACCGCATGCTGGCCGCCGCGCACGGGCTGGCCCGCGAACTGCAGCTCAATTTGGTGGACGACCACCGCGTGGTGCTGAGCGAGACCGGGCTGGCGCGCATCCGCGACCAGATTGTCGGCGTCGAAGCGAAGATGGTCGATCACGGCATCGCTCCGGGCAGCGTGCAGGCGCGCAGGCTGTTCGCCTGATGGCAGTAGCAGCACGCATCGCGCAGCTGCGCGCGGAGATCGAGCGGCACAACCACGCCTACTACGTGCTGGATGCGCCTGCCGTTCCCGATGCGGAATACGACAAGCTGTTCCGCGAACTGCAGGCCCTCGAAACGCAACATCCCGAACTGCTGACGCCGGATTCGCCCACGCAGCGCGTCGGCGGAAAAGTGCTCGACGGCTTTGCGCCGGTGAAACACGCGGTGCCGATGCTGTCGATACGCACCGAGACCGATACCGATGCGAGCGGCGCTTTCAACTTCGATGTGCGCGTGAAGAATGCGCTGGGGGCGGTGGATGAGATCGAATATGCCTGCGAGCTGAAGTTCGACGGCCTCGCGATCAATCTGCGCTACGAGCGCGGCGTGCTGAAGCAGGCCGCGACGCGCGGCGACGGCGAGACCGGCGAGGACGTGACGCAGAACGTGCGCACCATCCATTGCATCCCGCTGCATCTGAAAGACTGCATCGCCGATGTGCTGGAAGTGCGCGGCGAGGTCTACATGTCGCGCCGTGACTTCAATCGCTACAACGAGAAGCAGCGCGAGCTGGGCCTGCAGACATTGGTGAACCCGCGCAACGGCGCGGCCGGCAGCATACGCCAGCTCGATCCGGCGCTGGCTGCCAAGCGTCCGCTGTCGTTCTATGCCTACGGGCTGGGCGAGGTGCAGGGCTGGGCGCTGCCGGCGACGCACAGCGCGATACTCGATGCCTTGCAGTCCTTCGGCCTGCCGGTGTGCGCCGACCGTGCGGTGGTGCGCGGCGCAGAGGCGCTGGCGGAATTCCATCGCCGCATCGCGGCCAAACGCGATGCGCTGCCGTTCGATATCGACGGCGTGGTGTACAAGGTCAACAGCCTCGCGCAGCAACTGGAGCTGGGTTTCGTCACGCGCGAGCCGCGCTGGGCGGTGGCGCACAAGTTTCCGGCGGAAGAGCAACTGACTATCCTGCGCGATATCGACATACAGGTCGGACGCACCGGCAAGCTGACGCCAGTCGCGAAACTTGAACCCGTTTTCGTTGGCGGCACGACGGTGTCGAACGCCACGCTGCACAACGAGGACGAGACGCGGCGTAAAGACGTGCGCATCGGCGACACGGTGATCGTGCGCCGCGCGGGCGATGTGATTCCCGAAGTGGTCGGCGTGGTTCTGGAAAAGCGACCGACGAATGTCGGCGAACCATTCGACCTGTTCAAACGCCTGGATGGCCATTGCCCGGTGTGCGGTAGCGCCATCGTGCGCGAAGAGGGCGAGGCCGACTGGCGTTGCAGCGGCGGCCTGTTCTGTCCGGCGCAACGCAAGCAGGCGCTGCTGCATTTCGCCGGTCGCCGTGCGATGGATATTGAGGGGTTGGGCGACAAGCTGGTCGAACAACTGGTGGACGGCGACATCGTGCATACGCCCGCCGATCTCTATACTTTGAGTATGTCGGCGCTGGCCGATCTGGAGCGCATGGGCGAGAAATCGGCGCTCAATCTGCTGGATGCTATCGAGAAGAGCAGGCGCACCACGCTGGCACGCTTCGTTTACGCGCTGGGTATACGCAATGTGGGCGAGGCGACGGCGAAAGATCTGGCGCGCCACTTCGGCAGGCTGGAGCGCCTGATGCAGGCGGATGAGGCAGCTTTGCAGCAAGTGCCTGACGTAGGCCCCATTGTGGCGCAGAGTCTGCGCGCCTTCTTTTCCGAGCCGCACAATCTCGAAGTCGTCGATGCGTTGCGCCGTCATGGCGTGGAGTGGGACGAGCATGACGGTGTGAGCGATCAGGTGCTGCCGCTCACCGGCAAGACCTTTGTACTCACCGGAACGCTCGCCAGCATGAGCCGCGATGAGGCAAAATCGCGGCTGGAAGCGCTGGGTGCGAAGGTCGCAGGTTCGGTGTCGAAGAAGACCGACTGCGTGGTCGCGGGTGCGGAAGCGGGAAGCAAACTGGATAAGGCGCACGAGTTGAATGTGCCGGTGTGGGACGAAGCCGCGTTGCTTGAACGACTGAAAGAATGGGAAACGATATGAAGCAAAAAATAACAAAAGCAGTGTTTCCTGTCGCCGGCCTGGGCAGCCGCTTCCTGCCCGCGACCAAGGCGACCGCGAAGGAGATGCTGCCGGTGGTCGATAAGCCGCTGATCCAGTATGCGGTGGAAGAAGCCGTGGCGGCGGGCATCACCGATATGGTGTTCATCACCGGACGCCACAAGCGCGCGATCGAGGATCATTTCGATAAGGCCTATGAGTTGGAGGCGACGCTGGAGGCGGCAGGCAAGAATGACTTGCTGCGCATCGTGCAGGAAGTGGTGCCGAAGCATGTGAATTGCATCTACATCCGCCAGGCCGAGCCGCTGGGACTGGGGCACGCGGTGCTGTGCGCCAAGCCGGTGGTGCAGGATGAGCCGTTCGCGGTGTTGCTGGCCGACGATCTGATCGATGGTGAGCCGCCCATCGTCAGGCAGATGGTGGAGGTGTTCCGGCGTCATCAATGCTCCATTCTGGGCGTGCAGGATGTGCCGCACGAACACACCGGGCAATACGGCATCGTCAGCAGCACCAACTTGGAAAAGGACATCGAGCGCGTGCTCGGCATCGTCGAAAAGCCGAAGCCCGATGTCGCGCCTTCCACGCTGGCCGTGGTCGGGCGCTATATCCTGACGCCGCGCATCTTCCATCACCTGGAGAACGTCCAGCCCGGCGCGGGCGGCGAGATCCAGCTTACCGACGGCATCGCCGCGCTGATGCTGGAAGAGCAGTTGCTGGCCTACCGTTTCAACGGCATCCGCTACGATTGCGGTTCCAAGCTGGGCTACCTGCAGGCGCAGGTGGCGTTCGCCCTGAAGCACGAGGAACTGCGCGCCGGGTTTTCGGAATACCTGAAGACGGTTGTCCGATGCTGAGCGACCAGCAGGCGCGGGCGTTGCTGGAAGAGGCCGAACTTATCCGTACGGCGGACGAGGTGCAGGCCGCGGTGCGTAGTGTGGCGCGGGAGATCAATGCGGCGCTGGCGGGAAAACATCCGCTGGTGCTGTCGGTGATGGGCGGGGCGGTGGTGTTCAGCGGCCAGTTGCTGCCCATGCTCGAATTTCCGCTGGACTTCGACTATCTGCATGTGTCGCGTTACGGCAACGCGCAGCAGGGCGGCGAGCTGAACTGGAAGGTCGCGCCGCACGAGAACGTGCGCGGCCGGGTGGTGCTGGTGCTGGACGATATCCTCGACGAAGGCGAGACCTTGCGCGCTATAAAGCAGCGAGTGCTGGAACTGGGCGCGACGACTTTCTACTGCGCGGTGTTCGCCGACAAGGAGAACGGTAAGACCAAACCCATCCGTGCCGATTTCACCGGCATGGAACTGCCGAACCGCTTCGTGTTCGGTTACGGGATGGATATACATGGAGCGTGGCGCAACCTGCCCGCGATTTATGCATTGAAGGAGGAGACATCATGTTAGGAATCATCGGAGGTCGCGGCCTGACCGAATTGGCGAACCTGAAAATTACCCACCGGCAGGTGTTGCGCACGCCCTACGGCGAACCGTCCGGTGCGTTCATGTTCGGCACGCTGAATCAGCACGAAGTGATCTTCCTCGCGCGTCACGGCTACGGACATACCATTCCGCCGCATCTGGTGAATTACCGTGCCAACTTGTGGGCGTTGCGCGAGCAGGGCGTGAGCGAGGTCATCTCGGTGGCGACTGTCGGCGGTATACGCGCCGATCTGACGCCGGGCGTCATCGTCGTGCCGGATCAGATCATCGATTACACCCATGGTCGCGATTCTACTTACTTCGATACCGGCGACTCGCGCTATACCAATGCGAATTTCGCGCTGCCGTACAGCTCCGAGTTGCGTGGACGCATCCTGAATGGCGCGAGCCTCGCCGGACAGGCATGCCTGGATGGCGGGGTCTATGCGGCGACTCAGGGGCCGCGTCTGGACAGTATCGCCGAGGTCAACCGCTACGAGCGCGACGGCGCTCACATGATAGGCATGACCGGCATGCCGGAGACCGCGCTGGCGATGGAGCTGGAGCTGAAATACGCCACGATCGCCGTGGTCGCGAACTACGCGGCCGGTCGCGGCGACAGCAAGCTCGGGATCAACATGGAGCAGGTCAACGCCACCGCCGCCGCATCGATGGAGCGTGTACGCGGCATACTCGAATGCGTGGTGAATCGCAGCGACGACTGACCGGACAGCTATAAGGGCATCTCTATAAATTCGTCACACCGGCGAAGGCCGGTGTCCTGCAATGAAAAAATATGCCGCGAAGCGGACAAAGCCATGATTTTTTCCCACTTGCGTGGGGAATTTTTAATCGTTCTGGATTCCGGCCTTCGCCGGAATGACGGAATTTGAATTTATAGAGTTGCCCATAAAAAAAGCCCGCCGAAGCGGGCTTGAATGTCACGCCGGGTGTGGTTACACGCCTTGGCAGACGGTGAATAGCGCGGCATCGTCAGGGTTCGCGTCCGCATTGGCTGGCGATGCGGTCCCCGAAATACTCATCATCGTACCCGTCGCAGTATTGCCGTCATCCAGTGCGATATCGAGCTGCTTGGCAAACTTTCCGAGTATGCCGGTGGAGCAAATAATGTAAGAACCCTTGAGGTTGCCGTTGGCGCCGGTAATGACCATGTCTGTCGAGTTCGTTACGCCTAGCAGCCCGCCGGATGTGTTTCGTTGCGGGTAACCGGTAGTATCCGTCGTATCTGTCACGCCGGCTGCGATACCCGAGAGGCGTACATGTTGCCAGAACAGGAATGACTCATCGGTAGCAGTTGTGCTATTCCACGCGCCGTCGATTTTACCGTCGCCACGTTTGGCGACAGCGGCAGTCGTTGCGCCGGTGACGTGGCTTGCCGCGAGAGCGTCATCTCCCGGCAGGGCATGGTATTTGTCCTGATAGCTATAGATGAACAGCGATGTGTTCTTGAAGTCGGAAGCCAGGTTTTTGACCTTGGCGCTGTTGATGAGCTCCTGTCCCTTGAGCACGCCGCCTAGCAGCAGGCCGATGATGACCAGCACGATGGCGATTTCGATGAGGGTGAAGCCTGATTGATGGCGTTTCATTATGCTAGTCTCCCATTATGTTGTTTAGGCATCCTGTAAGCAGCAAATGCTATGCCATTGCGATTAGAGGCTGTTTTAGCCGCGATGTGCGGGGCTAATGCGGTTTTTTGCAGGTCTGCAATCAGGCGGTGACAGTAACCCGACGGACGATGACGAAATGTTGACATTTGGGGTGAGGGAAGGGGTGCACGGTGCGCGCTGGCTGTTGCTGGCGATGCTGGCGCTGCTGCACGGCGCGTTGTTGTTCGGGGTCGAGAGTCCTTGGGCGCGTTCTTTGTTGCTGGCGCACATGGGCCTGTTCCTGATCTGGCAGCCGCTGTGGCGCGGCGAGCGCGAGGTGGGGTTGGGCGCGCTCGCCTTCATCGCGCTGGCGGCGGTGGGGATGGCGTACTGGCTGAACTGGTGGGCGGTCGCCTTCTGGCTGATCGGTCTGTTCGGGCTGGTCGGTGCGCGCGTGTTCGCGTTCCGCGACCGTTGGACGCGCAGGCTTTATCTGGCCGTGGTGGCCTATCTGCTGGCGGTGTTGCTGCTGTGGGTCGTGCCGCACCTGTTCGCGGCGAAGTTCACGATAGAGATCGGTCGCGCGATGATGAATTCCGCGCTGCCGCTGCTGCTGGTGGCGATGGCGCTGCTGCCGGGGCGGAAAGAGTTGCCGGAAGAGGCGCGTGCGGTGGATTTCATTTACAGTCTGTTGCTGTTCATGCTGCTGGCGCTGGTGGTGCTGGGCAGCTTGGCCTTCATGACGCTGGCGCACCTCGATTATCCGGAAGCGCTGTTGCGCACGCTGTTCCTGATCGGGCTGGTGCTGCTGGCGCTGGGCGGGCTGTGGAATCCGCGCTTCACTCCCTCGCTGGTGCGCCGCACCGGCTTCGGTGGCTTGCAGGCGATCTTTTCGCGTTACTTGCTGAGCGTCGGCACGCCGTTCGAGAGTTGGCTGCGGCAACTGGCCGAGGCCGCGCAACGCGAGCCGGATGCGGCCGCCTATCTGCGCCGCGCGGTTGATCTGCTGGGCGAATTGCCGTGGCTGTCCGGACTTTCCTGGCAGACGGCGGATAGCGCGGGGCAGCAGGGCGAATTCAGCAGCCATGACGTGCGCGTGCAGGAAGGCGGATTGCGTCTGACGCTGTACGCTAGGCATGCGCCCAGCCCCAGCATCCTGCTGCATGTCTATCTGCTCGCGCAACTGATCGGCTATTTCTACCAGGCCAAACAGCGCGAACAGAACCTGCGCGACATCACGCGTTTGCAGGCGGTGTACGAGACCGGTTCGCGCCTGACCCATGACCTGAAGAACATGCTGCAGTCGCTGCATTCGCTGACCGCGATTGCACAGAGTCCGGAGGCGCGCTCGCAGCAACTGTTGCAGCAGCAACTGCCGCAACTGACCCGGCGCATCGAGCAGACGCTGAACAAACTGCGTCAGCCCCAGATGCAGGACGACGGGCCGCAGCTCGGGCTGAACGCATGGTGGGACGGTTTGCGCCAGCGCAACAGCCATCAGCCGGTAACATGGCATGCGCCGGACAGCCTGCCGGACAGCAGCATTCCGGCGACACTGTTCGATTGCGTGCTCGACAACTTGATCGACAATGCGCTGAAGAAACGCCAGATCGAACCCGCTATTTCTATCGAGGTCGAATTGCAGGCAGCACCGCTACGTCTGATCGTCTGCGACAGCGGCACGCCGATCCCGGAGCAGTTGGTCGCCAACTTGTTGCACAACGTCGTCGTTTCGGAGAACGGTCTGGGGATAGGCTTGTATCAGGCGGCGCGCTGGGCCGAGCAACTGGGTTACCGGCTGACGCTGGGCAGCAACCAGCCGGGGCAGGTGTGTTTTGAATTGAGCAGGAGTAGTTGAAATGAGCGTCAGAACGGTATTGCGCATGGGCGATGCGCGTTTGCAGCGGGTGGCTGCGCCAGTGCGGGATTTTGGTGGCGAGGAATTGCGCGAGCTGTTGCGCGACATGTGCGACACGATGGAGGCGCTGAACGGCGTCGGGCTGGCAGCACCTCAGATAGGCGTCGGGCTGCGCGTGGTGATTTTCGGCACTCCTCCTGCGCAGGATAATGGGCAGAATCTGCGCTACCCCGATGCGGATGCGGTGCCCTATACCGTGCTGGTCAATCCTGTCATCACGCCGCTCGGCGAACAATACGAAGAAGGCTGGGAGGGCTGTCTGAGCCTGCCCGGTCTGCGTGGGGTGGTGCCGCGTTTCCTGCATATCCGCTATCAGGGGCATGACGAGTACGGCGCGCTGATAGACCGGACCGTGAGCGGCTTCCACGCACGTGTTGTGCAGCATGAATGCGACCATCTGGACGGTATTCTCTACCCGATGCGGATGACTGACATGAGTCGCTTCGGCTACACTGCCGAACTGTTTCCGGGACGCGAAGTACAGGACGAATAAGAATTGTTTAAGCAAAGGAGAAATGCATGAACAGAAGGGAATTGCTGGTCGGGGGCATCGCATTGGCCGGTGCGGCGATGGTGGGAAATGCACAGGCTGCGATGCATGAACACGACCATAGCCATCATCACGGCGCAGCCGCGAGCGGAGCGCTGACGTTGGCGATCTCCGATTGCATCCAGAAGGGAGAGGTTTGCCTGAATCACTGCATCGACCTGCTGGGGCAGGGCGAGAAGGATATGGCGGCTTGCGCGAAGACCGTGAACGAAGCGCTGGCGGTGTGCGGCGCGCTGCAGCAACTGGCGAACCAGAATTCGACACAGCTGGCGCGCATGGCCGCGATTGCGATGGACGTGTGCAAACAGTGCGAAGACGAATGCAAGAAACACGCCGCTAAACACGAATCGTGCAAGGCCTGCGGCGAGAGCTGCGCCGCCTGCTATACCGAGTGCAAGAAGATCGCCGCCTGATTTTCTCAATAGAAGCGACTAGAAATTAGCGAGGAGGGAGGGATGCAAGGCGCACGGGGCTTTGCATGGCCAATCGACTAAAGCTGGCAAACAACGCCAGCCAAGTCGCTGGTCAACGGAGAAACCGGAATGTACTTAAGGTTTGCCGCTACGCGGCCCCGGATTTCGACAACGAAGTTGCGGTGAGGCTAACCTCCGCAAAGCGGAGGTTAAACGCAGTGGCCGTAACCAGTGCCGCGCAACGCCGCATAACCAGCCACTTGGCTGCTGTATTTGGGCAGCCTAGTGGAATGGCTAGTAGTTTCATCAGATTCCCTCCGCAGCAATTTCTTACACCGTGAGGGTGCGGTAGGCGCGCTCCAGTCGGCTGGAAAATTCTTCGTATTGCAGGTCACTGCAATGCACCATGGTTACGGTCCAGTTGCGGCGGTCGTAACCGATCAGGTCGTCGAACACGATGGTTTTCCCAGAGTGCTCGTTTGCATCGTCGCGGCGGATACCCATGCTGTCCAGCCTGATCTCGGTTTGCTCCAGATGCAGGTGTTGCGCCGGTTCTAGCAGCACCGCGACGAAGTCGTCCTGATAACGATCCAGTTCCAGCGCGCCGATGGCGCTTTGCAGATCGCTCATCAGGCGAGCCAGTTGTTCTTGTAGCGCAGGGCGAGAGCCTTCGTCGGCGGTATGCAGCCGCGCCATCAGCGTGTCCTTTTCCTGTAGCAGTGCCTGCTTTTCCTGTTTGCGCTGCGCGATGCGCTGTCCCACCTTGCCGATCAGGCGGTCGAAGAAGCTCATCGCGACCAGCTCGCGCGCCTCGGCCTCGCTGGCCGCTGTGCTCTCTATCGTGTGGCTGGTGAAGTAGACCATGTTCTGCATCACGTCGTGCTGCACTACTTCTCCGGTCAGGCGCATCCCGGCCACGGCCTTCTCGATCCGGCGCATGCCCATCAGCGCATATACCTCTCCGTCGGCGGGGAATTCGCGCAGATGGTTCTGCAGCGCCAAGCTGTTGCCCAGCGCATCGGTGACGGATTCGAGCGAGGGGAACAGGGCATGCACCAGCGGGTCGCCGGCATAGGATGCGCGGTTAATTTCCACCGGTCCGGACAGTCGGGCTGCCAAGGCATGGGCGTATTTCAGCGCGGACTGGATGGGGGCGCGGTAATCGCCCGGATAGCCGCCGGTCTGCTTGAGCAACGGCTCCACGCCGTTGACCGCGCGCTCGATGGCGGGCAGCAGGCCGGGAGCCGGCTGGCTGGAGGCATGGCCGAACAAATGTGCGAAAACCTCCATCGTGTTTTCTCCGTGACTTCGAATGACTGGGGGGGCCGGCTCAGCCCAGAAACTGCTCGCTGATATGTTCGTAGTATTCCTGCTCCGAGTCCGGGCTGATGCCGAGCTCGACCAGTACCTCGTCGCGCAACTTGTACCAGATCGGGTCGTCGACCCGACCGATGCGGTGGTAGAAGTGAATCGCCAGTTGCAGGATGGCGACCAGCGTGCGCACCGCGCCGTGTTCCTCGTGCGGCATTTCGTGGTGGTACAGGATAGCTTTGCACACGAAGTCCGGCAGCTTCCAGTGGCGCGCCACCAGATAACCGATGCTGCTGTGGTCGACGTGATATTGCTTGTCTTCCTCGGCCAGAGTTGGCCAGCAGCAGGCGCTTTCCAGATGCAGTCTGCCGCAGTAATCGGGGAAGCGCTGCATCAGTACCGGCACGCCGCACTCGTGGAAGATGCCGGCCATGTAGGCCTGATCGGGGAAGATGTTGCACACCGATACGCGCTCCGCGGCGATCAGCGACGCGATTTGCGCGATCTCCTGCGAACGGGTCCAGAACACTTCGAATGCCTTGCGGCTGGCATCGGACAGGCTGCTGGACAGCGAGATTGCCTGCACCAGGTTGTAGGTCTGCTTGACGCCGATCAGCATCAGCACCTGTTCGAGGTTGTCCAGCTTCTTGCCGCCGCCGAATACCGGCGAGCGCACCGCCTTGAACAGCATTGCGGTGATACCGGGATCGCCGGAGATGATGGTCGCAAGCTGCTTCATCGTATAGTTGTCGGAGGCGAACTTCTTCTGCAGCTCCAGCAGCACCCTCGGTTGCGGCGGGAGCTTGATGCCCTTGCTGGTGAGTTCTTTTATCGCGTTGTCGATGTCGATGGACATAGGATGGTCTTTTCGTGAGCAGTGTTGCGGCGGGCCGGCCGAGAGACCGAGGGCGTTATGATAACCGGACTACGCTGCTCCCGTGCCGGGATGAACCATCTCCGCGGGAATCACCCAGCGGTCGAAATCTTCCGCCGTGACGTAATCCAGCGCGAGGGCTGCCTGTTTCAGCGTGCCGCCGTCGCGGTGCGCGCGCTTGGCGATCTCGGCGGCGCGGTCGTAGCCGATGTGCGGCGTCAGTGCGGTCACCAGCATCAGCGAGCGTTCCATCTGCTCGGCGATGCGCGCCTCGTTGGCCGCTATGCCGCGCGCGCAATGCTCCTCGAAACTCGCCATGCCGTCGGCCAGCAGGCGCACGCTCTGCAGGAAATTGTGCGCGATCATCGGCCGGTATACGTTCAGCTCAAAGTTGCCGGACGCCCCGCCGAAGTTGATCGCGACGTCGTTGCCGAACACCTGGCAGCACAGCATCGTCAGCGCCTCGCACTGCGTCGGGTTCACCTTGCCCGGCATGATGGAGCTGCCGGGCTCGTTTTCGGGGATGGAAATCTCGCCCAAGCCGGAGCGCGGGCCGGAGGCCAGCCAGCGCACGTCGTTGGCGATCTTCATCAGCGCGGCGGCGAGCGTCTTCAGCGCGCCGTGCGCCGACACCAGCTCGTCGTTCGCGGCGAGCGCGGCGAATTTGTTGGAGGCACTCGTGAAAGGCAGGCCGCTGCTGAGCTTGAGTACGGCGGCGACGCGGTCGCCGAATTCGGCATGCGTGTTCAGCCCGGTGCCGACGGCGGTGCCGCCCACTGCGAGCCGGTGCAGAGGCCCCAGCGTGGCCGTGATCGCCGCCTCCGCGTGCTCCAGTTGCGCGACATAGCCGGAAAATTCCTGTCCCAGCGTCAGCGGCGTCGCGTCCTGCAGGTGGGTGCGGCCTATCTTCACGATGTCGGCGAAGGCTGCGGCCTTCTGTTCCAGCGTCGTGCGTAGTGTGCGCAGTGAGGGCAGCAGCCGGTGTGCGACGGCGCCGGCCGCCGCGACATGCATCGCGGTGGGGAAGATGTCGTTGGACGACTGGCCGAGATTCACTTCATCGTTCGGATGCACCAAACGTTTCTCGCCGCGCTCGCCGCCCAGCAGTTCCGACGCGCGGTTGGCGAGCACCTCGTTCATATTCATGTTGCTCTGCGTACCCGAGCCGGTCTGCCATACAGACAGAGGGAACTCCTGCGTATGTCGGCCGGCTAGCACTTCGTCCGCGGCCTGCACGATGGCGCTGGCCTTGTTCTCATTCAGCAAGCCAAGATCGCGGTTGACCAGCGCGGCGGCGCGTTTCACCGCCGCCAGCGCGAGCACGACTTCGTCCGGCATGCGCTCGATGGAGATGTGGAAGTACTGCAGCGAGCGCTGCGTCTGCGCGCCCCACAGGCGTTCGGCAGGAACCTCGATGGGGCCGAAAGAGTCGCGTTCTGTCCTGGTGTCCATATTCTTGTCCTGTCTCGAAATCCCCTCCCCCTTGCAGGGGGAGGGCTAGGGAGGGGGTAGAAACATTGTACCTTCGCCGAGTCACCCCCCATCCTAACCTTTCCCCTCCCAAGGGGAAGGAATGGGTTCGCGGTGTTACGCAAATTGCAATTTGGCTTCACCGAGTGCCATGAGGGTCAGACGTTGATCATCCGCAGCGGAATACGCTGCCTGCCGAATGCCTTCTCGAACTTGCCAAAATGTCCCGCCAGCTTCGCACCGCAATGCGGGCATTCCCCGTTCTCGGTGAGGTGGTATTCGCGGATCAGATGCCAGTCGCGCACGATCAGCGTTTGCTTGCACGACGCGCAACAGGTAGTGCCGCCGGAAAGGTCATGCACGTTGCCGGTGTAGACATGCTGTAGCCCGGCGGAATGTGCGATCTGCCGCGCCTCGGTCAGCTTGCCCGCAGGCGTGGCGGGTATGTCGGTCATCTTGTAATCGGGATGGAAGGCGGTGAAATGCAGCGGCACGTCCGTGCCCAGTTCCTTCGCGATCCATTCGCTCATCCGTCCTATCTCTTGCGCGCTGTCGTTGTAGCCGGGGATCAGCAGCGTGGTCAGTTCGAACCATACTTGGGTCTCGTGCCGCAGGTATTTCAGCGTATCCAGCACGGGTTCCAGATGCGCGCCGGTCAGCTTGAGGTAGAACTCGTCGGTGAACGCCTTCAGGTCCACGTTCGCCGCATCCATCTTCGCGTAGAACTCCGCGCGCGGCGCGGCGTGGATGTAGCCTGCGGTTACCGCGACGGTCTTCACGCCGGCCTCGTGGCAGGCGTCGGCCACATCCATCGCATATTCGGCGAAGATCACCGGGTCGTTGTAGGTGAAGGCCACGCTCTTGCAGCCGAGCTCCACGGCCATGTTCGCGATGGCTTCCGGGCCGGCTTGGTCGGCGAGCTTGTCGAAGCTGCGCGACTTGGAGATGTCCCAGTTCTGGCAGAACTTGCAGGCGAGGTTGCAGCCCGCGGTGCCGAACGACAGGATGCTGCTGCCGGGATAGAAATGGTTGAGTGGCTTCTTCTCGATGGGATCGACGCAGAAGCCGGAACTGCGGCCGTAGGTGGTCAGCACCATCGTGTCGCCCGCGCGGCCGCGCACGAAGCAGGCGCCGCGCTGGCCTTCACGCAGCTTGCAGTCGCGCGGACACAGGTCGCACTGGATGCGACCGTCTTCGAGCATGTGCCACCAGCGCGCGGGGTAGCGCTCGGTATCGCCTATCGGTTCATCCATGCCGTTCTCCTAGGGGCTGTCCTCCTTGGGGCAGCTCTCCTTCGCGCCATTTCTGCACGGTGTAATGCGACAGCCTGACCTCGTCCGACCAGAAGTCCGACGGCAGGCCTGCCTTGTTCTTCAGGTTGGCGATGAAGGATTGCGGATCGGGCAGCTGCGCCCATACCTGCGGCAGGTAGGTGGAGCGGTAATGACCATATTCGAAGATCACGCCATCCTGCCCCGGACTCAGTTGTGCGAGCGCATCTTCTTCGCGGCTGTGACTGATGAGTTGCGGTTTGCTGAGCAGCGACACCTCGACCTGTACATCGGCGAATTCTTCCTTCGTCAGCGGCGGGAAGCGCGGATCGCGGAATGCCGAGGAGACGGCGTTCTGGCACACGTCGTCGATCAGCGGACGGCAGGCTTCCAGCGTGCCGATGCAGCCGTGCAACTGTCCGTCCAGCATCAGCGTGACGAATGTCGCACCGGGCTCTTCCAGCCAGGCAGTGCGCGGCAGGTCGTGCGAGCGGAAGCCGAGTTCTTTTCCGATGGCGGCGCGCGCCAAGTGCAGCAAGGTTTCTCCTTGGTCAGTGACTAACATGATCTTCCTCCTCGGTGAAGGCGAATGCGGCATAGCCGACCACGCGGTCGCGCGCGCCTGCTGTGTCGCCGGAGTTGCGCAGGTCGAGCAGATGCGGCCTGAGATGGTGTTTGCGCGCCGCGACGATCAGGCCGTTGATCGGCGTGCCGCCGCAGGCCTGCTCGTGGGATATGGGCTGGCGCAGCTTGACGATGTCGTCGGTGGTCCCGCCGTCGACAGACTGTGCGGCGGCGTAGGGCAGGTAATGCGACAGGTCGGAACTGACGACGATCAGCGTCTCGTCGCCGCCCCATAAGGTCTCCAGCACCTCGGCGACCTCATCGGCGGTCGCCATGCCCACCGCCAGCGGCACCAGCATGAAATCGGACAGCACGCTCTGCAGGAACGGCAACTGTACTTCCAGCGAATGCTCCAACGCGTGGACGGCGTCGCTGACGACGACCTGCGGCAGATGGGCGATGGCGCGCATCGCCCCGGCGTCCAGCTTCACCCGCCCCAGTGGCGTGTCGAACGCTTCTGCTTCCGGCAAGGCCAAGCCGTGCACCGCCACGCGATGGGTGGGCCCCAGCAGCACCACGCGGCGGATGCGCGGCGCGATGTCCTTGAGCGCGGCATAGGCGCTGGCGGCAATCGCGCCGGAGTAAATGTAGCCCGCATGCGGTGCGATCAGCGCTTTCGGCCTCAGCGGACTCGATTGTGCCTCATGCAGGAAAGCTTGCACTTCCTGGGCAAGCTCCCTGGGATCGGCGGGATAGAACATCCCGGCGACGGCTGGAGGGCGAACGGTAGGCATAACAACCCCCTTTCTAATGATATCTGTTAAATGAGGGCATGCACGGCAGAATCAAGAACCCTGGAGAGTAAGGGTGTAGGCAAGCCGGATAGTTCGGCCTATTTCGCGGCTATTTCCTCCCGGAAAAGCATCACGTTGTCGCGTCCGGCCTCCTTGGCATGGTACATGGCGATGTCGGCGTTCTGGGCAAGTTGATGTTCGTCTTTCCCGTGTTCCGGATACACCGCAACGCCCACGCTCACCGACATATCCAGCTCTTCGCCGGACAGGACGAAGACGCGGTTGATGGCCTCGCGTATCTTTTCCGCGACGAGTACCGCATCCCGGGCCGTTTCAATGGACGGCAGCAGGACCACGAATTCGTCCCCGCCTATGCGGGCGACCGTGTCGGATTCGCGGACGCAGCCCTGCATGCGCTTCGCCACCTCTTTCAGCAGCAGGTCTCCGATATAGTGTCCGAGGCTGTCGTTGATCTGCTTGAATTTATCCAGATCGACGAACATCAGGGCCAGATGCGTCCTGTCGCGTCGGGCGGCGGCAAGGGCCTGTTGCAGGCGGTCGCTGAACAATGTCCTGTTGGGCAAGTCGGTGAGCGGGTCGTAATGCGCAAGGTGGCGTATTTGTTCCTCAATAGTCCGCTGTTTTGTGATGTCCTGATAGATGCCCAGGACGCCGATGACCTGGTTGTTCTCGTCGCGTAACGGCACCTTGGATGTGCGTAGCCAGATCGTGTTTCCGTTCGGCGTCGTCTGGGGTTCTTCGTAATCCAGTTTGGAAGAGCCTGAATCCATAGTCGCTTTATCGTCAGCGCGGTAAAGCTCGGCCTGCGCTTTCCAACCCATATCGAAATCGGTCTTGCCGATTATTTTTTCCGGTCCGGAGTAGCCGGCATCTCGCGCAAAATGAGTGTTGCAGCCCAGGTAATGCAGAGTCTGGTTCTTCCAGAAGATGCGGGCCGGCACGTTTTCTATCACGGACTGGAGCAATTCGTTCGAGTTCTGCAGCGCGGCCTCCGCCTGTTTGCGCTCGCCGATTTCCGCTTCGAGTTTACGGGTGAATGCCTGAAGCTTCTCGGTCGTGGCATTGATGGACTCTGCGAGTTCGACAAACTCGTCGGCGCCGCCGGCTTTGATCCGGTGATCCAGGTTGCCTTGGGCGATGATCTTCGCGCCGTCGTGCAGCGGTATCAAGCGCCTGCGGATCAGTCTGCCGAGAGAAATCGAGGTCAAGATGGTGATCAGCGCGATGGTGATCGCGAACAAAGCGGTGACGGCGATCAGGCGCTGGTAAGTCAGCTCGACACGCCCCGAGCTTGCGTTGCGCAGAGCGCTCGTCGTATCACGCACCATGGCGGCCTTCAACAGCAACTGGCTGTAGAGTCTCCGATCGAGTTCCTCGTAAACATGGCGCCTGTCGGCAGCGATGGTTTTCAGCGTCTCGGTGTTGTCAACGATGCGGTGGAAGAGGGCCGCAGTGTCATCGATGTGCTTCTGCAGGCGCGTCAGCGTCTGATGGTTTTCTGCGTTGCGGAATCGAATCCGGGCCTGTTGCATTAATTGGTCGGACACTTCCTTGTTCTTGTCCCACTGTATCCGCGTGCGATCTTCCCGGTACAGGAAATACTGGTCCCTGAACGTGGCGCGTTCGAAGAACTTGACCGCGATTTCATCCGCCAGCGAGTAGTCGTTCTTGGCGCTTTTGAATTCGATGAAGGACCAGGCCAGCAGCGACGACAATACGACGAGAGCAACTGTCGTGGCGGTCGAAATGATCCTCAGTCGGGTGGCGATGTGCATGATGCTCTACCGGTTCATCTTGATCGCTTCCGGTTTGATCGCCCTGAGGCTGTCGAGATGGATATAGCTCAGGTAATCTGGCATCACGGTCTGGTCGGTCAGCTTGTTCTTCATCGCCCACCGGGTTTCGTCCTCCAGCGTGAGTAATAGCGTATGGTCCTGTACGACGTGGTAATTGAAGGCGTCCCAGACCTCATGGATCAGGCGCTTGTCTATCTTGGTGGCGACGGACATGATGGTCTGCGCCTCGTCCGGATTTCGGGTCACGAAGTCTTCCGCCTTGATCAGCGCGCGCAGGAAACGTTGGGTTGTACCGGGGTTTTTCAGGACGAAATCCTGTCTTGCGGCGATATTGAATGTCTCGGTGTAGATATCCCGGTCATAGAAGATGATTCCGCCATCCCCGAGCTGTTGCTTGATCTGGGTCAACGGGTAGTTCCAGGTCGAGGCCGCATCGATCTTCTTCGCCATGATGGCATCCTGCATCTCCTCGGGTTTCAGCCCGACCGTTTTGATGTCCTTGCGGGTGAGGCCGTTGGCCGTCAGGAACGAATCCAGGAAAAAGTCCGACGTCGTGCCGGGGGTGTAGGCGATGCGCTTGCCCTTCAGGTCGCCGGGCGCCGAGATACCCGTATCCTTTCTTGCGACAATGGCATTGTTCGTGGTGCTGGCCTCGATGTTGGCGATCACGAATATCTTCCCGCCATTGAGCACATTGAACATCACGGGCGTCTCCGCGACAGTCGCGAAATCGGCCTTGTTCTCGGTGACGGATTGCAGTGCCATTTTGCCGTAGGTATGCATCAGCGACTGCACCTCCAGCTCTTCCTCGGCGAAATAGCCCTTGACTACGGCGACATGCACCAGCGTGCTCTGCGGCTGGTAGGTATATGCGACGGTGATCTTCTGCGGCGGGGCGGTGTTTTCGGGCGGCGACTTCTGGCAACCGATGAGCGCAGCGATGAAGACTAACAGGATGGATATTCTCAACATGAGATGCTCCTTTGATCTTGAGTGTGCCGATGTGTCCCGTATCGTGATATGGAACCTTCGAAAAACAGCAGCTCTCCGGTTTTTGCTCCCACCGGCCAGTTCCGCATTGCTCTGCAAGGATGGTGCTGCATGCGGTTACTCTCCTCGATAGTGTGCGCCTGTCGAGCAGGCACATCGTTCTTTCGTATGGGCCGTCACGCCCATAAGCCGGACTTGTGTGCTGCATTCAAGGCCGGTGGTTCATGCTACCACTATCCCCTGCGCCGAGGGATGCCAAACACCCGCAAGGATGAGCATGATTGTGCGTCCATGCGGATAGCGGGCTATTCGGTGAGGTGCAATAAGTGCAACGCATTGCACCGGATGTTTGGTTGTTCACATACGGCGCAATGCCCGTTGGTTATCGCGTTCACACGGGCTCCACCAGACCGCTCGTATTTTGTAGGAGTGGCTTTAGCCGCGAAGGATGTGCTGCACATCCTCGTCCCTTCGCGACTAAAGTCGCTCCCACGAAAACCACCACTCCGTCTGGCAGTTGAAATGCCCGGCAACTGTATCGTTGCATGTATGTATAAAGTGCGTATAGTGTTGATGGCATGGACATCGAATACGATCCACGAAAAGCGGCCGCCAACCTGAAAAAGCATGGTGTGGCGTTCGACGAAGCCGCCACAGCCTTGCTCGATCCGATGGCGCTTGCGCGCGAGGACGACGACGCTCAAGGCGAAGCGCGTTTCGTGGCCGTGCACGGGACACTTGATAACGGTCTGCTATACGTTGCGCGACGAAGAAACCATACGACTGATCTCCGCGCGCAGAGCGACCACCAATGAACGGAGGCAATATGAAAGCTGAATACGATTTTTCCAAAGCCAAGCGCGCGAAGAACGTACCGCACCTGGCCAAGCTGCAAGCCGAAAATGCCACAGGCAAAACGCGCGTCACCATGTATCTGGATGCCTCCGTGGTGCAAGCCTTCCGCAATCAAGCCGAGGCGGAAGGGAAGGGCTATCAGACGTTGATCAACGATGCGTTGCGCCGGGTTATTTCACAGGGCGGCGAGCCAATGACGGAAGAGACGTTGCGCCGGATTATTCGAGAAGAGATCAAGGCGGCGTGAAAATGAATGCGATGCTGACCCGTTTAGTTCATTCATACGGCGCAATGCCCGTTGGTTATTGCGCCCTACGCAGGCTTTACTCTACGGAAGGTGATTGAGTGGCCTTATTGATACCTTTTGGTCTGAAAGACGGAGTGCTGTATGAGCCTCGACAAGTCTCGAATGGGAATGCATGTGGTTGTGTTTGTCCGTGCTGTAAACATCCTCTGATTGCACGACAGAATGCTCAAACTCCACACTTTGCGCATGCGGTTGGGGATGATTGTAAAAAAGGTTTCGAAACAGCCGTTCATTTGGCGACCAAGCAGCTTATTGCCGGACGCATGGAATTATCCCTTCCTCCAGCCGTTCTCCATTATCCGGCTGGATATGGAAAACGCCCATCTACGGAACTTCTCTATACCTACAATTTGAAGAAGCTATCTGAGGTTCGTATTGAGCCTTGGTTAGATGATTTTCGTCCTGACATTATGGTGGTGGAATCGGGTAAACAAATGGAGATTCTGGTTGAGATCGCTGTGACCCATTTGGTTGATGACCTCAAACTTCAAAAAATTAAAAAGCGTGGAATCCATGCCATTGAGATAAATGTGTCTGAAGCCCGTGCAGCAATGGATTTTTCATTGCTGAACCAATTTCTCTTTGATGTCCCCAGTCATGGGCGTTGGCTCTACCACCCAGAGGTGGAGCGCTATGAAAACGAGTATGTCGCAAAACAAAAGAAAGAATGGGAAACACAGCATCCGCTAGAGGATTGGGTGCAACAGCAATTAAAACGAAAGGAAGAATTGGAGGAACGGCAAAAAGTGTTAGCGGCTTGGAAGCCACAGCAATTATTCTGAGCTATCTCAAATGGCCGCTCTTGTAGCGGAAACGGAAAATGTCTCAAAGACGAAGCCCGCATTTCGCGGGCTTCTCCTTTTTTCAGCATCGTGAGCCGAGCGCTTACGCCTTGCCCACCAGTTCCTTCAGCACATACGGCAGTATCCCGCCGTTCCTGTAGTAGTCCACTTCGATAGGCGTGTCTATACGGAGGAGGAGCGAAACGGTCTGCGAGCTGCCATCCTTGCGGGTGATGGTGAGGGTCACGTCCTGTTGCGGCTTCAGGTCGCCGGCTATGCCGGTCAGGTCGAAGGTCTCGTCGCCGGTGAGGTTGAGGCTGGCGAGGGTATCGCTGCCCTTGAACTGCAGCGGCAGGACGCCCATGCCCACCAGGTTGCTGCGGTGGATGCGTTCGTAGCTCTTGGCGATGACGGCCTTTACGCCCAGCAGTTGCGTGCCTTTCGCCGCCCAGTCGCGGCTGGAGCCGGTGCCGTATTCTTCGCCGGCGAAGATGACGGTCGGGGTGTTGTCGGCGATGTGCTTCATCGCGGCGTCGTAGATCGCCATTTGCTCGCCGTGGTACAGGGTGTAGCCGCCTTCGACGCGGGAGCCGTCGTCTTTCAACGGCAGCATCAGGTTCTTCACGCGCACGTTGGCGAAGGTGCCGCGCATCATCACCTCGTGGTTGCCGCGGCGCGAGCCGTAGCTGTTGAAGTCCTTCACCGCGACATGCTTGCCTTGCAGGTACTGGCCTGCGGGCGTGGTCGGCTTGAAGCTGCCGGCCGGGCTGATGTGGTCGGTGGTGACGGAGTCGCCGAACAGCGCGAGCGCCTTGGCTCCCTTGATGTCGCCGACCTTGGGCGCGGCGGCATCGAAGAACGGCGGACGCGCGATGTAGGTGGAGTCGTCCCATTGGTAGCGGTCGCCGGTGGGGGCGGCGATGGCGTTCCACAGCGGCAGATCGCGGGTCAGGTCGGAATACAGACGCCGGTACATCGCCGGGTCGGCGGCATACTTCATCACGGTCTGGATCTCGTGGCTGTTCGGCCAGATGTCGCGCAAGAATACCGGCTGGCCATCCTTGCCCACGCCCAGCGGCTCGGTGTCGAGGTTGATGTTCATCTTGCCGGCGATGGCGTAGGCGACGACCAGCGGCGGGCTGGCCAGGAAGTTGGCCTTGATGTTGGCGTGGATGCGCGCCTCGAAGTTGCGGTTGCCGGACAGCACCGCGGCGGCGATCAGGTCGTTCTTGACGATGGTCTCTTCCAGTTGGGCGTCCAGCGGGCCGGAGTTGCCGATGCAGGTGGTGCAGCCGTAGGCGGCGACGGTGAAGCCCAGTTGCGCCAGCGGTTCCAGCAGGCCGGCGTTTCCCAGATATTCGGTCACCACGCGCGAGCCGGGGGCCAGCGTGGTCTTGATGTGCGGTTTGACGCGCAGGCCCTTGGCCACCGCCTTCTGCGCCAGCAGGCCCGCGGCCAGCAGCACGCCGGGGTTGGAGGTGTTGGTGCAGGAGGTGATCGCGGCGATCAGCACGTCGCCGTGGCCGATCTCGACCGGGGGCAGCATCTCGTCGGCTGTTTCGCAACGCACCGAGGCGGTCGGATGGTCGTCCGCCATCTCCATTTCGCTGCTGCTCTGCGCGCCATCCTGACGGCCGCCGCCCGAGACCGGGATGCACACCGTGCCGCTGCGGTCGGGCAGGCCGGTGGTGTAGCGCTTGCCCAGTTCTTCGGCGTGCTTGTTGAAGCCATTCTCCGCGATGGGTTTGCTGAACAGCGTGTTGAAGGTCTCTTTCATCCTGGACAGCGCGATGCGGTCCTGCGGGCGCTTCGGTCCGGCCAGCGACGGCTCGATGCTGGACAGGTCCAGTTCGACCACGCTGCTGTAGTCGATGCTGCCAGCTTGCGGGATGCCGAACAGGCCCTGCGCCTTGAAGTAGGATTCGAAGGCGTCCACTTCCTCTTCGGTGCGACCGGTGTTCTTCATGAACTGCACGGTGACGTCGTCGACCGGGAAGAAGCCCATGGTCGCGCCGTATTCCGGCGCCATGTTGGCGATGGTCGCGCGGTCGGGCAGCGTCAGCGCGGCAGTGCCCTCGCCGAAGAACTCGACGAACTTGCCGACGACCTTCTGCTTGCGCATCAGTTCGGTGACGGTCAGCACCAGATCGGTCGCGGTCACGCCTTCGCGCAGCTTGCCTTTCAGGTGCACGCCGACGACATCAGGCGTCAGGAAATACACCGGCTGGCCCAGCATGCCGGCTTCCGCCTCGATGCCGCCCACGCCCCAGCCGACCACGCCGATGCCGTTGATCATCGTGGTGTGGCTGTCCGTGCCGACCAGCGTGTCGGGATAAGTGACGCCGTCCTTTTGCAGCACGCCGCGCGCCAGATATTCCAGATTCACTTGATGCACGATGCCGATGCCGGGCGGTACGACCTTGAAGGTGTCGAACGCTTGCATGCCCCATTTCATGAAGCGGTAGCGCTCGGTGTTGCGCTCGAACTCCATCTCCATGTTGATCTTCAGCGCGTTCGGATTGTTGTAGCTGTCGATCTGCACCGAGTGGTCCACCACCAGATTCACCGGCACCAGCGGCTCGATGACCTTGGGGTCGCAGCCCTGTGCGGCGGCAGCATCGCGCATCGCGGCGAGGTCGGCCAGCAGCGGCACGCCGGTGAAATCTTGCAGCACGATGCGGGCGACGACGAAGGGAATCTCTTCGGTGCGCGGAGCGTTCGGTTTCCAATTCGCCAGCTCGCGCACATGCTTTTCGGTCACCTTCTTGCCGTCGCAGTTGCGCAAGACAGACTCCAGCACGATGCGGATGGAGACGGGCAGGCGCGAGATGTTGCCGATGCCTGCGGCTTCCAGCGCGGTGAGCGAGTAGAACGTGCCTTGCTTGCCGGATGCGAGGCTGAAGGATAGACGGCTGTTGAACAGGTTGTGGGACATGGCGTAGGGACCGGGAATGCGAACGAAAGAAGGGCGCGATTATAGCGCGGGCGGGAGCCGGAGGCTCGGTTCGGGGGTATGAGGGGGCTGCGGCATTGTCAGGATGCAGCATGCGGCAGCCTGAGTTTTGGGGTAGGATTGCGCCGAGTCACAATAACCAACAAAGTCAGTCTTGCCGATATCCTGGAATACCTCGCTGGTGGCGCTGTCCGTGCTGGTCGCAATGATCGGTTCGTTCACCGCGCTCGCCCATGCGCAGCGCATGCGCGAGAGCCGCGGGAGTGCGGCGATGTGGTGGATGATCGTCGGCGGCATCACTCTGGGCGCGGCTATCTGGTCGATGCATTTCATCGGCATGCTCGCCTTCCATCTGCCTATTCCTTTGGCTTACGATCCAGCCTGGACCCTGATTTCCATCCTGCCGGCGATTGCCGCTGCGTTGCTTGGGTTCAGGGTGCTGCGCGACGAGCATATCGGCATCGTTCGGCTGTTAGTCGGTGGTCTGGTGATGGGGGCGGGGATCGGTGCGATGCATTACGTCGGCATGGCTGCGCTCAGGATGTCGCCGCCGATCGATTATTCCACGCCCGTCGTCGTATTGTCGGTCGCCATCGCGGTGGCAGCCTCCTGGGGGGCGCTGCTGATGATGTATCGGGGCGAGCGCATCAGGCTGAAACCGTTGCCACGTTCCGTGCTGGGTGCGTTGATCATGGGTTTTGCGATTTCCGGGATGCATTACACCGCGATGCAGGGCCTGCAAATTCAACCGGGCAGCATGTGTCTGTCGACCGGTTGGTCGATAGAGCCGAACGCCCTCGCATTGCTGGTGGCGACCATTTCGCTGTTCTGGTTCGGCGGAAGCCTGCTTGCGTCGCTGTTCGATCAGCGCATGGCGCGCCAGAATGCCGAGGCGCTGGCGACGCTGGAGCAGGCGCATGGTGAGTTGCAGCAGCGGGCCGAACGGCAGGCGCAGGAAATGACCCAGTCGTTGCGCGAATCGCACGAGGTATTGCAGCGCGTACTCGATTCGGTGGCCGAGGGCATCTACGGCGTGGACATGGAAGGGCGCTGCACCTTCATCAATGCTTCCGGCCTGGCGATGCTGGGCTATGCGGAGGCCGGCGAAGTGGTGGGGAAGAATATGCACAAGCTGACCCACCATACCCGCGTGGACGGCAGTTTTTATCCGGCGCGGGAATGCCGCATGTATCTGGCATTCCAGGCCAGCCAGGAAGTCCGGGTGGACGACGAAGTGTTCTGGCGCAAGGACGGCACGTCGTTCCCGGTCGAATACTGGTCGCATCCCGTCGTCAAGGACGGCATGGTGCAAGGCGCGGTCGCCACGTTCTTCGATATCACGGAACGCAAGCAGGCGGAAAATGCGCTGGCCCGGTCCGAAATGAAATTCCGTACGCTCTACGACTCCACCGGCGATGCGGTGATGCTGCTCGACGAGCATGGCTTCTTCGATTGCAATCAGGCTGCACTGGCGATGTTCGGCTGCGCGACCGTGGAGGAATTCTGCGCCAAACATCCGGGAGTACTATCGCCGCCACAGCAGCCGGACGGTGCGGATTCCATGTCGCTGGCGAACCAGCACATCGCCACGGCGATGGAGCAGGGCAGCGACCGCTTCGAGTGGATATACCGGCGCGCCGACAACGGCAAGGATTTTCCGGCCGAGGTGCTGTTCAGCGCGCTGGAACTGGACGGCCGGACTATCCTGCAAGCGACGGTGCGCGACATCACCGAACGCAAGCAGACCGAGCAGCAGATCTACCGACTGGCGTTTTTCGACGCGCTGACCAATCTGCCCAACCGGCGGCTGCTGATGGACAGATTGCAGCAGGCAATGGCGGTCAGCGCGCGCAGCCGTCAGCACGGCGCGATCATGTTCCTCGATCTGGATCATTTCAAGACGCTGAACGACACCAAGGGGCATGAGATCGGCGACCTGCTGCTGATCGAGGTGGCGTTGCGCCTGTCGTCCTGCGTGCGCGACGGCGACACCGTAGCGCGGCTGGGCGGCGACGAATTCGTCGTAGTGCTGGAGGCGCTCAGCACCAGCGCCGACAAGGCTGCGACCCAGGTCGAGCGTGTGGCCGAAAAAGTGCAGGCGGCGTTGAACGAACCCTACCAGCTCAAGGGACGCCCCCACCACACCTCGCCGAGTATCGGCATTGCGATGTTCAAGGGGCACCGAGACAGCGTGGATAACCTGCTCAAATATGCTGACATCGCGATGTACCAGGCCAAGACCGCGGGGCGCAACGCGATTCGCTTCTACGATCCGGAGACCCAGTCGGCCATTGAAGCACGTGCGGATATGGAAACCGAGTTGCGTCTGGCGCTGGAAAATCGCCAGTTTCAATTGTATTACCAGATACAGGTGGACAGCCGCCATCGTCCGCTGGGCGCGGAAGTGCTGCTGCGCTGGCAGCATCCGCAGCGCGGCCTGGTGCCGCCGATACAGTTCATTCCGCTGGCCGAAGAGACCGGACTGATCGTGCCTATTGGTCTGTGGGTGCTGCAAACCGCCTGCGCGCAGCTCAAGATTTGGCAGGGCAGTGTCTTGACGCGCGACCTGACGCTGGCGGTGAACGTCAGCGCGAAACAATTCCGTCAGGCGGACTTCGTCGCAAGGGTGCAGCGCGCGGTGCAGGAAAGCGGCGCGAAATCCTCGTTGCTCAAACTGGAGTTGACCGAGAGCATGGTGCAGGACAATCTCGAAGACACCATCGCCAAGATGCGCGAGCTGAAGCTGCTGGGCGTGAGTTTCTCGATGGACGATTTCGGCACTGGCTATTCCTCGCTGCAATATCTCAAGCAATTGCCGCTGGACCAGGTCAAGATCGACCAGTCTTTCGTGCGCGACATCGCCTCCGACATGAACGATGCGGCCATCGTGCAAACCATCATCGCGATGAGCGATGCGCTAGGCCTGAACGTGATCGCCGAGGGCGTGGAGACCGCAGAGCAGTGCGAGTTCCTAGACGAACACGGCTGTCATGCGTTCCAGGGCTACCTGTTCGGCAAACCGCTGTCGCTCGATCAATTCGAGGTATTGTTGCATCAGAGTAGCGAAGAATGACGCTGCGCAGCCTGTTCGCAGCGTTGTTTGCCCTGGCCGTTTTGATGCAGGCGCTGCCGTCGCATGCCGCGCAGGAAATCCGCATTGGCGTGCTGGCGTTCCGTTCCCTCGAACAGACCGGCCAGCGCTGGCAGGCCACCGCCGATTACCTGAATGTCGCGTTGCCGGAGTACCGTTTCAGCATCGAACCGATGTTCTTCCCCGAACTCGATATGGCGGTGAACCGCGGTCGATTCGACTTCGTGCTGACCAACCCCGAGCATTACATCACCAACCGGGCCGACCACGGTCTGTCGGTGATCGCCACGCTGATGCCGCTGGCGGAAGGCCGCCCGGTCAGCAGTTTCGGCGGCGTGATCTTCACTCGCGCCGAACGCGCCGACATCGACGGCATGGCCGACTTGCGCGGCAAGGCGGTCTCCGCAGTCAGCGAACAATCCTTCGGCGGTTATCTGATGCAGCGCTGGGAACTGTTCAAGCAGGGGGTGGATATCGGCGAAATCCGCGCGATGCGCTATACCGGTATGCCGTTCGACAAGGTGGTGAACGAGGTGCTGACGGGGCGCACTGATGCCGGTTTCGTGCGCACCGGCATTCTCGAGTCCATGGCGCGCGAGGGCAAGCTCAGTCTCGATCAAATCAAGATAATTTCCCCGCAGCCGCTCGCCGATTTCCCGCAACTACGTTCCACCGAACTGTATCCGGAGTGGGCTTTCTCGGCGATGCCGGATGTCCCGGAGTCGCTGGTCAAGGAGGTTGCGCTGGCGCTGCTGAACATCAAGCCGGACGATGCCGCCGCCAGCGCAGGGAAGTATTACGGCTTCACGCCGCCCGGCAACTATGCGCCGGTCGAGGCGCTGGTGATGCGGCTGGGCGTGACTTCCGAACGCTCGCATGATTTCGATTGGCGCGACGTTGTGCGCAAATATGCGTTGTGGCTGGTCGGCGGCGGCGGGCTGCTGTGGCTGGGCATATTCGCCGCCTCGATCTATCTGTGGCGCAACAACCGCCGCCTCGGCTCCGCCTACAGGGAGCGCGACCATCTGGCGCTGGAATTGCTATCCGCCAATGCGACGCTGGAAGAGAACGTGGAACAGCGCACCGGCGAATTGCAGGCCAGCGAGGCGCGCTTCCGCCAGATGTTCGAGCGCCACGATTCGCCCATGCTGCTGATCGAACCGCACGGTGGCGAAATTATCGATGCCAATCCCGCCGCCGAACACTTTTACGGCTATCCGGTTGCCGAGCTGAGGGCGATGAATATTTCGCAGATCAATTTGCTGCCACCGGAGCAGATCGCCACGGAACGCGCCCGTGCCGAGCGCGAGGAACGCAATTTCTTCGTGTTTCCGCACCGTCTGGCCAGCGGCGAGGTGCGCACCGTCGAGGTGCATTCCTCGCCGGTCAGCGTGGAAGGGCGGACGCTGCTGTTTTCCATCGTGCACGATGTCACCGAACGCTATGCGATGGAGAGCATGTTGCGCCTGAAGGACAGCGCGCTCGATGCGGCGGCCAACGCGATGCTGATCACCGATCCCGCCGGCCACATCGTCTGGGTGAACAAGGCGTTCACCGACTTGACCGGCTATGCCGCCGACGAGGCCATTGGTCATACGCCGCGCGATCTGGCGAAATCCGGCCGGCATGACGAACTGTTCTACCGGCAGTTGTGGCAAACCGTGATGGCCGGCCGCGTGTGGCGCGGCGAACTGGTCAACCGGCGCAAGGACGACTCGCTGTACGATGAGGAGATGACCATCACGCCGGTGCTCGACGATGCCGGACAGATTATGCATTTCATCGCGGTGAAGCAGGACATCAGCGAGCGCAAGAAGGTCGAGCAGGAGATTCACAATCTGGCTTTCTACGATGCGCTCACCGGATTGCCCAATCGCCGTTTGCTGCAGGACAGGCTCGGTAAGGCGGTTCCCGCAGCCGCGCGCAGCAAGCGTTACGGTGCGCTGATGTTCATCGATCTGGACCATTTCAAGACCCTCAACGACCTGCACGGGCACGAGGCCGGCGACTTGCTGCTGATCGAGGTCGCGCACCGCATCACCGCCTGTATCCGCGAGCAGGATAGCGCCGCGCGGCTGGGCGGCGACGAATTCGTCGTGATGCTGGAAGACCTGAGCGGCGACACCGACGAGGCGGTGCAGCAGGCCGAACTGGTGGCGGAAAAAATCCGCGCCGCGCTGGACCAGCCCTACAGGATGGAGCGTCCGGCCGTCGCCGGCGAGACGATCCTTCATCGATGCACCTCCAGCATCGGCCTGACGCTGTTCTACAGTCACGACGACAGCGTCGATGATCTGCTCAAGTGGGCCGACATGGCGATGTATCAGGCCAAGCTGGCGGGGCGCAACGCCATCCGTTTCTTCGATCCGGCGATGCAGGCGGCCGTCGAGGCGCGCGCGGCGCTGGAGGCCGATCTGCGTGCGGCGCTGGAAGCCGGGCAGTTCAGGCTGTATTACCAGGTGCAGGTCGATGCTGCGCGACTAGCCTGCGGCGCCGAGGCGCTGCTGCGCTGGGAGCATCCGCAACGCGGCCTGGTGTCGCCGCTGCAGTTCATCCCGCTGGCGGAAGAGACAGGACTGATCCTGCCGATCGGACTATGGGTGCTGGACGCCGCCTGCGCCCAGCTCGCGGCTTGGCAGGATGACGAGGCGATGCGCGGTTTTCAGTTGGCGATCAACGTCAGCGCCAAGCAGTTTCGCCAAACCGAGTTTGTCGGTCAGGTGCAGGATGCGGTGCGGCGCTACGGCATCGATTCGCGGCTGCTGAAGCTTGAGCTGACCGAGAGCATGGCGCTGGAGAACGTCGAGGACACTATCGCCAAGATGTCCGAACTGAAGCGGCTGGGCGTGAGCTTTTCGATGGACGATTTCGGCACCGGCTACTCCTCGCTGCAATATCTCAAGCAACTGCCGCTGGCGCAGATCAAGATCGACCAGTCGTTCGTGCGCGACATCGCCACCGACAGCAACGATGCGGCCATCGTGCAGACCATCATCGCGATGAGCGAAGCGCTCGGCCTGAACGTGATCGCGGAAGGCGTGGAGACCGAGGCGCAATGGGCGTTTCTCGATAGCCACGGCTGCGGTGCGTATCAGGGCTATCTGTTCGGCAGGCCGCTGCCGCTGGCGCAGTTCGAAGAACTGCTGGCAGACCAAAAAATGGTTTGGCCGGTCCAGCTCTGAGGCGCGGGCCGGGCAGGTCGCCGCCGCGATAAGCGCATCCTCACTGCTTTAAATTCTGTTCTGGGGTTGATGCCTTGTGCCGCGGCTGGTATGGTTTCGACCATATTGCGGTTTTGCAAAGATGATGAACAGACAAGCAGTGAACCTCGTGGAGGTGGCGACATGATGAAATATTTGCTGGAGGTGAGCGAATCCGCCGTGGACCAGGCGCTGGCCGAATGGCATGCACTGCATCCGGCGATGGGTGTTTGCGCCCTGTTGCCCGAAGCGGAAAAAGAACGGGTCGCGCTGCTGCAGCGCGCGTGCGCGAACCGCGGCGTGCCGCTGGTCGGGGCGATTTTTCCCGCGCTGGTCAGGGACGACGCCTTCGCCACTTCCGGCGTCTGGCTGCTGTGTTTCGATCATATGCCTTATGCGGCGCTGTACGAGAATCTGCCGACCGACGCGGTCGGCGTGGAGCGCGTGATGGACGAAATCGCCGCCGGGCTGCGGCCGCAGCTCGACGACACGCCGGACATCACGCTGTTCATGCTGTTCGATGCGATGGTGCCCAACATCGCGACCCTGCTCGACGGCCTGTATCTGCGGCTGGCGAACCGCGTGCACTATGCCGGCGTCAATGCTGGCAGCGAGACCTTCCAGCCCATGCCCTGCCTGTTCGACGGGAACCGCTTGGTGCAGAACGGCCTGTTGGTGATACTGCTCAAACCGCACCATGGCGCGGTGCTAGAGCACGGCTACCATGCCCCGGGAAAGTCGGTCTATGCGACCTCCACTGAGGGCAACCGCATCAGCCAGATCGACTGGCGTCCCGCGTTCGAGGTCTATAGCGAAATGGTGCAGTCGCAGTACGGTGTTGAGATATCCCGCGAGAATTTCTACCAGCTCGCCGTGCATTTCCCGTTCGGCATCGTCCGCGCCAACCACCATGTCGTCGTGCGCATTCCGGTGATGCTGGGCGACGACGGCTCGTTGTTCTGCGTCGGAGAGATCCCGCCGAATGCAGTGCTGACGCTGCTGCAATCGCCCACGGTCGATTCGGACGAAACGATGCGCGTGCTGCTCGACGGCATACATGCCTCAGGCGGCAGTGCCGACGAACTGCTGCTGTTCTATTGCGCCGGCCGGCGCATGCATATGGGCCTCGAAGCGGCGACCGGCGAGCTGCATGTGTTCTCTGGCTGTTCCGGAGCCCGGCGGGTCGCCGGTGCGCTGTCGCTGGGCGAGATCGGCAGCTCGACCAACCAGGGCTACCCGCTGTTCCACAACGCCACGCTGGTGGCGGCACGCTGGCAATAGATGGAACGCGACGACATCCTGCCGGTGCTGTACGACATGGCAGTGACCATCGGCAGCGAGGTCAGCCTCAAGCCGCTGCTGACGCGCACGCTGCAGCGCCTGCTGTATTACACCTCATTCCCCGCCGGCTTCGTCTGTCTCGATGCGGATTGCGGTGGCAAGCAGGGCGATGAGATCGATGAGATCGAAGTCATGCTGGATGCGGCGGTCGGCGACTACGAGCTGATCGGTAGGGTAGGGCAGAAGATGACCCTGTCCAGGGAGTTGCTGTGCGGGGCCGCGACGCGCGAGAGCGAGGCGGTCGGCCTGCTGGAGCCGTTCTCGTCCGCCCGCGTCCGCTATCACTCATATCTGCGCCTGCCCATCGACGGGCAGGGCGTCATCGTGCTGTTCGCACCGCGTGTGCCGCAGAGCGAACTGCCGCTGACCAACATGTTCCAGCCGGTGCTGTCGCATCTGGCTCGGGCGATCCTGCTGTGTCGCAGCTACGATGCCTACACCGGCGGCCTGATCTCGGCGCGCCAACAGGCTGAAGCGACGGCGCACCATCTGGCGTTCTACGATACGCTGACCGGCCTGCCGAACCGCCAGTTGCTGCAGAATGCCTTGCAGGCGGAGCTGTCGGCGAGCGAGCATGGCGGACAATATGGCGGGCTGCTGTTCCTCGACCTGGACCAGTTCAAGACGATCAACGACGTCAAGGGACACGACACCGGCGACCAGCTGTTGCTCGAGGTTGCCCGGCGGCTGCGGGCTGCGGTACACGAGGATGAAATCGTGGCGCGGGTTGGCGGCGACGAATTCGTGATCATGCTGAAAGGGTTGGGGATCGCGGAAGACAAGGCGGTGTCGCAGGCGATCCTGGCTGCCGAGACGATACGCGACAACCTGGGCCAGCCTTGCCGGTTGGGCGACGGCTTGCACTACACCACATCGAGCATAGGCATCGTGCTGTTCAAGGGAACAGGCAAGAGCATGGACGACCTGCTGCGTTATGCCGACAGCGCGATGTATCAGGCGAAGGCCGGCGGGCGCAACACCATCCGTTTCTACGATCCGCAGATGCAGGCGGTGATCGAGGCGCGCGCCGCAATGGAAGACGAGTTGCGCTCCGCGCTCGAAAAGCGCCAGCTCCGCCCCTACTACCAGATACAGGTGGATAGCCTGCGCCGTCCGCTGGGCGCGGAGGTGCTGCTGCGCTGGGAGCATCCCGAACGCGGGTTGGTGTCGCCTGCGCAATTCATTCCGCTGGCCGAAGAGACCGGGATGATCGTGCCCATCGGGCAGTGGGTGCTGGAAGAATCCTGCGCGCAGCTTAAAAAATGGCAGAGCAGTCCGCTGACCCGCGATCTGACGCTGGCGGTCAATGTCAGCGCGAAGCAGTTCCGCCAGACGGATTTCGTGATGCAGGTGCAGCATGCGCTGCTGGTGAGCGGGGCGAAGCCCGCGCACCTCAAGCTGGAGCTGACCGAAAGCATGGTGCTGGAGAACATCGACGACACCATCGCGAAGATGCGCGAACTGCGCCTGCTGGGGCTGAGTTTCTCGATGGACGATTTCGGCACCGGCTATTCCTCGCTGCAATACCTCAAGCGCCTGCCGCTGAACCAGATCAAGATCGACCAGTCGTTCGTCCGCGAGATAACAAACAATCCCAACGATGCGGTGATCGTGCAGACCATCATCGCGATGAGCGAATCGCTCGGGCTGGATGTGATCGCGGAAGGCGTGGAGACCGAGGCGCAGCGCCAGTTCCTCGACGAACACGGCTGCCATTCGTTCCAGGGCTACCTGTTTGGCAGGCCGGTTCCGCTAGCTCAGTTCGAAGCCGTGTTGCCCGGATTGTCCGGCATGCCAGCGCAGAGCAACGCGCAGCCGTAGGCCGCTTCCCCGTGCGCGGCGATGCCGACCGGCATGCCGAGCGACCGCTCCCTGATCCTTCTCCAGACCTCGTTCGAAGCACCCCCGCCGCATGTCAGGACGCGGCGCAGCGGTGGCGCCCCCAGCTCTTCCAGCCTCGCATAACCCGCTGCTTCGATGCGACTCAAGCCCTGCAACAAGCCGTGCAGAAACTCTGCTTCGTTCGCGGGTCTTGGCTCCAGGCGCGGGGCCAGTTGCGGATCGTTGACCGGGAAGCGCTCGCCGAGCTTGGTCAGCGGGTAGTAGTCTAGCGGGCTGTCCCGCGTCGGATCGATGAACGCGCTCAGTTCGGCGAGCCTTGCGTCCTCGAAATAGTGTCTCAGTATTCCCGCCCCGGCGTTCGACGCGCCGCCCACCAGCCACAGATCGCTGTAGCGGTGGCTATACACGCCGTATTCCGGGGCCTCGATGCGCTTGGGGGAAAGCTGTTTGAGTACCAGCGTGGTGCCGAGCAATGTTACGCCGATGCCGGGTTCGGTCACGCCCGAGGCGATGAACGCGGCGTTGCCGTCGGTCGTGCCGGCGTGGATGCGGCAGTGCGGCGAGATGCCGAAGCGTGCCGCGATATCGCGGCGGATCGCGCCGAGGTCGCTTCCCGGTGCGACGACCTCGGGCAGCAGATGCGCATGCGGCAGCGCCAGCACCCAGTCCGGCCAGCGTAGCGCTTCGACGTCGTAGCTGGTCTTGAGCGCGTTGTGGTAATCGGAGATGCCGGGCCTGCCGCTCAGCAGCGCGGTCAGCCAGTCGGCCTGATGCAGGAAATAGTGGGCTTCTTCGGCATGCTGCGTCAGCCACAGGAATCTGGCCAGCCCCGGGGTCGAGCCGGGCTGGCCGGGAGGTGCGATGGATTTCAGTTGCTTGGCCTGGGCATGCGCGCGGGCGTCGTCGTACATCAGCGTGTCGGACAACGGCGCGAGCCCTTCGTCGCACAGCAGCACCGTGCCGGAAGTGCCGTCGATGGCGATACCTTGCAGATTCGCGGCGACTCCCTGCGGCAATCCGCCCAGCAGCGCAAGCAGCGCCGTGCGCCAGTCCTGCGGCGTCTGCCGCGCCGGGTTCACGTAGTCGATGCGCTGCTCGTGGACGATCGCGCCGCGTTCGTCGATCGCGCAAGCGCGAGCGCCCGAGGTGCCGAAGTCGAGGCCGAGGCGGAAGTTCATGGGGGAGGGGAGGTCAGTGCAGCGTACGCGGCACGCCGCAGCAGTCGCGGAAGAGCTTGCCGGAGCCGCAGGGGCAGACCTCGTCGCGGCCGGCAGTGGAACGGATACCGAATATCCCGACCGTTACGTCCGTCTTGCGCGGTGCGTTCAGATGTTCGTAGATCAGCGCCACCGAATCGGCGATGGATTCGTAGGCTTCCTGTGTGGCGCGCCGCTCGTCGCCGCTCTGTTCCAGTATCTCCCAGCCGCGCTCGGTGCCCAGCAGTTCCATCGGCGCGACCAAGTCGGCACGTTCCTCGAACAGCGTGTCCCAAGGTTCGGCGAACAGCGAGGTCGCGAGGATGAAGCCGCAGGCCCAGCCTTCGGCATCGAAAAAATTGCTGCCGTCGTCCTGCGGCATCAGATAGAACAGAGGTTCGTAACTGTCTTCGCGGATGGCCTGCGATACGCTGGCATAGTGGCGCATGATGAGTTCGAGGGCGCGCCCGGCATGCTGTGGCGACGCGAATCCCGGCGCGTCCTCGCCGCGCTCGGAATCCCATATCCAGCGCAGGTATTCGTCCGGTACGGCCGGCTGCGGATGCAGCACCAGCGCGGCGCAGAAACCGTCCAGCATGGTGATGTCCATCGCGTATCGCGGCATGTGCCGGGACAGCAGGAGATCGTCCAGTTCGTCCAGTTCGTCGTCGTTCAGAGGGGGATGCATGCGTGTTCCTTGTTTCGAGTTTGTCTGGATGGTTTCATCGGACATCGTTCAGGTCGGAAGAGTATTGGCTTCCCGCCGGATTGGCAACTATAGCCGCAGGGTTGATATGCGGCGGCGTCGAAGTATGCTGAAATTGCACTTGGTATCCGGAGGCAACCATGAACGTCAATATGAACACCAGTGCAGCACCGGTGCGTGATTCCGGCGACGCCGGCGATGCAGTCGGAATCGCCGTATTGAAGAAGGCCATCGACATCGAGGCGCAAAGCGCGATGGCATTGATCGCAGCACTACCCCAGCCGCCGCAGCAAAGCGCCGCTAACCTGCCGGCCAATCTCGGTCAGAACATCGACACTATCGCTTGAATTGCTATCCGGCCACCGTGTCGGAATCGGCCGGTTCTTTCGCTACCTCGAAAAATTCCAGCTGCGGCTCTTGCGGCGCGCCGCCGACCGCGACGGGCTGGTAGGCCTGTATCTTGAACGTCGTGCCGCTGGGCAATTCCAGCCGCACATCGAAGCGACTGGTGATCTGCACCGCGCCCACGATGCCGGTCCTGACGAAGCGGTCGTCCTGGTGCGGCAACTGCCACAGAAAATCGTGCAGCAGCATCGGGCTGATGAAACCGGCCTGCAGCGTCAGCTTCATCGTGGCGAAGTCCGCGTTCCACTCTATCTCGCAATTGTGCGCATCGGTCGCGGTGTGTTTCATCACGATGCTGGGCATGATTGGATTCCTCTGAAAACTGGGTCGGATGGTTCGAATATCTGGCGCATTATGTCTTGCGGCTAATGCTGCAATTCAGCTTCACAACAAGAATGCCTCCATTGCCTTTTCAAGCGTCTTTGGCCCAACGCCTGGTACTTTTAACAAAAGAGCCTTATCAAGTTTCCCGTTTTGAACTCGTGCCTTGATGATTGCCTTGGCGGTAGCCCTGCTAACGTTAAGAAGTGCTTCGATTTCGTCGATAGATGCAGTATTGATATCTGTCTTTGATTTGGTTGTCGGCGACGTTGTAAGGTAATCCAATAAATCAGCGACTACTAGATATGTATGAAATATCGCCTTTACAGCTTCCAGTTGCTCGACTTCAGCATGAACCCCTTTGTTTGTAATTTTGTTTGTCTTTTCTAACCATGCGCCAAGAAAGTCAACATGACTCTTGGCGAGTTCTTTATTGCTGTCTGATTCAATAGTGTTATCCATGAATGCCCATAGACGATTCACGTACTGCGCTTGGCTGAGCCCTCTTCCCTTTGTTGAATCAGTACTTGCGGGGTAAAGTTGATCCGCTAGGCCTTCCAATAGCCTTCGGCAAGTAGTAAGCGCTTGAGACCATTCCTCATTCTTTGCACTGGACACGCCTTTGAAGGTAAGCATCAGTTGTTCGGCCAATACAGGATTCAGATCCAGTAACCTGTCGTCTACGGTTGTTTTTAGTAAGTCAAAGCAGTTGCTGACAGTGCCTGAAAACTTCAGCTGATTAAAGAGTGCTGATGTGAATTCGTGAGTTTTTTTTCTGACGTAATTTAGGTGGCCATAGAGATCATTTTTATAGTAAGTGCCGTCGTTTCCACGTTTTGTTCGAATGAGGTCTGCATAGCGTTCCTCAATAAAACCAATGCTGATATATCCGCCACCACTTTCGGTAGCCTTTATGTTCAACTCTTCGTTTGTATAGTGGACACTGTGCTTCAGATGGAGGGCGTCGAGTTCTTTAATTACTTCGTCAGCAGCCTTCTTTGCTTTTGCTGACGTAGGGTAGTCTTTCGCAGTTAATGCGCTCAGGAGTTTGTTTAGCGCAAGCACGTATTGATGTTCACCAAGTTGAATTGAGCACCAAAGCTGAATATCTTGCTTTTCTAGCAACGTTGATGCGCGCAGAAGCTTTTGAACTGCGGCAAGTATTGAGCCCTTTGGAGATTCTAGTTCCTTGAGAGCCTCCTCAAGTAGACGAAGCGATTCAGACTGTGGCGTCATAGCTTATCCTAGGGACAACAAAGAATTTACACCCAAAGACGTAGGGGGAAAGCGCCTTCGAGGAGCATGAATTGGGTAGTGATGCATTCGCGCGCCACGATACCCGATGCACTCATTGGAAACAATAGACCGAAATATCTATATATCCGGTTACAGCGGGCTGCGCCAGCGCTTCAGCAGCAGCGCGTTGCTGACGACCGACACCGAGCTCAGCGCCATTGCCGCGCCCGCGATCATCGGGTTCAGCATGCCGGCGGCGGCGAGGGGGATACCGAGGACGTTGTAGCCGAACGCGAAGAACAGGTTCTGGCGTATCTTGGTGAGCGTCGCGCGCGACAGCGAGATCGCGTCGACGACGCTGGCGAGGTCGTTGCGCATCAGCGTGATGTCGGCGGCTTCGAGGGCGATGTCGCTGCCGCTCTTCATCGCGAAGCCGACGTCGGCGGCGGCCAGCGCGGGCGCGTCGTTGATGCCGTCGCCGGCCATGCCGACCAGCCTGCCTTCCTGTTTGTAGCTTTCCACCAGTGCGGCCTTGTCTTGCGGCAGCACTTCGGCGCGGAACTCCGCTATGCCGACCTGCGCGGCGATGGCGGCGGCGGTCGCCTGGTTGTCGCCGCTGAGCATCACGACGCGCACGCCCATGTCGTGTAGCCTCGCGACCGCGTTTCGGCTGCTGTCGCGCAATCGGTCGGCGAAGGCGATCAGGCCGAGCAGCGCGCCGCCGTGCGCGACCGCGATGACGGATTTTCCTTGGCTTTGCAGCGTGAGCAACTGCGCGTCGTCGAGTGCGACGCCTAGCTGTGCGGCGAATGCGGGCGAGCCGAGCGAGCAGGTCTGGCCTTCGATGTCGGCACTCAGGCCCAGGCCGGCCTGCTCGCGCAGGTTTTCCGCCTCGGGCAGCGATATCTGCCCGGCATGGTCGAGCAGCGCGCGCGACAGCGGGTGGCCGGAGTGTTGCGCGAGGGCTGCGGCGATGCGCAGCAATTCGTCCTGCGCGATGCCGGTCGAGGGCAGCAGGTCGGTGACGCTGGGTTTGCCTTCGGTCAGCGTGCCGGTCTTGTCGACGACCAGCACCGCGAGTTGGTGGGCGCGTTCGAGTGCGGCGGCGTCCTTGACCAGAATGCCGGCATGCGCGGCGCGGCCGGTGGCGACGACGACGGCGGTGGGCGTGGCGAGGCCCAGCGCGCAGGGGCAGGCGATCACCAGCACCGCGACTGCGTTGATCAGCGCAGTCGCGAAGCCGGCGTCGGCCAGATACCAGCCGGTGAAGGTCAGCGATGCGATCACTAGCACCGCCGGCACGAACACCGCGGAGATGCGGTCGGCGAGTTTCTGGATCGCGGCCTTGGAGCCTTGAGCTTGTTCGACCAGGTGGATGATCGCGGCGAGTTGGGTGCGCGAGCCGACCGCGAGCGCGCGGCAGCGCAGCAGGCCCTGCTGGTTCAGCGTCGCGGCGTAGACCTTCGCGTCTGCGGTCTTTTCTTGCGGCAGGCTCTCGCCGGTGAGCATCGCCTCGTCCACGCTGGACGAACCTTCCAGTACCACGCCGTCCACCGGCACGCTCTCGCCGGGACGCACGACGAAGATGTCTTCGGGGCGCAGAGATCCGGCGGAGACATCGAGCAACTGGCCGTTGCGTTCGACATGGGCGATCTTGGGTTGAAGGTTGATCAGCGCTTCCAGCGCGGCGGACGCCTTGCCCTTGGCGCGCGCCTCCAGCAGTTTGCCGAGCAGCACCAGCGTGATCAGCGTCGCACTCGCCTCGAAATACACCGGCTGATCGAGATTCAGCAGCCACACCGCGACGCTCAGGAAATACGCAGCACTCGTGCCGAGCGCGACCAGCACGTCCATGTTGCTGCCGCCGCTGCGCAGGCTGCTCCATGCACCGGTGTAGAAGCGCGATCCGGCCCAGAACTGCACCGGCGTGGCGAGCAGCCATTGCATCCATACCGGCATCATCAGGTGGATGCCGAACAGCATCAGCGCCATCTCGATCAGCAGCGGGGCGGTCAGTAGCGCGGAGATCAGGAACAGGTTGCGCTCGCGGCGCAGCATCGCGACGCGTTCCTGCTTCTCGGCGGCGAAGTCGCGCGCCGCATGGGCGTCGAAGCCCGCTTTGCGCACCGTTGCAATGATGGCTTCGACGCTGGTGACCGCGGGGTCGAAGGTGACGCTGGCCTTCTCGGTGGCGATGTTCACCACGGCCTCGGTGCCCGGCATCTCGTTCAGGTTTTTTTCCAGACGCCCGGAGCAGGATGCGCAGCGCATTCCGGTGATTTGCAGTTCGGCGTGTTCGTTTTGTTCGCTCATAAGGGTCTCTTGTCGCTCAATAGTATCGAGATTGGGCCTGATTATAGCCACTTAGTTCTGGCGTCCGTCTTCTGATACCATCGCCCGAAAATATTGGGAGGATGCAATGGAACAAGCTGTGTGGGCGTGGGCGATACTCGGTCTGGTGCTGCTGAGCGTGGAGATGTTGAGCGGGACGTTCTACATCCTGTGGTTCGGCATCGCCGCGCTGTGCGTCGCGGTCATGTTGTTCGTCTTTCCGGATATGCCGCTGGCGGGACAGTTGTTCGCCTTTACCCTGTTGTCGGTGCTGTCGCTGGTAATCTGGAAGCGAAACTACTCTCCGAAGCAGCCCGCGCTGCGCATCGGACAGGCGCAGGACGACACCATAGGCAAGGTCGGACGGCTGACGGTTGCGGTGTCGCCGGAGCAGAACGGCTCGATAGTCTTCACCGTGCCGGTGATGGGCAGCCGCGAGTGGGCCGCGACCTCCGAGCAGACTATCGATGCCGGCGAACAGGCCGAAGTCGTTGCGGTGGTAGGGAATTATCTGCGCGTGCAGCGCAAGGTTGGGTGAACGTCAAAAGAAGCAATTGTCCACGGAAGACACGGAAGGCACGGAAGTGTTCAAGCAAAATGTTTTTTTCCGTGATTTCCGTGTCTTCCGTGGACCGATGTTTTTGAGGTTTTGTTAAGCATTTTCGAGGAGAAATACATGATCGAGTTTCTGGTAATCCTGCTGATCCCCGTCGCCATCATTCTCTGGCAAGGCATACGCATCGTGCCGCAGGGCGAGGAGTGGGTGGTCGAGCGGCTGGGGCGATTCAGTTCCATCCTTAGCCCCGGCCTCAGCATCATCGTGCCGTTCATCGACAAGGTAGCCTACAAGGTCACCACCAAGGACATCATCCTCGACGTGCCGGAGCAGGAAGTCATCACGCGCGACAACGCGGTGATCCTCGCCAACGCGATTGCCTTCATCAAGGTCAGCGATATTCAGCGCGCGGTGTATGGCATCGAAAACTTCCGCGAGGCGATGCGTAACATGGTGCAGACCAGTTTGCGCTCCATCATCGGCGGCATGGACCTGAATCAGGCGCTGTCGTCGCGCGACCGCATCAAGGCCGAACTCAAGGTGGCCATCGCCGATGAGGCGGTCGATTGGGGCTTGACCGTGAAGTCGGTGGAGATACAGGACATCAAGCCCTCGCCCAACATGCAGAAAGCGATGGAGTTGCAGGCCGCAGCGGAACGCGAGCGCGTGGCGCTGGTGACGAGATCGGAAGGCGAGAAGCAGGCGATCATCCTGAACGCCGAAGCGCGTCTGGAAGCCGCGCGCAAGGATGCCGAAGCGCAGAAGGTCGCCGCCGAAGCGAGTTCTGAATCGATGCGGATGATAGGTGAAGCGGTGAAGGACAGCAGCAGCTCGGCGACCTTCTTGCTGGGTGACCGCTACATCCAGGCCGTGCAGAAACTCTCCACTTCGGAAAACAGCAAGATCGTGCTGCTGCCGGGCGATATCATCGCCGCGGTGAAGAACCTGCTGGGATCGAAGTAAGTCCGGATTCGGAATGCAAATCGCCCGATGGATCGGAGTCCATCGGGCGATTTGTCGTTCAGGAGTTGATTTTCTTACAGCGGACGCTTGATGCTGACCGCGCCGCGAATCTGCCCGGCTTCGTAGCCGGTCGCCTGATCGTGCGGGTAGTCTTCCGCGAGGCGCGCCTTCACGTTCTCGTTGATGTCTGCCGGCTTGCCGTGGCAGGCGACACAGCCCGGCTGCAGCGCGATGGCCTTCATGTAGCGGAAGTATTTTCCGTTCGGCTCCTTGACGATTTCGGCGGCTTCCATCGCATCGGTCTTCTCGCCCTTGGCGGCGCGCTTCTCGAATTCCATCAGTTTCTTCTGTTCCCATGCGTCGGCGGTGCCGAGCAGCGGGTTGCGCACCTTCAGCGAGACGCGGGTCAGGCGCAGGCCGTTCATGCGCGAGACTTCGCCGGCCATGGCAGGGGCGATGTCCTTGCAGACCTTGATTGCGGACTCGGGGCCGCCTTCCATGACGGCCTTCTTGTTCTCGGCGATCAGTTTCTGGACGAAGGGGCCGATGACGGCGCGGCTTTCATCCTTGTATTTGGCGAGGTCGTCAGCCGCGTATGCGGAAGCGGAAGACAGGGCCAACAGCGAGGCGAGGGCGAATTGTTTTTTCATGCGTATCTCCTGTAGTCAAAAAAACGCCCGATGGGTCGCATCGGGCGCAAGGGGGAAGAAAGGTTTACTTCTTGTCCATCGGGCAGGTGCTCATGCCGAACATCGCATAGGCCGGGCAGAACTTGAAGATGCCGGTCAGCAGCGGCACGACGCCGATATAGCCCCAGACGCCGACCATGCCGGTGGCGGCCAGGCCGATCAGGACCAGGCCTGCGACGATGCGTGCGATGCGGTCGAAACCGCCTACGTTGATTTTCATGATGATCTCCTGTGGTTGATGTTGCGTTCGATTAAATAAGGGGCGTTACGTTCAATTCGACTGCAATTGCCACGAGGCGTGGCAGGCGATGCAACTGGACATCGTGTCGGTCAGCATGCCCATGATCTCGGGCGCCGGCTTGCCGCTCTCCGCCGCGACGGCGATGTCGTCCATGCGATGGTGCACGGTCATGCCCAACTCCTTGAATGATAGCGGCAGCTTCGCCATCAGCGCGGGGTTTAGGTCGACGGCGGCGCCCATGCCGGCCGAACGCGCGGCCGCCGCGACCTGCTTCATGTCGCCGACATTGATGCCCTGCAGGATGCCGTGCGTCGCGGTCAGCAGGCCGCGCATCTCGCCCAACACCAGGTCGCGTTCGATGGGTTGCAGTACGACGGCGGTGCGGTCGTCGGTGCCGGCGGCGGTGTTGCCGCGCACGAAGAACCACGCGAAGGTCGCGACGGTGGCGAGCCAGAGGGCGAGGGATAACAGTGCGAGCTTGCTCAGTTTCATGAGTTCTATCCGGTGGCGACCAAGATTGATCGAGGCCGGATGTTAGGGGGAGAGGCGAGGGCTGTCTGTGAGGAAAGTCACAGAGCAAACCTACTGCGCGACTCGATTGCAGCGTTGCGCGGTACTCGAAATCCTCATGTACTTCAGTACATTCCGGTTTCTGCGTTGACCAGCGACTTGGCTGGCGTTGTTTGCCAGCTTAGTCGATTGGCCATGCAAAGCTCCGTGCGCCTTGCACTCAAGCCGCTCGCTACGGTTTTTGAGGATGTACTACAGGGCGGCGTATCTTTGCAGCGCGGCGATGTCGATCACTTCGATCTGCTCGCGACCGAGCCTGATCCAGCCCTGTTCGGCGAAGTTTTTCAGCAGGCGGCTGACGATTTCGCGCACGCTGCCGAGTTCGTCGGCCAGCGCCTGGTGGGTGGTGTTGATCGGACTCGGTTTTGCGACCAGCAAGGCGGCGAGGCGCTGGTCCAGCTTCTGGAATGCGACTGCAGAGACCAGTTGCATCAGGTCGGTGAGACGCTCGGAGAACAGCGCGAAAATATAGTCACGGAACGCTTCATGAGTTGCGATCAGCGCCTTGAACGTCGCGGGGGAGAGTACCGCCATGCGCGTATCCCGTTCGGCGATGCCGCGCGCGTGGTAGGGCGAATGCCCCAGCAGGCAGCTGCTGGTGAGGATGCAGCTCTCGCCGGGGCCGACGCGATACAGTTGCAGCTCGCGCCCGTTCGGCGAACTCTTGCTGACGCGCACGCTGCCGGAGAGCAGCAGCGGGAACCCTTGGCAGGGCTGGTTCTCGTCGAAGATCACCGTGCCGGCCGGGATGTCCATCACATGCGCGGCGGACAGCAGCGCATCCAGTTCCGCGATGGGCATCTCGCGCAGCATGGGGTAATGCTGCAACAGGTGTTCTCTGGCGTTGCCGGTCAGCATGGAAAATTGAGTGATCGTGAATAACCGTCGCGAGTAGGCCAAGATGCAAGGCGCCGCACAGCGAGCGACGAGACATACCGTGCGAGGTAGGCGAGGAGCGAGCGAGCACGCAACGCAGCAGATTGGCCACGCAGCAGGTTAGTCACGATCACTCCGGCCGCATGTGCGGGAACAGGATCACGTCGCGGATGCTCGCCGCGTCGGTCAGCAGCATCACCAGACGGTCGATGCCGATGCCTTGGCCGGCGGTCGGCGGCAGGCCGTATTCCAGCGCGCGGACGTAGTCGCTGTCCTTGAACATCGCTTCCTCGTCGCCTGCATCTTTCGCGGCGACCTGCGCGTCGAAGCGCGCTTCCTGGTCTTCCGCGTCGTTCAGCTCGGAGAAACCGTTGGCGATCTCGCGACCGACGATGAACAACTCGAAGCGTTCGGTGATCTGCGGGTTCTTGTCGCTGCTGCGCGCCAGCGGCGAAACTTCGACCGGGTAATCGACGATGAATGTCGGCTCGAACAGATGTCCTTCGGCCAGTTCCTCGAACAGCGACAATTGCAGGCCGCCGATGCCGTCTTCCGGCTTGTATTTCGCCTTCAAGTCCTGCAGTTCGTTGACCACGAAGTCGCGGTCGTTCAGCTGCGCGTCGGTGAACTGCGGGTGGTATTTCTGGATCGCCTGCACCATCGTCAGGCGGTGGAAAGGCTTGCCCAGATCCAGTTCCTTGCCCTGATATGTGATCAGGGTCGTGCCCAGCACCTTCTGCGCGACTTCGCGGAACAGGCTCTCGCTGAAGTCCATCAGGTACTTGTAGTCGCGATAAGCCTCGTAGAATTCCAGCATCGTGAACTCGGGGTTGTGGCGCGTCGACAGGCCCTCGTTGCGGAAGTTGCGGTTGATCTCGAACACCTTCTCGAAACCGCCGACGACCAGACGCTTCAGGTACAACTCGGGCGCGATGCGCAGATACATCTGCATGTCCAACGCGTTGTGGTGGGTGATGAACGGCTTGGCCGCCGCGCCGCCGGGAATCGGGTGCAGCATCGGCGTCTCGACTTCCAGATAGTCGTGGCGCACGAAGAAATCGCGGATCGCCTGAATGATCTTGGTGCGGGTCAAAAATACCTTGCGCGCGTCCTCGTTGGTGATCAGATCGAGGTAGCGCTGGCGGTATCTCTGCTCCTGGTCGGTCAGGCCGTGGAACTTCTCCGGCAGCGGGCGCAGCGACTTGGTCAGCAGGCGCACCTGCGTCACGCGCACCGACAGCTCGCCGGTCTTGGTCTTGAACAGCACGCCAACCGCGCCGAGGATGTCGCCGAGGTCGTAGTGCTTGAATGTAGTATGGGCTTCTTCGCCGATAGCGTCGTTGGTGACGAACAGCTGGATGCGGCCGCTGGTGTCTTGCACCGTCGCGAAACTGGCCTTGCCCATCACCCGCTTCAGCATCATGCGCCCGGCGACTGCAACGTGGATTTGCAGGGCCTCCAGTTCGTCGTGCGTCTTCTCGCCGAACTCGGCATGCAGCTTGTCTGCCATATGCTTGCGGTCGAAGTCGTTCGGGAAGGCGACGCCTTGCGCGCGGATGGCGTTCAGCTTGGCGCGGCGTTCCGCAATAATTTGATTATCGTCCTGATGGATGGTGGTCTGTTCGGTGGTC
>MGWR01000039.1 GCA_001801085.1 Gallionellales bacterium GWA2_60_142 | reverse complement strand
AAAAGACGGCTATGCGCCGGAGTCGCGCATAACCGAATGGAAAGACAGAGGTGTTTCGTGGGAGCGGCTTTAGCCGCGATAGGCAATTGGATTCACTGGAGTATCGCGGCTAAAGCCGCTCCCACAAGAGAAGATTCATACGGCAGGTAAATGCCGTATGAGGGGCGCCGATCAATCGTCGTCGTATTCCTCTTCTTCCCAGCGCTTGCCGCCCGGCATGCGGACGTCGTGTTCGGAGTAGCCGCGTGCGACGTTCTGGTGGCAGGCCGAGCAGTTGGATTTGCTCTTCACCTCGGGATGCACCCATTCCTTCGGCGAGACCGAGCGGTGTTCGCGCTTGAACCACGGGGTGTCGCTGATGCGCAGGCTGGCGGCGCTATGACGTTCGCCGCTGCCGGCATGCTTTTTCAAGAATTCGAGGATGTCCTTGTTGTCCTTGGCGTCCAGTTCCGCATTCGCGCCGAAATGCTTGTTCAGGCTGCCCATCATTTTTTGCCAGTTGTCTGCGGTTAGCAGCTTCGGTGGGTAGGCGATGTGGCAGGAGCCGCATTCTTCTTTCCACTTGGCGTGATCCGGGACAGCCATTTTTCTGCCGTCCGCGTAAGCCGCATTCATGCCCAACGCCAGCAACAGCAATGCTATTGACCGTTTCATGCCTTGCCCCCCTCGATGGCGAACTGGATGAAGTCGGCCTTTTCTGCCGGGGTGCATTCGCGCCCGACCACTTCGTTGCAGTTGCGCTTGAACCACTTTTCAACTTTTTTGGTAGTGGTGAAACGTTCTGGGTTGGCGGCAGGGGAGAGCGGTTCGATGACTTTGCCGGTGATGATGTGCTTGCCGGATGCATTCAGGTCTTTGGTGTGGCAGGTGGTGCAGCTCGGCATGTCTTTGGATACGCCGAATTCCTTGGTAAAGAAACTCTTGCCGCGTGCGGCGGAGGGCTTGAATCCGGCGCCGGCTTCGGCGGTGTATTTGGCGACGAAGTCCTTGGGCGTTTCGGCTTGTGCGGATGTCGCGTCGGCAAGCAGCAACAGGGCGAGGGTGACTTTTTTTGCAGTCATAACGTTTCCTTGGAGTGAATGAATGGTTTGTTGTCGTTGTAGGAGCGGCTTCAGCCGCGATTGCTCGTTATATGCAACGCTGCTTATCGCGGCTAAAGCCGCTCCCACGGAAGCCGCTCCCACGATTCTCATACCGGGCGATCCAGCGGTTCGTCCGACAGCGATAAGGGGTCTTCCAGCGGTTCCAGATGGGTTGTTACATGGGAATAGGGCACGACGGCGCGGATGTCGGCCTCGATGCGTTCCATCCAGTCGTGGCCTTGCTGCACCGACCATGCTCCGGGCACCAGCACATGCAGCGAGACGAAGGCGCGCATGCCGGCCTGGCGGGTGCGCAGTGCGTGGTAGTCCAGTCCCTGTGCGCGATAGCTGTCCAGCACGGTTTCGATCATACGGATATGCTCTTCGGGAATCGCGGCGTCCATCAGTCCCGAGGCGGAGCGTTGCAGCAATTGCCAGCCGGTCCAGACGATATTGGCGGCCACCAGCAATGCGATGACCGGGTCCAGCCACAGCCAGCCTGTCAGCCACACCAGGCCGACGCCGGTTATCACGCCCGCCGATGTCCACACGTCGGTGAGCAGGTGGTGGGCATCCGCCTCCAGCGTGATCGAGTTGTGTTTTTTCCCCACCGCCATCAGCGTGCGGGCGGTGACGAGGTTGATGATCGAGGCTACGACCGACACGGCCAGACCGATGCCGACCGATTCGATGGCCTGCGGATGGAGCAGGCGGTCGATGCCGGCATAGGCGATGCTGCCGGCGGCGACCAGGATCAGGAAGCCCTCGAACGCGCTGGAGAAATATTCCGCCTTGCCGTGTCCGTAGGCATGGTTCTCGTCCGCCGGCGTCATCGCCAGCGACAGCATCGCCAGCGCCATCAGCGCGCCGGCCAGATTGACGAAGGATTCCAGCGCATCGGACAGCAGGCCGACCGAGCCGGTCAGCCACCAGGCCGTCCCCTTGAGCAGGATGGTGGCAAGGGCGGCCGCGATGGAAAGATAGACGTAACGCTTGAGCGAGGCTGGCAACATGATTGATTTTTGTCGGTTAACGTTGTTTGCGGGGGGCGCGGTATTTTGCATCATCGCCCGGTATGGCGAAACCCGACAAGAGACCGAGGAATGCGAAGCGAGTTCATTGCCGCCACAATTATTTACATATTGCGAATGCCCGCAGCAGGAATCGAGGTTGGGCTCGCCTGCTAGAATGACTCCATGCGTAAATTTTTCCACCGATTCCATTCCAAATCCGACGCGATCAGACACCATCGCTGGCTCAAGCCATTTGCCGGTTGGCTGCATCATCCCGACCTCTGGCATCTGCATCGCCGCTCGGTGGCTGGCGGAGTGGCGGTCGGTTTGTTCTGCGGGATGATTCCCGGGCCTATCCAGATGATTTCGGCGGTGCTGCTTGCAGTGTTGCTGCGCGTCAATCTGCCGCTGGCGGCGGTCGTCACGGCCTATACCAATCCGTTTACCATCGTGCCCTTGTATTTGCTTGCATACGAATTGGGACGATTTGTACTCGGTGTGTCCAACAGCATTGTCGCCGAGCCCCCGCCGTTCCCGGCGATGCATTGGGACAGTTGGGCCGGCGCGTTATGGCAATGGATGGCCGCACTCGGGAAACCTTTATTGCTCGGCTTGCCGTTGCTCGCGCTGAGTCTGTCTCTTGCCGGATATCTGCTGGTGCGCATCGTATGGCGTTTGGCGGTGGTTTGGCGCTGGCGGGCAAGGGCTAATCGGTATGCACAAAAAAAAGCCCCCGGCAGTAAGAAGGGGCCGGGGGCAATGTCTTAACTTGGTTAAGACCACGCTCAGGGAGGAGAAACGTGTGAGACGCATAGTGCAATTTCCCCGAGACAATGCATATCAGCAAATTCCTAAAATGCTGTAGGAAAACAGCACCTTCCTGCGCATGGTTCCCCTACGTGTTGTTGCTTATCCGGCCGATGATTCCCGGATTTCCTGCAGTGCGCCATCCACCAGCCGCAGTCTGCGCTCCATGCGCCCAGCCAGTTCCAGATCGTGGGTGACGACGATGAAGCTGGTTTTAAATTGCTCGTTGAGCTGTTGCATCAGTTCGAACAATGCCTCTGCGCTATTGCGATCCAGATTGCCGGTCGGTTCGTCGGCCAGCACGCAGGCCGGTTCGGTGACCAGCGCGCGCGCGACCGCGGTGCGCTGGCGTTCGCCGCCGGACAGCTCGGACGGCAGATGGTCGAGGCGGTGCGCCAGCCCGACGCGCTCCAGCATCGCTGCGGCGCGCGGCGCAGCATCATTGCGTTGCATGCCGCGGATCAGCAGCGGCATCGCGACGTTCTCCAGCGCGGTGAATTCCGGCAGCAGATGATGGAACTGGTAGACGAAGCCCAGCGAGCGGTTGCGCAGCTCGCCGCGTTGCGTCTCGTTCATCTGCTGCACATTCTGACCAAGAATATCGACGCTGCCGCCGCTGGCGTTGTCCAGCCCGCCGAGCAGATGCAGCAGCGTGCTCTTGCCGGAGCCGGAAGCGCCGACGATAGCCAGCCGCTCGCCGCGCGCCACATCGAGATCGACGCCGCGCAGCACCGGCACGTCCTGTTTGCCGATGGTGAAGGTCTTGCTCAAGCCGCGGCAGGAAATCACATTTCCCGTTTCTGGTTTTCCATTTTCCATTTGCTTACTCATAGCGCAACGCCTCCGCCGGTTGGGTTTTCGACGCGCGATAGCTCGGGTACAGCGTCGCCAGCAGGCTGATCAGGAAAGACATCGCCGCGATCAGAGCAACCTCGGAATAGCGCAGGTCAGACGGCAGCTCGGTGATGTAGTACACATCCTTCGCGAGGAACTGCACTCCCAGCGATTGTTCGATGAACGGGATTACGACATCGAGATTCAGCGCCAGCGCGATGCCGCCCAAGCAACCGGACAGCGTGCCGATCACGCCGATGATTACGCCCTGCACGATGAAGATTTTCATGATGCTGCGCGGCGACGCGCCCAGCGTGCGCAGGATCGCGATGTCCGCCTGCTTGTCGGTCACCGCCATCACCAGCGTCGAAACGATGTTGAACGCGGCCACCGCGACGATCAGCGACAGGATGATGAACATCATGCGCTTCTCCATCTGCACCGCTTTGAAATAGTTGCTGTTCTGGTGCGTCCAGTCGTTGGCATACAGTTCCGGCGGCAACTCGTTCTGCAACTCCTGTGCGACGCGCGGCGCGAGATCGATGTCGTGCAGCTTGCTGCTGATGCCGGTCACCGCGTCGCCCAGCAGGAACAGCTTTTGCGCATCGTTCATCTGGATCAGCGCGAGGCTGCTGTCGTAGGGTGCCATGCCGATCTCGAAAATGCCGACCACGCGGAACTGCTTCAGCCGCGGCATCATCCCCGCCGGCGTGATCTGCCCCTGCGGTGCGATCAGCATCACCTTCTCGTCCATCTTCACGCCGAGCGCGCGCGCCAAGTCGGAGCCGAGCACGATATTGAACTCGCCCTCGCGCAAATCTTCCAGCGCCCCCACTTTGATCTTGCTCGACAACTCCGTGATCGCCGTCTCGCGCGCCGGATCGATGCCGCGCACCATTACCCCCTGCACGCTCTGCCCGAACGACAACATGCCCTGACCGGCGACATAGGGTGCTGCGGCAGCCACCTGTGGATGCTGCGTGACCCGGTCGAGCACGGCAGGCCAGTCGTGCATCCGCCCGCCGTCCGCGACCACTTCGAGATGCGGCGATGCGCCCAGCATGCGTTCGCGTATCTCCTTCTGGAACCCGTTCATCACCGACAGCACCACGATCAGCGCCATCACCCCCAACCCCATGCCCAGCATCGAGATCAGCGAAATGAACGAAATGAAATGATTGCGGCGCTTGGCACGGGTATAGCGCAGGCCGATGAAAAGTTCGTAAGGTTGCAAGGTGAATAGAAGATGAATGGCGGAAACGGGCGTAAGTGTGCCACAAGGCGGCGGGCGAGGCATCCTTTTGCCAAACCTCGCGTAGCGAGAACGGCGGAGGCGGGCGCCCCTTGCGGGCGTACGACTTCGTCGTTGTAGCTCCCTCTCTCACCCCGGATGAACTACACTTATGGCCCGACGTGGGGCTATGACTCCAAGGTTGTAGCACCCTCTCTCACCCCGGATGAACTACACTATCCGAAACGGTCACAACTGGCGGCGGTGCGTTGTAGCTCCCTCTCTCACCCCGGATGAACTACACTGGAACGGCGAGGGGCGGAACCCTCGCTCTGGTTGTAGCTCCCTCTCTCACCCCGGATGAACTACACTACAATTTGGTTCCATGAAGGTCTACCGCGCGTTGTAGCTCCCTCTCTCACTCCGGATGAACTACACTTCGTTCAATCTGTTTTCGCATGCACAATTAGTTGTAGCTCCCTCTCTCACCCCGGATGAACTACACTGTACTTTGCGCCGCGGCCTTCTGGATCCGCGTTGTAGCTCCCTCTCTCACCCCGGATGAACTACACTATGAATTGCCCGGAATGTCCGGCGTGTCGGGTTGTAGCTCCCTCTCTCACCCCGGATGAACTACACTCTACACCTCCGACATACGCCTGATCGGCAAGTTGTAGCTCCCTCTCTCACCCCGGATGAACTACACTTCGAACCCGATGAGCGCCAACCAAGAAACCGTTGTAGCTCCCTCTCTCACCCCGGATGAACTACACTTGTCTGGCTAGCTGCACCGACGCCAGTGCAGTTGTAGCTCCCTCTCTCACCCCGGATGAACTACACTATATGCACTAGACAGCCATGCCATGATCGAGTTGTAGCTCCCTCTCTCACCCCGGATGAACTACACTATCTTCCGACTTCGCATTGCCGAACGAGCGGTTGTAGCTCCCTCTCTCACCCCGGATGAACTACACTGTATTGCGCGGTCGCGTCAGTCGACACCTGGGTTGTAGCTCCCTCTCTCACCCCGGATGAACTACACTAGCGCGGTACTTGCTCCATCCAATCAAGGTGTTGTAGCTCCCTCTCTCACCCCGGATGAACTACACTGAGCGGCTCAAGCAGGCGGCGCGATGGGCGGTTGTAGCTCCCTCTCTCACCCCGGATGAACTACACTAGTTCATCCATTCATCCCATAAGACCTCGAGTTGTAGCTCCCTCTCTCACCCCGGATGAACTACACTGCTTGAATGCACGACGCATCCGCGCCTCCTGTTGTAGCTCCCTCTCTCACCCCGGATGAACTACACTACGGGGCGGAATTCTGAGCAAGCCCCCAATGTTGTAGCTCCCTCTCTCACCCCGGATGAACTACACTACCACTATCGGCGGCAGGCACGGCATCGGAGTTGTAGCTCCCTCTCTCACCCCGGATGAACTACACTACAGCCGTTCGTGATGTCGCGCTTTCGCCTGTTGTAGCTCCCTCTCTCACCCCGGATGAACTACACTATCGCACCCAGTTTGGGCGTCGGTGTGGGAGTTGTAGCTCCCTCTCTCACCCCGGATGAACTACACTTTCGCCGACGAAGCCAAGACGATCGAGCTGGTTGTAGCTCCCTCTCTCACCCCGGATGAACTACACTGCAGCGGCTTTATTCAACGCAGCGAAATCAGTTGTAGCTCCCTCTCTCACCCCGGATGAACTACACTACCAACCAACGAAAGGAACCACCGTGGCAAGTTGTAGCTCCCTCTCTCACCCCGGATGAACTACACTCTACTACGGTTCGACTGCGCTCGGTGCGTCGTTGTAGCTCCCTCTCTCACCCCGGATGAACTACACTGAAATTCCCGTCATCAAGGATCGCAAGCCGGTTGTAGCTCCCTCTCTCACCCCGGATGAACTACACTCTCGCGCTCTCGTGCGACGGAAATCTGACTGTTGTAGCTCCCTCTCTCACCCCGGATGAACTACACTTCGCTTCACGCAAACGCCCGCCAGGCTTCAATCTGGCGGGCGTTCTGTTTGAAAAATCGGTGCTTAAAACAGCAGCATTTGGTTGACCTTTAGGGCTTTTTCCTGAAAAAGCGGCAGGCCGACCAGCAGTTTCATGCTGGCATATTGCTTTTCGGTGACGGTCAGGCAGCGCACCGAACCATCTGCCGGCAAGCTGTTCACCAATCGCTTCATGTGTTTTTCCAGCGCGTCGTTGCCATTCACGATGCGGCCATACACAGAGAATTGAATCATGTCGTAGCCATCGTTGATCAGGAAGCGGCGGAACAGGGTGTAGGCGCGGCGTTCGGCCTTGGTGACAACGGGTAGGTCGAAGAAGACAAGTAATCGCATAAATCGTCGTGTCTCCTCGCTCATTTCAGCATTCCAGTCGGTGCTGTTGAAGTCCGATGAGGGCAGGCAATTCCAGCAGCGATTCGCTGCCTCCGTCGTAGATGCGCGCCAGGCTCTCTACGGTGTGTTCGATGGCGGATAGCACCGACATCTTTCCGCGCGGCATTCCCACATCCACATTGAGCAACCCGACCAGCGCCGCTTTGTCCTGCGGGTTTAATTCGTCGCCGGCCAGCGACATGTGCTTCGCCACGAACAAGTCCACTACCGGGCGAAAGGGTTCGATCACGTCGTCGGCGAGGTTGAAAGCATTCTGCTCGCTGGCGTGAAACAGGCCGATGGAAGGCAGCAGGCCATGCGCGACCAAGCCGCGTGCAATCGTGCCGCGCAATACCGCATAGCCATAATCGAGCGCGGCATTGGCGAAGCGCGCCTGCTCACGGTGAAATCCCTTGCCGAAAAGTTGCACGAAATAAAACGCGGCGGCTTGTCCTTCCAGATTGCCGACATCGCCGGAGCGCACACGACGCACATAGGAGTCCAGCCGATCCGCACCTTCACGCCCGGCGAGATGCAAACAGGCTGCCTGATTGGCGATCTTCTGGCGCACGATAGTTGCCCATGTTTGTTTCGCAACCGGGCGCGGTAAATCGAGTTGCAATCGCATCCAGCGTGTGGCGCGCGAATGCGACAGGAAAGGCAGGAACACCCCGCTGGGATGATGCGTATCGCCCGTGGCGAAAAGACTGATGCCGTATTCGCCGCAGGCCGACAGTACGGGATGGGTGAGGGTGATTTCGCGGTGATTGAGCACGATCACCGCGATGTCCTCGAAGGGCACGCAAGCAGTTTGCTCCTGCTCGATGGCAAGCGAGAAATGATCCCGCTTGAGCTTGGCGGGACGGGAGATGACGACGCTACGCCAGGTCACGACGTTTCTCCGGCGGGGCAGGGTAGCGGTTGCCGAGGACATCGATATTGAGCTTTTCAACGTTCAATGCAGTTTTGACTCCAATGCTTTCAATCATTCCATCTTTGCCAACTTGTTGATTGCGATCATGCGACCAAAGGTTAATTGCACCAGTCGAGCGATTGCAGCTTGCGTAGTATCCGAGGTGTGATGCATTTCTCAGTTTTATTCGAAGCAGGTCATTTGGATACATCGAGAAACAGAAATCAAAACCATCATCAATCAGCGTCCATTCAGTCTCATCCTTGTACGCCACAACAGCCCGATTCGGTAGCACCTTTGCTACCGCGTGATGCACATACACAGGCACAAGATGGAACTTGCCTGCCTTGGTGAAGACATCCACTCGCACCATGCTGTCGTTCTTTGCGATGCCGCCGCGAATAGGAATGCCGGAGAGTTTGTCTATCACCATGGTCACGCCGCGCACAATCGGCCCGGTCGGATTGCCTTCGCTGTCGGGTTTGCGCAAGGGGTTACTGGCTGGAAATGCCTTGTCGCCTTTGCCGCCGTGCTGTTCCAGTCGGATTCGTATGGCTGAATAGAGTTTTTCGTTGCGGTGCGGGTCAATCAGCTTGTCGAGGTCTTTCAAGGTCAGGCTGGTGAGCGGAACCTTTTGCGTGACGCCCCCTTGTGCGACAAGGCGTTCCGGCTGCGCGTAGATGGTGTCTTTGTGTGCCGCTCCACTGTTGCGCCGTTGTGGAGCGCGTGAGATGAACAATGGGCGCAATGCTTTCAATGCTTCGGGCGAATAGGTGCCGAATCTATTCATTTCGCTGTGTAGCAGCGCCGGGTCGTCCACATTCAATCGCAACTTCACTTCGTCGCGGAAATGCGGCCAAGGGTTGGGGAAATGTTCCTGTACTTGCTGGAACATGGCGGGATTCACAATCTCGCCCGTATCCACATCCACAAAACCTGCTCTTACTTGTTCCAGCTCCTTGCGGCGCGAGTAGTCTGACAAACGTTTCACCATGCTATGACTGCACGCCGCGACTATGGCGCCATCCAGCGCGTGGTGGCGGTCGCTGTCGCCGCGCACCTTAACTAAGCCCCAGCGGGCGCGTAGGAAGGAAGTCATCTGGCCGCTCAACACCACGCAGCGCTTGGCATCGCTGTCCTCATGCAGTTGCAGATATTGTTCGACGTAATTCTTGAAGAAACGACAGATGTAGCGTGTGTCGTTGAGGTTGCGCTCGCGGAATCCCTTCGCCTCATCCTTGCCGAAATCCTTGCGCAATAAGCGACTGCGTTTGGCGAGGCGATAAGATTTGTTGCCTTCGACAAAAGCCACGAACTGCCGCCAGCGTTCGCTGTTGTCTTTTCCTCCGAGATATTCAAAGGGCGTGCGGTTGCCCTTGTCCCGGTTTTCCTTTGCCAGAACAAGCACGCGGTTGTTCTTGCTGTCGTCGAAGCTGCGCGAGTAGGGGAGGGCGTGATCGATTTCGACATAGCCCTGTTCGAACAAACGGTGAATATCCATCGGTTCGATGGAGTAAGCGCACTTGCCCTGCTGTTCACGATAGAGTTGATACTTCTCGAACTCTTTTCCTTTGACTGCACCAACGATATTGAAGTCCTGCGCGAATAGCGCTTTGTCCTTTTCGTTGCGGTCGCGGAATTCTTTTTGCAGCTTTTCTACATCGCGTCGTTCATCGAGTGGTCGCGACAAATCGCGCGCCATTTCGATATGCACCTCATGCGGCGAGCCGTATTCCTTGATGAGCGCATTCACCACCTTGCGCGCCTGATTGAGCGCGCGCAGCACCACCGGGTTGCGCGGAATGTCCATGTCGTCGTTGAATACCATGCGCCCGGTTTTGTCGCGCTCTTTGTAGAACGGCGGCAGGTATTTATGTTCGCCCGCGCCAACCTCGTGCAACTGGCTGTGGTGGCCGTACTCGGGAATGTTGGCGACGGCTTCGTCGTAGCGCTGGCCTTGTTCCATGAGTGGCACGATTTGCCGTAGCGCCTTGAGCGAGAGGTTGCTGAATTTGTCGAAACGAATATCCAGCAGCGCGTCGATCATTTTCTCGGCATTGGGCAAGTTCAGCTTGCACAACTCTGCTTCCACTTCGGTATCATCCTTGTAGACGCTCAACACCCAGGCTATCTGATCGAGAAGTTGCGGCTTGCCATCCAGTGCGTCGCTAGAGATTTTTTGCCACTCGGATGCGAGTTCTTTTTTCTCCAGCGTTTTGCGCAACTCATGCCACGCAGGCAGTTTTACCAACGGGGCGGACTCCGGATCTTTGGCTTTTTCATCGGCTTTTTGACCGCTGGCATACGCCAGTCCGGTATAGCGGAATGACTCGGGCAAATAGCCAGCCTTGGTTAGTGCTGTGCGCAGTTGCTTGTAGGTCAAGTCGCCTGCTTGCTGGTAAGGCATGAGCAGAGCGAGGTGTCGTTCCGCTTCATTCAGCGGGCGAGTTGTGCCATCGACCACGATGCGCAGATTGTTGAGCCGGGTCAGCCAGACGTGGCGCTCGGCGGTGAAGCTCGCCTTGGGAACGCGGTATTCTGCCTTCTCGAAGGTGCAATGCCCCAGCATTTTTAATAAGTCATTGCCGGCTAGTGCGGGGTTCTGCGCCCAGAACAAGCCGCTCTTGTGGTCACCGTTACCGAGAATGGCAGCTTCCAGTTTCTCGGTGGCATGTGGGTTGCCGAGTTCGCGCTGATGTTTAAACAGTTGCGTCATCTCGTCGCCGAGCAAGATGCGCGAGAGCGCTTTGCTGTAGTCTCCTTGCTTATTGCGCTGTGCCTCGGGGAATTCGGTCAGCACCATTTCTGCGGCGGTTCGGTAATTCTTCTCCTGCATCAGCTTTTTTGTGCCTGCCAAGCCTTGCTTGACTTTACCGCCCTCGCTCTTGCTGTCGCCTTCTGCGGCCTTTTCTTCGGCGCGGCTGATCCAGTGGAAGCCGCGATGTTTACACAAGTGGTAAATCACGCGCGCCCATTCTTCGGCGCTCAGTTTGCGGTCGAGCGCATCGACGCGAAGTTGCCAAAAGGATAGGCCTTTCTCATTGGCATCTTTCAAGTTGAATGGTTTTTGGAAAACGTTGGTATCCGCAATCAGTCCTTCGCGTTTGAGCAAGCGCGCCAGCTTGGTCAGCCGCCATGCGCGACGGCGCAGGCGGCGGCGCAACAGTCGTGCTGTGCGGCGGGCGAGGTTGAGCGATTCGCCTTCTTTCGCTGTTTCTGCCTTATCGAAGCAGCGCACACCAAGATCGATGATGCGATTTTCGCCCAGCACCGCCCAGCCCACCGAAGCGATGCCGATGTCCAATCCGAAAGTCAGTGCGCCGAGATTTTCATGCTTGCTTGCCATTGCGTTCTCCGTGATAATGAAGCCGTTGTAGTAGTTCATCCGGGGTGAGAGCCGTTGCTACAATAAAGACAAAGCCGCAAGGCTGAGTCTGTATCCGAAAGCCCAGTGGGGAAACCCGCTGGGCTTTCTCTTTTGGGACGGCATCTCTGGATTTGAATCATAGTTGCCAAACATTAGGCGTGTAAGTGCAGCTAATTATTTGAGCATGATAAAAAATGAAGTGGCTGGAGGCCGGCAATTGTTATCCCCTGTAAATAACATCCGCATGTGCGGAACGGTTCTACCCCCACCCTGACCCTCCCCCTGCATGGGGAGGGAACTTGAGCAAGGATGTTTGCGCCAGCCTCCTGGTCTGATTGCCCGCCGTGCTCTCACCGTGCTTTGCGGTGCGGTTGTATTGCGGCGGTTGCGCAAGAGGGCGCACTGTATGAGGCGGCATCGTCGCTGTCAATTGGAAAGCTGTCGTGCGCGGAGCATGGGCGGGCGGATGATAGAATCGCCGCCATGCGCAGCGTCCATCTGATCGTTCCCGATTTATTTCTCCCTGATTACTTTTCCTCCAGAGTCGCGGAAGGGCTGGTGCTGCCTGCGCTGGAGCGAATGCTGGCGCGCGGTGATCACGAGATGCGGGAAGCAATGTCGCCGGAGACTTTGCTGTGCGATCTGTTTTTCGAGCCGGGCTATAGCGGTACGCCGGTTGCGGCGGTCTCGGCGGCATTCGACGGGCTGGGTGAGGGATGCTGGTTGCGCGCCGATCCGGCGCATATGCAGTTGAACCGCAATCAACTGGTGTTGCATCCGCTCGCCGATGTGGCGGCGGACGAGGCGGTGCAGTTGTGCGCGGCGCTGAACGAGCATTTTGCGGGGCAGGGGATGGAGTTCGCCGCACCTCATCCGCAGCGCTGGTATCTGCGGCTGGATGTGCAGCCGGATATCCGCACCGTGCCGTTGTCGCAGGCAGGCGGAAGCGACATCCGCGGTCTGTTGCCGGAGGGGCCCGAGGGCGCGCGCTGGCAGCAGTTGTTCAACGAGATGCAGATGCTGTTGTTCGGACATCCGCTGAACGTGGTGCGGGAGGAGTGCGGCGAGTTGCCGGTGAACTGCCTGTGGCTGTGGGGCAACGGCGCGGCGGACATTCGGACGCCTTGTCGTTATGCCGGTGCCAGTTCGAACGATGAGCTGGCCGCGATGTTCGCGTCGGCAGCGGATGCGTCGTTTGCCGCATGGGCCGGGCAATGGCGGGCGGAAGCGGGGGAGGGCGAACAGTTGCTGGTGTGGATGGGATTGCGCAACGCGTTGCAGCGCAACGATCTGGACGGTTGGCGCGCGGCGTTGCAGGATTTCGAAAAGGACTATGCGCAGCCGTTATGGCGGGCATTGCGGCGTGGCGATATTTCTCAGTTGCAACTCGATGTCCCGAGCGAGCAAGGCATGCGCCGCATCCGGCTGACGCGGGCCGATGCCTGGGCGCTCTGGCGTCGTCCGCAGCGGCTGGCGGCATATGCGGTGGTGTAGAATGGCCGCCGCTAACGGGCATGGCAAGTGTGTCGCCCCTGATGATGAAACGCCCTGTAGGAGCGACTTTGGTCGCGAAGGTAACGTTCCACTTCACGTTACCTTCGCGGCTGAAGCCGCTCCCACGAAAACCGCCGCACCCTGTAGGAGCGGCGGCAGCCGCGAAATGAAGTCCGCACCTCCCGGTGCTCCCGCGAGTGTTCTTTCACGTTAAACGTAAGAGGTGAGCATGTCTTTCTGGAACACGGCGATGCAATTTTTCTGGCGCGACGAGTCGTTGCCGGTGTTGGCGATGACGCTGTGCGTGGCCTTTCTGCTGTTCCAGCTCCTCAAGGATGCACGCAAGAGCGTGTTGAACACGCTGGCTTTCTTCCTTGCCTGTCTGTTTATTCAATTCGTCGGCGGTCTGCTGTATGCGCTCCAGTTTTCTGCGATTGCTACGGTGCTGCACGAGGCGGGACTGATCGGCACCGGCATTGCGGTGATCCGCCTGTGGGGGCTGCTGGTGTTCCGCATCCTGTTGCCGTTGGCGCGTGTCACGCCGCCGCGCATCGCGGAAGATATCTTCGTCATCGTCGGCTATGTCGCCTGGGGGCTGGTGCGCCTGCGCTATGCCGGGCTGGATTTGGGCAGCATCGTTGCGACCTCGGCGATGATTACCGCGGTGGTCGCGTTCGCGATGCAGGATACGCTGGGTAACATCCTCGGCGGCTTGGCTTTGCAGCTCGACAACTCCGTCGAGATCGGCGACTGGATCAAGATCGACGACATCACCGGGCGGGTGGTGGATATCCGCTGGCGCTCGACGCTGGTGGAGACGCGCAATTGGGAGACGGTGGTGTTCCCGAACAGCCAGTTGATGAAGAACAAGTTTCTGGTGTTGGGGCGGCGCACTGACCAGCCGGTGCAGTGGCGGCGCTGGGTGTGGTTCAACGTCCACTTGAAGATCACGCCGACCCGCGTCATCAATGCGGTGGAGAGTGCGGTGCAGCAGGCCGAGATCAACAATGTCGCGAAAAAGCCTGCGCCGAGTTGCGTGCTGATGGAGATCGATAAGGGCTGCGCGCGTTATGCGCTGCGCTACTGGCTGACCGATCTGGCCGTGGACGATCCGACCGACGGCGCGGTGCGCTGGCATATCTACACCGCGCTGGAGCGCGCCGGGATCAAGCTGGCCGTCGAGGAAAAGAATGTCCATTACATCAAGGACAACGAAAAGCACGAAGAGGTCTTGCATCAGCGCGAACTGGAGCTGCGCGTCAGGACGCTCAGGCGCGTCGAGCTGTTCGCGCAACTGACCGAGGACGAGTTGCGCAGGCTGGCGGAACGTCTCCGCTATGCGCCTTTCGCCAAGGGCAACACCATCGCCAAGCAGGGCGCGCCTGCGCAGCACTGGCTGTTCATCATCATCAACGGCGATGCGGAAGTGTTCCTCGAAGCGGCGAGCGGCGAGAAACGCAGCCTGAATGTGCTGACCAAGGGCGATTTCTTTGGCGAGATGAGCCTGATGACCGGTTCGCCGCGCGTCGCGACCGTCGTGGCCAAAACCGATGTCGAGTGCTATCGCCTGGACAAGGATGCCTTCGAGGAAATCCTGCTGGCGCGCCCCAGCATCGCCGAAGAAGTCGCGCATGTGCTGGTGACGCGCCGCGCCGAGCTGGATGTCGTATTGCGGAATCTGGATGAGGCCGCTTTGCACAAGGAAATCGATCATCGCCACAACGAGGTGCTGGCGACCGTCAAGCGTTTCTTCGGTTTGTAGGGAGCCCGCCCTGTAGTATCATCGCGCCGCGTTTTACGTAGGGAGCAAATATGAAAGTGTCATTTCTGGATTTTGAAAGCCCCATCGCCGAGCTGGAAGACAAGATCGAGCAGTTGCGTTATGTGCAGGACGACTCCGCACTGGACATCGCCGACGAAATTAGCCGGCTGTCGAAGAAGAGCGAGACATTGACCAAGGATGTCTATGCCAAGCTCACGCCCTGGCAGATTTCGCAGGTGTCGCGCCATCCGCAGCGTCCCTATACGCTGGACTATGTCGAGCACCTGTTCACCGATTTCGAAGAACTGCACGGCGACCGCGCCTACGCGGACGACAAGGCTATCGTCGGCGGTCTGGCCCGTTTCAACGGCCAGAGCGTGATGGTGATCGGCCACCAGAAGGGCCGCGATACCAAGGAAAAGATCCTGCGCAACTTCGGCATGCCGCGTCCCGAGGGCTACCGCAAGGCGCTGCGCCTGATGAAGCTCGCCGAGAAGTTCGGCATCCCCATCATGACCTTTATCGACACGCCCGGCGCGTATCCCGGCGTCGGTGCGGAAGAGCGCGGCCAGTCCGAGGCGATCGGCCGCAACCTGTACGAAATGGCCGAGCTGCGCGTGCCCATCATCTGCACCGTGATCGGCGAGGGCGGCTCCGGCGGCGCGCTGGCGATTGCGGTCGGCGACGCGATGCTGATGCTGCAATACGCCACTTACTCGGTGATCTCGCCTGAAGGCTGCGCCTCCATCCTGTGGAAGAGCGCGGAAAAAGCGGCAGACGCCGCCGAGACGCTGGGCATTACCGCCACTCGCCTGAAGACGCTTGGGCTGGTGGACAAGATCGTTGCTGAGCCGCTGGGCGGGGCGCACCGCGACTATGCCGCGACCATGCAAGGCGTGAAGAAGGCCTTGCAGGAAGCGCTGAAGCAGGCGCAGAACAAACCGGTCGCCAGCCTGATGCAGGATCGCTTCAGCAGGCTGATGAGCTATGGCAAATTCAAGGAAGTCGCAATATAAGGGCACGGCGCGCCGTGCCCCTGCGCTCGCCGATCAAATCGCCGCACAACTCGAACCGCTAATCCCTCCGGGCAGCTCCATCCTGGTCGGGCTTAGCGGCGGGATGGATTCGGTTGTACTGCTCCATATTTTGCATCGTCTCGCGCCGCGTTTCTCCTGGCGTCTTTCCGCATTGCATGTCCACCACGGCATCAGCCCGAACGCCGATGCCTGGGCGGACTTCTGCGCCGGGCTCTGCTCCGGGTTGGATATTCCGTTGCATATCGAACATGTCGATATCGCGCCGCTGCGCGAGCACGGCATCGAGGCGGCGGCGCGCAAGCTGCGCCATGCCGCATTCGCACGCCAGTCCTGCGATTTCGTAGCACTAGCACACCATGCCGACGATCAGGCCGAGACGCTGTTGCTGCAACTGCTGCGCGGCTCGGGCGTACGCGGCGTCGCGGCAATGCCTGTCCTGAGCAAGGTCGAAGGGCCGTTCATTGGAGGGACACCTGTTGGCGCGCCCTCTCCCCTCGTGGGAGAGGGGCACGCGCATCGTTTGCTGCGCCCCTTGCTCGACCAGTCGCGCGCAGCGTTGCTCGACTATGCGTGTGAGCATGGATTGCAGTGGGTCGAAGACGAAAGCAACGCCGACGACAGCTATCCGCGCAACTTTCTGCGTCATCGCGCGCTACCCTTGCTGGAAGAGCGTTTTCCCTCCTATCGGAATACCTTGGCGCGCAGTGCGCATCACTTCGCCGAGGCGAGCGAACTGCTCGACGATTTGGCGCGCATCGATGCCGAAGGGGCGATGCAGGGCGATGCGCTGAACGTCGCCGCGCTGCGCGCGCTGACACCTGCACGCGCCAAAAACCTGTTGCGTCATTTTTTGCATTGCCGGGGCGCTGCGATGCCGCAGACCGCGCAGCTAGAAACCATGCTGCATCAACTGTGCGACGCGCGGCAGGATGCGGCGGTATGCGTCGAATACGGCGCTTGGCAAGTGCATCGTTATCGTGACCGGGCTCATGTGTCGCCGATCCTGGGCGGGATCGAGCGCGAACTGGCGTTGCCGTGGAACGGCGAGCCCGAACTGGACTGGCCTGCGCTGGGCGTTCGATTGCGTTTCGCCGAAGTGCCGGGCGCGGGAATCGGTGCGGAAAAGCTGCGCCGCGCGCCGGTCACGTTACGCTTGCGCAACGGCGGCGAGACCTTGCGCCCGCATCCGAACGCCGCCAAGCGCAGTCTGAAGAACCTGTTGCAGGAACACGGCATTCCGTCCTGGCGGCGCGAACGCCTGCCGTTGGTCTATTGCGGCGACGAGCTGGTGTGCGTGGTGGGTGTCGCCGTGGCGGCGGAGTATCAGGCCGGAGAGGGCGAGGCCGCTATTGTGGTCGAACTGGCGGGGAGCGCCGGAGAATAGTGTTTGTGGGGGCGGCGTAGGGTGGGCTCTGCCCACCATGTCGGGCGGAGCCCGACCTACAGTTGAAATCCGTTGTTCAGGGCAGAAACATCCGGAACACCGCGCCCTTGTCGTTGCTCAGTTCAATCCGTCCGCAACGTCCTTCCAGTTTGTGCAGTTCCGCGATTTTCCTCGCAAGATAGAGTCCCAGTCCGGTGCCGCGGTTGCTGACGGAAGCCGGCGTATCGCCGTCGTTCTTCAGCATTCCGTCCGGGAATCCCGGGCCGTCGTCCGCGACTTCGAGAACCAGCATTTTGTCCTGTTCCCGGGCGGCGAGCTTGATGCGGCTGTGCGCGCTACGGCAGGCGTTGTGCATGGCGTTGGACAAGGCCATGCGCACCAGCGCATCGTCGAAGAAGGCGAAGGCGGGCGCATGTTCGGTGTCGATGTCGATGGCGAGCGCCGGAAACAGTTCGCGGTACTCCGCGGCGAGGATGGCCAAGAAGTCTCCGGTATCGACGGAGTCCGGATTGACGCTCAGCAGCTCGGCTTCCTGACGGATCACCAGCAGCATTTCCGACAGGCGTCGTGCCGCATTCATCGCGATGCTCATTTCTTGCTGCGCATCGGCGCGTTCGCCCAGGCGCAACGCGAGTTCGGCAAGCTGGTTTTTCACGTCATGGATGACGGCGGCGTACAGGTCGTTCATCGGTGTTCCGTTTATTTCTTCAGTTGTCTGAGCTGGCTGTCGATCTGGGCCAGTCTGGGGTAATCTGGCGATTTTCTGATGATGGCGTCGCGGTAGCGCAAGCACTGGGCCAGCATCTTCGGGTCGTCGCCGTTCTTTGCCAGATGCAGTGCGATCACCAGTGCGGCATTGCCGACGATCTGCAGGTTGTTCGGCAGGCGGTCGGCGGCTTCGCACAGCAAGTCGATGGCTTCCTGAAGTTGTCCGGACTCCGCCTTGCGCACGCCGTCGTTGTTGGTGCGGATGATCTCCTGCGTGCTTTCCTCGATCATCGCATCGGCTTCGGTGACTTCCTTGCCGGCCGCGGTCAGCACGTCGTGGACCTTGCTCCTGATCGTCTCGTCTTCCGGGTTGTTCTGGATGGCGTGGCGCAGCAGTTTGTTGGCATCGTCTTCCTTGCCCAGCGCGAAGCAGGCATCGGCAATCGCGGTGACCGCCCCCACCGGGAGTATGTTGATGTCTCCGGCCATGGCGCGGGCCAGCGCGGCCTCGGCCAGTTCGTCGTTTCCGGCGGCGCGCTGGGCGACGCTTTCGGTCGCCGCCAGAACGATCTGGCTGTCTTCGTCGCGGAAATCCTTGCGCGCATCCGCGACGACGCTCAGCGCTTCGTCGGCTTTGCCCTGGGTCGCCAGCGCCTTGGAGAGGATCGCGTAATCGTTCACCTGACGCACCGGCGAATACTTGTGCTTTTGCAGGGCCTGGCGCATCACCGATTCGGCCAGTTCGGGTTGTCCCGTGCTGACCGCCAGTGTGCTCAGTTCCCGTATCCGGTTCATCGTGCCGGGGGATATCTCGCGCGCCTTTTGCAGCACGTTCAGCGCCGCTTCTTTGTCTCCGGACGAGGCCAGTTGGCCGCCGAGAAAGTCGTAGGCGGCCATGAACTGGGGGGAGTCGGCGACGATCTCACGCGCGAGTTGCTGCGCTTCGTCTTTTTTGCCCAGTTGTCCCAGCGCTCGTGCCAAACCCAGTCTGGCCCAGCCGATAGGGCGCAGCGCCAGCACTTCGCGATACAGGTCGGCGGCGTCCTGCGGACGGTTGCTGTGCATCAGCGCCGCGGCCTTGATCTTGCACAACTCGATGAAGTATTTGTTCCTGGCCGGCAGGGACTTGTCGCATTCGGCGATGACGCGCGTCCAGTCCTTCGCGTCGGTAGTCTTGTCGATGGTCGCGAAGAATTGTTGGCGTTCCAGCAGTTTTTCGAGCCGCGCGTTGAATTGCCCTGCGGTGAAAGGCTTCAGCAGGTAATCGTCGGGAGCGCATTCGGAGGCGGCCACCACTTTTTCGTAGGCCTGCTCTGCGGTGATCATCACGAAGATGGTGTTGCGGCTGATCAGGTCGTTGGTGCGCAGGTGTTCCAGAAACTGCTGTCCGTCGGTGCCCTCGCCGAGCGAATAGTCGCAGAGGATGACGTCGTAGCGGCTGTTCGCCATGCGTTCCAGCGCTTCCCTGATGTTCCCCACGATATGGAGTTTTGCAAATCCCGAGTTGGTCAGCGACATGCGCAGTTGCGAGCGCATTCCTTCCATGTCGTCTATGACAAGCACCCACTTGTCGGTAAATTTGCTGATGTTCGCCAAGACTATTATTCCGGATGTTCAAAACGGCCCGTACCCTACGCATTCGCGGGCTGGCGGTCAATAGCGGTCGCCGATTCGGATTGACGCTCCCGGTGCGGCTACAGATAATCGTCCCGCATATTTCATCCGCTAATTCCATGACCATCATCCGGCAGCAAGACTTTATCGACAGCATCGCGGACGCGCTGCAGTTCATTTCCTATTACCACCCGGCGGATTTCGTTCGCGCCCTGGCCGACGCTTATCGTATCGAGCAATCGCCTGCGGCGAAGGATGCGATGGCGCAGATCCTGGCGAATTCGCGGATGTGCGCGCAGGGTCATCGGCCGATCTGCCAGGACACCGGCATCGTCGTCGTGTTCGTCCGGGTCGGCATGGCGGTGCGCTGGGAGGCGGACATGGACATCGTCGGCATGGTTAATGCCGGTGTGCGCCAGGCGTACCTCGATCCGGACAACACGTTGCGCGCCTCCGTGGTCGCAGATCCGGCGGGGAAGCGCAAGAACACCGGCGACAACACGCCGGCGGTGGTGCATGTCGAGTTGGTGCAGGGCGACAAGGTCGAGGTGGAGATTGCGGCCAAGGGCGGCGGCTCGGAGAATAAGGCGGTGCTGGGGATGCTCAACCCCGGCGACGACATCGTCGAATGGGTGTTGCAGCAGGTGCCGGAGATGGGCGCAGGCTGGTGTCCGCCGGGAATGCTGGGTATCGGCATTGGCGGCACGGCGGAGAAGGCGGTGCTGCTGGCCAAGCAGGCGTTGATGCTGCCGATGGACATGAGTGAGTTGAAGGCGCGCGGGCCGCAGAATCGCATCGAGGAATTGCGCATCGAGCTGTGCGACAAGGTCAATGCGCTGGGCATAGGCGCGCAGGGGTTGGGCGGACTGACCACGGTGATGGACGTGAAGATACTCGACTATCCGACGCATGCGGCCTCCAAACCGGTGGCGATCATCCCCAACTGCGCCGCGACGCGGCATGTGCATTTTGAACTGGACGGTTACGGCGTGGCATTGTTCGAGCCGCCGAAGCTTGAGGATTACCCGGATATCGACTGGCAGCCGGCCGAAAATGCGCGGCGGGTGAATCTGGATACGGTCACGCGCGAGGAAATATCGCACTGGCAGCCGGGCGAGACCGTGTTATTGTCCGGCAAGCTGTTGACAGGACGCGATGCTGCGCACAAGCGCATCGTCGAAATGCTGGGGCGCGGCGAAAAACTGCCTGCCGGCGTGGATTTTACCGACCGCTTCATTTATTATGTCGGCCCGGTTGATCCGGTGCGCGACGAAGTCGTCGGGCCCGCCGGGCCGACTACCGCGACGCGTATGGACGGGTTCACCGAGACGATGCTGGCGCAGACCGGCCTGATCGGCATGGTGGGCAAGGCAGAGCGCGGCAAGGACGCGATCGAGTCGATCAGGAAGCACGGTGCGGTCTATCTGATGGCTGTGGGAGGCGCAGCCTACCTGGTTTCGAAGGCAATACGCAGCGCGAGAGTCGTCGCGTTCCCGGAGCTGGGAATGGAGGCGATTTACGAATTTGAGGTTGAAAACATGCCGGTGACGGTGGCTGTCGATGTACGGGGGAACTCCGTGCACGACACCGGCCCGGCGGAATGGCGCAAGCGTATCGGGATGATCCCGGTTCGAGCGATGTAACAAGTAACAATAGACAGCTCGCTAAACCGTAGCGAGCGACCCGAGTGCAAGGCGCACGGCGCTAAAGCATGGCCAATCGATTAAGCTGGCAGAAAACGCCAGCAAGTCGCTGGTCAGCGCAGAAACCGGAATGTACTTTTTGTACATGAGGATTTCGAGCACCGCGCAACGCCGCAATCGGGGCGCGCAGTAGGTTTGGCGAGTTGTCGTACGAATTGGCGGGTCTCCCCGCATTGCAGGGTAGTGAATCTGGTCAGGTCCGGAAGGAAGCAGCCACAGCTAATTACTGCAAGTGCCGGGGGTAAGGCTCGCCTCCTTATTGGTTGTGACAGGAGAGTGCGATGAAGAAGCTGGCTTTGCTGTTGGTGGGAGTGCTGTTCAGTTGCAACGTACATGCGCTGGATTCTGTGTTCGTGGAATACGGCAATGGCGATTCGGCCGACATGGCGCGCATCGGCGCCGGCTGGGACTGGGACAAGCAGTGGTTCACCGATGGCGATTGGCTGGTGACCGGTTCTTGGGAAGCTTCCGTCGGTACTTGGCGCGGCAATAGCGTCGTCGGCAACAATCAGACCATCACCGATATCGGCATCACGCCGGTGTTCCGCCTGCAACAAAAGAACATGGGGAGCTTCGCCCCCTACGCGGAGGCTGCAATCGGGTTTCACATGATTGCGCCGACGTTTATCTATGCCAATCGCCAGTTCGGCAGCTCGTTCCAGTTCGGCGACCATCTCGGTGTCGGCGTGCGTTTCGGCGAGCACAAGCAGTTCGATCTCGCATACCGTTTTCAGCATCTTTCCAACGGCGGCATCAAGCAACCCAATCAGGGCATCAATTTCAATCAAGTCCGCTTTGCCTACCATTTCTGAAGCGGTGTAACTTGTCGGCTACTACGGTCCTCGCGCGCAAATGGCGTCCCAAGAGCTTCGCGCAACTGGCGGGGCAGGAGCACGTCGTCCAGGCGCTAAGTAATGCGCTTTCCCAGAATCGGCTGCATCACGCCTATCTGTTCACCGGCACGCGCGGGGTGGGCAAGACCACCATCGCGCGCATCTTCGCCAAGTCATTGAACTGCCAGACCGGCATCACCGCGACACCCTGCGGCGAGTGCAGCGCCTGCCGCGAGATCGATAGCGGACGTTTCGTCGATCTGATCGAACTGGACGCGGCGTCGAACACCCAAGTCGATAGCATGCGCGAATTGCTGGAGAGCGCGTTGTATGCGCCGACCTCCGGCCGTTTCAAGGTCTACATCATCGACGAAGTGCACATGCTGTCCAAGTCGGCGTTCAACGCGATGTTGAAGACGCTGGAAGAGCCGCCGGGCCATGTGAAGTTCATCCTCGCCACCACCGATCCGCAAAAAATTCCGGTCACGGTGCTGTCGCGCTGCTTGCAGTTCAATCTGAAACAGTTGCCCCCGGCATTGATCGCCAGTCATCTTCAGTACGTGCTGGAGCAAGAGCAGATCGCGTTCGAGATCGGCGCGCTGGCGCTTGTTGCGCGCGCTGCCGCCGGCAGCATGCGCGACGCACTGAGCCTGATGGATCAGGCGATTGCCTTTTCCTCCGGCAAGGTCGAAGAAGCCGTGGTGCGCACCATGCTAGGGTCTATCGATCACGGTTATCTGTTCGATGTGCTGGCGGCGTTGCGCGACCGTAACGGTCTGGCGCTGGTCGAGATCGCCGACAGCATGGCGTCGCGCAGCGTGGCGTTCGACGCCGCGTTGCAGGAGTTGGCGACGCTGTTGCATCGCATCGCGCTGGCGCAGACCGTGCCGCAGGCGATTGCCGACGACGAACCGGAGCGCGCGCGTTTGCTGGAACTGGCGCAGGCACTGACGCCGGAGCAGGTGCAGTTGTATTACCAGATTGCGATTCACGGTCGCGACGAGATCGATCTCGCGCCCGACGAATATGCCGGCTTCTCGATGACGTTGCTGCGCATGCTGTCGTTTGCACCTGCGAAGGGGGCGGCGGTCGTTGCCGCTGCACCGCAGTCGCCCGTTGCGCGGCCACCGGTCGCACAGCAGCCAGTCGCGCAAGTGCAGCGGACTGTTGCGTCGCAGACGGCTGCCCCCCAGCCATTTGTCTCCCAAGCAACGCCGGAGGCTGAGTCTTCTGCTGCCGAGGTTGTGCTTCCCGTGCGGCGCGAGCCCGTGGCGATGGCTGCTGATAGCCGTCCCGATTGGGGCGTGTTGCTGGCGCAGTTGAACGTGCAAGGCATGGCGCAGCAATTGGCCAAGCATTCGGTGCTGGAATCGCTGGACGAGGGGCAGGTTACGTTGTGCCTGTCGCCGGATCAGAAACATTTGCAGACCAAGATGGCGATCGATCGTTTGCAGGCGGCTCTGGGCGAGTATTTCGCCAAGCCGGTCAAGTTGAACATCGTGTTGGACAAGATCGAAACGGCGACGCCTGCCGTGGTCGAGCAGCAGAATAAGGAATTCATGCAGCAACAGGCGGACGACTCGATCGGGCTCGATCCTTTCGTGCGCGAGGCGCAGGCCGAGCTTGATGCCGTCGTGGTCGCCGATACGATTAAACCGATACAGTAAGAAAGGAAGCAACGAAATGATGAAGGGTGGTTTGGGTGGCCTGATGAAACAGGCACAGCAGATGCAGCAAAACATGCAAAAGGCGCAGGCCGAGTTGGCGACCGTCGAGGTCGAGGGCCAAGCCGGTTCCGGCATGGTCAAGGTGGTGATGACCTGCGGGCACGAAGTGCGCCGCGTGTCGCTGGACGACAGCCTGCTGGCTGACGACAAGGAAATGTTGGAAGACCTGATCGTGCTGGCGCTGAACGATGCGATGAAGAAGGCCGAAGCCACCACGTCGCAACGCATGGGTGCGTTCACCGCCGGGATGGGCTTGCCGCCCGGCATGAAACTTCCGTTTTGATGGCCGTTTCCGCAAACAGGTCGATTGAGGTTCTCCGATGATGCCTTCGCATCTCGAAGAATTGATCGCCGCGTTGCGCTGCCTGCCCGGTGTCGGGCCGAAGTCCGCGCAGCGCATGGCCTACCACTTGTTGCAGCGGGACCGCGCCGGGGCTTTGCGCCTGGCGCAGTCGCTGGAGCGGGCCGCCAGCAATATTCATCATTGCAGCAAGTGCAATAATTTCTCGGAACTCGAAGTGTGCGAACTGTGCGCGTCGTCCAAGCGCGACACGGAAGTGCTGTGCGTGGTCGAGATGCCTGCGGATCTGTTGATGATGGAGCAGACACAGTGCTATCGCGGCATGTATTTCGTGCTGATGGGGCGCTTGTCGCCGCTGGATGGCATAGGCGCGAAGGAATTGCATTTCGACCGGCTGCTCAAGCGCGCACGCGAACAGGTGCGTGAAGTGATTCTGGCGACCAACTTCACCGTTGAGGGTGATGCGACTGCGCATTACCTGACCAGCCTGCTGCGGGCGCAGGGATTGAAGGTATCGCGCATTGCGCGCGGGTTGCCGGTGGGCGGCGAATTGGAGCAGGTGGATAGTGGCACACTGGCGCAGGCCGTGTTGGAGCGACGCGAGGTGACGGCATGAACAAGAAAAATAGACGCAATCCGGATGAGCAGCCCATCGAGTTCGACGAGGCACCTGAGGTCGAGGTCGGAGAGCGGCTGCAAAAAGTGCTGGCCCAAGCCGGGTTCGGTTCTCGCCGCGAAATGGAAGAATGGATTGCCGCCGGACGCGTCAGCGTGAACGGCGAGCCGGCCACGCTGGGTATGCGCGTGGTGGCGGGCGATCTGGTGAAGACGGAGCGCCGCACCATACGCGTCGGCGAACGCGAACATGCCGTGCGGATATTGCTGTACCACAAGCCGGAAGGCGAGATCGTCAGCCGCGACGATCCGGAAGGTCGCGCCAGCGTGTTCGACAAGCTGCCCAAGCTGCGCGGGCAGAAATGGGTCGCCATCGGGCGGCTGGATTTCAATACCAGCGGACTGCTGATCTTCACCACTTCCGGCGATTTGGCCAACCGTCTGATGCACCCGCGCTTCGAAGTGGAGCGCGAATATGCGGTGCGCGTGCAGGGAACCATGACCGACGAACAAATAGCTCAATTGCTGAAGCAGGGAATCGATCTCGACGACGGCAATGTCAAGTTCGAGAAGATCGAGGACGAGGGCGGCGAGGGCTTCAATCACTGGTATCGCGTGATGCTCAAGGAAGGTCGCAATCGCGTGGTGCGGCGCAGCTTCGATGCGCTGGGCTTGCCGGTCAGCCGCCTGATCCGGGTGCGCTTCGGCTTGGTCAACCTGCCGCCGCGCCTGAAGCGTGGCATGACCGCCGAGTTGGGCGAGGGGGAAGTGGCGCAGGTGCTCGACTGGGTCGGGATGGCTACCGAAAGTGCCGATGCGGCAGCACCACAGTCTGCCCGCAAGCCGCCCGCGAAGGATGTACGTCGTCCGCGCGCTGCAACGGGACGTCCGCGTACGCCGGCGCGGGGCAGGGCAGGGCAAACTAAAGCTGGTGCAAAACGCTGACTATCTCTAGAATCTGCGCCGTTGATTAACGCCCAAAAATAACCGATAGCATAGTAATGGAAGCCTGAATGGAAGACCGAGGCAACAAAACCATCATGTGCAGTGTTTTCTTCCTGGATATCGTCGAATATTCCAAGAAGTCGGTGGCTGGGCAGATTTCGCTGAAAGAGCGGTTCAATAGTTATCTTTCCGAGGCGATACGCGACGTGCCGGTCGCCGACCGTATCATCCTCGATACCGGGGACGGTGCGGCCATCAATTTCCTCGGCGATGTGGAAGATGCGCTCAAGGCGGCATTGAGCCTGCGCGAGAGTCTGTTGAAGGAAGATCCGAAGTCCGATAATCCTTTGCTGGTGCGCATGGGGGTCAATCTCGGGCCGGTGCGCCTGGTCAGGGATATCAACGGTCAGCCGAATATCGTCGGCGACGGTATCAATGTCGCGCAGCGCGTGATGGGGTTTGCCGATTCCGGTCAGGTGCTGGTGTCGCGTTCCTATTTCGATGCCGTTTCGCGTCTTTCGCATCAGTACGCCGAGATGTTCCACTATCAGGGTTCCCGCACCGACAAGCATGTGCGCGAGCACGAGGTGTATGCGATCGGCTATCCGGGCGAGGTGACGTCGAAGACATCTGCGGCGGTTGCGGGGAGTGGCGGGCAGTCTGCTGCAATTTCTTTGGCATGGGCGCGGGTCGGTCAGGCGTGGAATACCGCAGCAACGCAACTGGACGGTGTCGTGTCAACGCTGGTCGCCCGTATCGTCGAAATCGAACCCCGGAAGCGCGCCATCTATGCTGGAGTCGGCGTCGCGTTATTGCTATCTGCCGGGCTGGTGGTGAAATTTTCCGGTACGGATGAAGCGGGCGATGCGCAGAATGTCGCCGATGCGGTCCAGCCTATATCTGCCGTCGTGGCTGAGGTTGCGGCGAAGTCACAGTCCGGCGGCAAGACCGCGGAAGCGGCGCCAGTCCCGGACAAAAAGAAGGATAGTGTGCAGAAGCCTGCCGAGAAGAAGGCCGCCGAGCAAAAACAGGCTGAAAAGAAGCTGGCGGACAAGAAGGCCGCAGCCCAAGCCAAAGCGACGGATGGCGCAAAGAACGGGAGTTTGTTCGCGCCTGCCGACAGAGGAGAGAACGGGTTCGTTTCGGTCAGTTGCAAGGAAGGCGCCCAAGTGTTCGTGGATGGCTCGCAAAAGGGCAAGACAAGTGCCGGGGTTCCGTTGACTGTGGCGGTCGCGCCCGGGAAGCATAGCGTGATCGTCAGTCATTCCGCTGGTGGCATTTCTACCCAGAGTGTCGATATCGTGTCGGGCAAGACGGTGCGCATCAGGCCGGGCTTTTGCGGCCAGTAGGGACGCGACGATGAAGACTTTTATGGATGGAATCCATGATTAGCCAGCTGGGGCGCTACGAGGTGCTCGGCGAACTCGGGCAGGGCGCGATGGGTGTGGTCTACAAGGCCAGGGATCCGCTGATCGACCGCGTGGTCGCGATCAAGACCATCAACCTCGGCCTGGCGATGGACGAGAAGGAGGAGTACGAAGGCCGCTTCTATCAGGAAGCCAAGGCGGCCGGCCGGCTCAATCATCCGAACATCGTGACGATTTACGATGTGGGCAAGAGCGGCGATGTCGCCTATATCGCGATGGAGTTCCTGCAGGGGCGCGAACTGCGCGACATCATGAATGACGGCGGATTGCTGCCGGTCGACCAGGTGCTGGACATCGTGGCACAGGTGGCGCAGGGGCTGGCTTACGCGCACGAGCACGAGATCGTGCACCGCGACGTCAAGCCGTCCAATATCATGGTGGTGCGCGACGGTCACGTTAAGATCACCGACTTCGGCATCGCGCGCATGGCGTCGTCTGCGGTGCGCACCCAGACCGGCATGGTGCTCGGCTCGCCCAAGTACATGTCGCCCGAGCAGGTGATGGGCCGGAACATCGACCAGCGTTCGGACATCTTCTCGCTGGGCGTGATGCTCTACGAGATGCTGACCGGGCAGGCGCCTTTCAACGGCGAGAACGTCAACGCCATCATGTACCAGACGCTGAATGCGGCACCGCCTTCGCCCAATGCGATCAACCCGGGTTTGCCCGAGATGCTCAATTTCATCGTCGCCAAGTCGCTGGCCAAATCGGTCGATGATCGCTATCAAAATGCCAAGGATTTTGCTTCCGACCTGCGTGCGTGCCGCGACACTTTGCCGCGTTCGGGCCAGCCGCTCGACGTGTCCAAGCCCCCGGCCGGAGGAGAGAAGAAGCTGCCTGATGCGATCTCGGTGACAGGTAGCCGGAACGCCGATGCCGAAGAGGCTGCGGGTGCGGTTTCTTCGGCGAAACTGTCGCAGGCTTTCGATTCCGGTGTCGCGACGATGCGCCTGGCTGCGATGACCGCCACATCGGAAGAAGTGGATCAATTATCCAAGACCCTGAAACTGACGCGTCCCAGCATGGAAGAGATCAATCGCAGTGCGCAGACCGTCAAGGTACCCAAGGCCGCGCCTCCGCCCCCTGTCGCGCCTTCACCGTCCGCTCGTCCTGCCGTTCAACCGTCCCGGCCAGTTGCCGCCTCCCGTGTTGGCAACTTTTTGTTGTTCGTTATCGTGGCGCTGGTGCTGCTGGGCATAGTCGCCATCTTTGTGTTCTGATCCGCCGCGTTCGGAATGGCGATTCGTTCTTCGTTGTATCTTGCCGTCCTGTTGCTATTGTCGCATCTGATCGCCGCTTGGGCGGTGTATGCCGTCGCCGTACCGATGCTTTTCGCTGTTGCGATGTCCTTGCCGGTGGCTGCCAGTCTGTCTTATCACCTGGCTCGCGATGCGTGGTTGCTGTTGCCGGCATCGTGGCTCAGCCTCTCCGTAGAGGATCGCGTGGCGACGGTCGTCGCTCGCGACGGCTCCGTGCTGAGCGGGCAGGTTGCAGGCAGCAGCGTCGTCACTCCCTGGTTCGTGGTATTGCGCATCAAGCCTGACGGCAAGCGCCGGCCTGTCTCGCGCACGATATTTCCGGATGCGTTGGGGGAAGAAGCTTTTCGCAAACTGTGCATCCGCCTCAGATACGACTAGCGTTTCGCCGGCGTGAGGATGGTGGGCTGCGCGGTCGGCAGCATTTCCGGATAGTCCTTGCTGAAATGCAGGCCGCGGCTTTCGTGGCGCAGCAGCGCGCTCTGCACGATTAACTCCGCGTTCATTACCAGATTGCGAAGTTCCAGCAGGTCCGGGCTGATGTGGAAGTTGGTGTAGTACTCGTTGATCTCGTCCTGCAGCAACTGGATGCGGTGCTGCGCCCGCTGCAGCCGCTTGTTGGTGCGCACGATGCCGACGTAATCCCACATGAAGTGGCGCAGCTCGGCCCAGTTGTGCGAGATGACGATCTGCTCGTCCGCATCGGTGACTCGGCTTTCGTCCCATGCGGGCAGCGGTGGCAGAGGACGGGGTGTTTTGGCGAGGATGTCCTGCGCTGCGGCATCGGCGAACACCAGACATTCCAGCAGCGAGTTGCTGGCCAGCCGGTTTGCGCCGTGCAAGCCGGTGTAAGCGGTTTCACCGACCGCATACAGGTTCTCGATATCGGTGCGCGCGGACAAGTCGGCCATGACGCCGCCGCAGGTGTAATGCGCCGCGGGCACCACGGGAATCGGCTCCTTGCTGATGTTGATGCCCAGCTTGAGGCAGCGCGCATAGATGGTCGGGAAGTGTTCTTGCAAGAACTCGACCGATTGGTGCGAGATATCCAGATAGACGCAATCCAGCCCGTGTTTCTTCATTTCGAAGTCGATCGCACGCGCTACCACGTCGCGCGGCGCGAGTTCCGCGCGCGCGTCGTGGGCGGGCATGAAGCGCGTGCCGTCCGGCAGCTTCAGTATGCCGCCTTCGCCGCGCACCGCCTCGCTGATCAGGAAAGACTTTGCATGCGGGTGGTACAGACAGGTCGGGTGGAACTGGATGAACTCCATGTTGGCGATGCGGCAGCCGGCGCGCCAGGCCATCGCGATGCCGTCGCCGGTCGCCGTGTCCGGGTTGGTGGTGTAGAGGTAGACCTTGCCGCTGCCGCCGGTCGCCAGGATGGTGTCCTGCGCGGCGATGGTGATGACTTCGTCGCTGAGGCAGTTCAGGGCGTACGCCCCATAACAGCGATTGTCCGCCAGCCCCAGCTTCTTGCCGGTAATCAGATCGACCGAGATGTGATTTTCCAGCACCGTGATGTTCGGGTGACGCAGCACGCGGGCCGACAGGGTCTCTTGCACCGCCAAGCCGGTTGCATCGGCTGCATGGATGATGCGGCGATGACTGTGCCCGCCTTCGCGGGTGAGGTGGTAGCCCATGTCGCTGGCATCGTCGCGGGTGAAAGCCACGCCTTGGGAAATCAGCCAGTCGATGGCGGTCTTGCCGTGTTCGACGACATGGCGGGTGGCGATTGCATCGCACAGGCCTGCGCCGGCCGTGAAGGTGTCCTGAACATGCGAGTCCAGCGAGTCGCTTTCCGACAGCACTGCGGCGATGCCGCCCTGTGCCCAACTGCTCGCGCCATCCAGCAGGGATTTTTTGGTGATCAGTCCCACGCGCTGGGTGTCGGCCAGTTTGAGGGCCAGCGTCAGGCCAGCGAGGCCGCTGCCGATGATCAGCGTGTCGAATTTCAGCACTTGCATGTCCGATGAGTGTTCCAAGCCGGAACTATAGCAAAAGAGCCGGCCCCTGAAAGAATCTGTTTGCACGGAACGGAACTTATTCGGTATCGCCGGGTCGCATTCACCGCGCCGCCCATCCGGCTGACGCAGGCGAAGCGGAGCGGTTATACTGGCGGCCCGCGATGCAAGCGGCAGTCAAAACGACAATCGGAATAATTTGGGATGGCAGATCGGGAAGTCGATCAACTGTTGGTGGAGCGGGTTCAGCGCGGCGACAAGCATGCCTTCGATCTGCTGGTATCCAAATACCAGCGCAGGTTGGGGCGGCTGATCTCGCGGTTCGTGCGCGACCCGGCCGAAGCGGAGGATGTAACGCAGGATGCGTTCATCAAGGCGTATCGCGCCTTGCCTGGCTTCCGCGGCGAGAGCGCGTTTTATACTTGGCTGTACCGAATCGGCATCAATACGGCGAAGAATTACTTGCTGGCAAGTAAGCGGCGTGCGCCGACCACGACGCTGTTCGATACGGACGAAGCAGAGTCGTTCGAGGAGGCGAGCCTGCTGCACGAGGTCAGTACGCCGGAAAACGAACTGATGAGCAAACAGGTGGTCAATGTGGTGCAGGCGTCGCTGCTGCAGTTGCCTGAGGATTTGCGCAGTGCGTTGACGCTGCGCGAGATCGAAGGGTTGAGTTACGAAGAGATCGCCAGTGTGATGAATTGCCCGATAGGCACGGTGAGATCGAGGATTTTCCGGGCGCGGGAGGCAGTGGCTGAGAGCCTGCGTCCGTTGTTAGAAACCAGCAAAGGTAACAGGTGGTAGACATGAAACAGCAAATTTCGGCATTGATGGACGGCGAACTGTTCGAGGACGAGGCGGATAGCCTGTTCGGCGAAGTCAGGCGCGGCTCCGACACCCACAAGGACTGGGAAATCTATCACCTGATCGGCGATGTTCTGCGTCAGCCGGAACATATCCATAACGACCTGAGCGCGAAGGTGCGGGAATGCATGGAGGATGAACCTGTCGTGCTTGCGCCGCGTGTTCGTGCGACGAAACAGAAGGCACGCGCATTTGCCTTGTCCGCCGCGGCATCGCTGGTGGCGGTCGGTGTGGTGGCCTGGATGTCGCTGCAAATCAGTCCGGAAGCCGCGCCGCAATTGGCAATGCAGCAGGGTGCATTGCGTCCGGCCAGTGCGCAGATTCAACTCAAGGCCAACGATTACCTGATGGCCCATCAGGAGTTCTCTCCCAGTGCGGACATGAGTGGCGGTGCTTCTTATATTCGCACCGTTTCGTACAGCCCGGAGGCCAAGTGACGATGAGGGTGGGCATCGCGTTTGCCGGTTTGCTGCTGGTTGTCGGCAACGCTTGCGCGGAGGGGCGTCAAGTCAGCCTGGACTGGCTCAAGACCATGGCCTTCGCAGGCCATCAGACCGATTACAGCGGTGTGTTCATCTATCAGTACGGTAACCGGGTCGAGACCTCGCGCATCATTCATGTGGTCGAATCGGACGGCGAATACGAAAAACTGGAATGCCTGGACGGTCCCAAGCGCGAGATCATCCGCCACAACGGCCATGTATGGGAATTCCATAATCACAAGATGGTGCGCACCAGCAGTCAGGGGAGCGGCAAGTTCCCGTCGTTGCTGCCGGAGCAGTTGTCGGCGCTGAGCGCGAACTACCTGGCCGGCCAAGTCGGCATGGAGCGGGTTGCGGGCTACGACACTCAGGTCATCCTGTTTCAGCCCAAGGACAATCTGCGCTACGCCCACAAACTGTGGGCGCACAACGTATCCGGCTTGCTGCTGAAGGCCTCTGTGCTGGACGATAAGAATAAAACGGTCGAGCAATATACCTTCACTCAGTTGCAGATCGGTAGCGGTGTCGACCGTTCCTGGATCAAATCGGCTCCTTCGATGGCGGCGCAAGGCGTCCGTCAGGTTGCGCCTGTGGCAGTCGGTGTGCCGGTGAACAGCGGCTGGGTGGTGGATGCATTGCCGGCCGGTTTCAGGAAGACCATGGAAATCCAGCGGCCGATGCGCGGCAGGCATGCGCCGGTGACGCAATTGGTTTTCTCGGATGGGCTGAGCGCGATCTCCGTCTTCATCGAACCGGACGACGGTGACGAGGACGATGCCAACGGCTTGTCCAGTCGCGGAGCGATGAATCTCTACCACAAGCTTGCGAACGATCATCTGATCACCGTGGTCGGCGAGGTGCCTGCGCGCACGGTGATGCAGGTCGCCGATTCCTTGCGTTACAACGGCGCACAATGACGCTGGAAACGCGTGCCATCGTGATGCGGATCGACGGCCAGGCTACCTTTGTCGAGGCGGCCGCTCATGCCGGCGGTTGCGGGCAATGCGGCGGCAAGGGATGCGGCACGGCGAAGCTGTCCAAGGCATTCTGCAGCGGATCGCGTCAATTCCAGGTGGACAATCCTGTCGGTGCGGCGGTCGGCGACCAGGTCGTGGTGTCGATCGCGGATGGCGCTTTGCTGCGCGGCATCGGTTTGGTCTATCTGTTGCCGCTGGCGTTGCTGGTGGCCGGCGCGGCGCTAGGCAACGCGATGGCGATACAGGATGCCCAGCGAGACGGTTATGCGGCGTCGGGTGCCGCAGCCGGATTGATAGGCGGGTTTCTCTTGTCCCGCTGGCTGGATTCGAGGCAATCCCGCCGGATGCCGAGCATCGTGCGGCAATGGCGCGAAGATTGAAGAAGATTTGTATTGTTTTTTCATTATGAGGAGGATGATCGCATGCTGAGAAAATTTTCTGGTTTTGTTCTGTTGTCGCTGACCCTGATCCTGTCCGCGCCGTTGCAGGCCCGTGAATTGCCCGATTTCACTGAGCTGGTCGAGAAGCAGGGGCCGGCCGTGGTCAACATCAGCACTACCCAGATTATCCGCCATGCGCAGGGGATGCCCGGCATTCCGGAAGGCGATCCGTTCTACGAATTTTTCCGCCGCTTCGCGCCGCCAATGCCGCAAGGACAAGCGCCGCGCGAGCAGGAGTCGCAGTCTCTGGGGTCCGGCTTTCTGATCAGCGAAGACGGTTACCTGTTGACCAATGCGCATGTGGTGGATCGCGCCGACAAGATCACCGTGCGCCTGACCGACAAGCGCGAGTTCAAGGCCAGGGTCATCGGTGCCGACAAGCGCACCGACGTCGCGCTGCTGAAGATCGAGGCGACCGGCCTGCCGAAAGTCAGGCTGGGCGAACCCGACAGGCTCAAGGTCGGCGAATGGGTGGTCGCGATCGGCTCGCCGTTCGGCTTCGACAGCAGCGTGACCGCCGGCATCGTCAGCGCGAAGGGGCGCTCGCTGCCGCAGGACAATTTCGTGCCCTTCATCCAGACCGATGTGGCGATCAATCCCGGCAATTCCGGCGGGCCGCTGTTCAACATGAACGGCGAAGTGGTCGGCATCAACTCGCAGATATATACCCGTTCCGGCGGCTCGATGGGACTGTCGTTCGCGATTCCGATCGACGTGGCGATGCAGGTGTCCGACCAGCTGCGCAGCACCGGCAAGGTCACGCGCGGCCGCATCGGTGTGACGATACAGGAGCTGACGCGCGAGCTGGCCGAGTCGTTCGGCTTGGGCAAGCCCGAGGGTGCGCTGATCAGCTCCGTGGAAAAGAACGGGCCGGCCGACAAGGCGGGCATCGAGGCCAGCGACGTGATTCTCAAGTTCGACGGCAAGGCGGTCATCAGCTCCGCCGACCTGCCGCGCATCGTCGCCGCGACCAAGCCCGGCAGCAAGGCGGTCGCGGAGCTGTGGCGCAAGGGCGAGGTGAAGCAGGTGACCGTGGTGATCGCCGAGATGCCCGAGGAGGGCAAGCTGGCGAAGGCGGTGAAAAAACTGGAAGACGACGTGGCCGAGATGATCTCTCGGCTGGGCATCGCCGTCAGCGAACTGACCCGTGAGCAGGCTCAGGAGTTGCAGGTCGGCGGCGGTTTGCTGGTCGAGGACGTCAAAGGTTCGGCGGCGCGCGCCGCCGGATTGCAGCGTGGCGACGTGCTGCTGGCGATAGGCAATATGCCTGTCCGTTCGCTGGCGCAGTTCAACGACATCCTCAAGCAGGTTCCGAAGGGGCGCAATGTCGCGCTGCTGGTGCGGCGCGACGATGCGGCTTCCTATGTGGCGATCCGCCTCGACGAGAAGTAATCACGGTTCTGCGAACCACGCCCAAATCGGCTAGAATTCGCCCTTCGCGAATTCGGCCGAGTCAGGCTTTTTAACCAGATATTCATGCAACATATCCGCAATTTCTCCATCATCGCCCACATCGATCACGGCAAGTCCACGCTGGCGGATCGGATCATTCACCTCTGCGGCGGCTTGTCCGACCGCGAAATGGAAGCGCAGGTGCTCGACTCGATGGACATTGAGCGCGAGCGCGGCATCACCATCAAGGCGCAGACCGCAGCACTCAGCTACAAGGCGCGCGACGGCCAAATCTACAACCTCAATCTGATCGACACGCCGGGGCATGTGGACTTCTCCTACGAGGTGTCGCGCTCGCTGTCCGCCTGCGAGGGCGCGTTGCTGGTGGTGGACGCATCGCAGGGTGTGGAGGCGCAGACCGTGGCCAACTGCTACACGGCGCTCGATCTCGGCGTGGAAGTGGTGCCGGTGCTGAACAAGATCGACCTGCCGTCCGCCGATCCCGACAACGCCATCTCCGAGATCGAGGATGTGATCGGCATCGATGCGCAGGATGCGGTGCATTGCTCCGCCAAGACCGGACTCGGCGTGGAAGATGTGCTGGAGTCGCTGATCGTCAAGGTGCCGCCACCCAAGGGCGATACGACAGCGCCCTTGCAGGCGCTGATCATCGACTCGTGGTTCGATAACTATGTCGGTGTGGTGATGCTGGTGCGCATCGTCAACGGCACGCTCAAGCCCAAGGAAAAGATCCTGTTCATGGCGACCGGCGCGCAGCATCTGACCGAACATATCGGCGTGTTCACGCCCAAGGCTCAGGATCGCGAATCGCTGTCCGCCGGGCAGGTAGGATTCGTGATCGCCGGCATCAAGGAACTGAAAGATGCCAAGGTCGGCGACACCATCACGCATCAGGCCAAGCCTGCCGCTGCGGCGCTGCCAGGCTTCAAGGAAGTGCAGCCGCAGGTGTTTGCCGGACTGTTCCCGGTCGAATCCAACCAGTACGAGGCGCTGCGCGACTCGCTGGAGAAGCTGAAGCTTAACGATGCGGCGCTGATGTACGAGCCGGAAGTATCGCAGGCGCTGGGTTTCGGTTTCCGCTGCGGCTTCCTCGGCTTGCTGCACATGGAGATCGTGCAGGAGCGCCTGGAGCGCGAGTTCGACATGGATCTCATCACCACCGCACCGACCGTGGTCTACGAGGTGGAGTTGCGCGACGGCACGGTGCTGATGGTGGACAACCCGTCCAAGCTGCCGGATTTGTCCAAGGTGGAAGAAATCCGCGAACCTATCGTCAACGTGAACCTGTACATGCCCCAGGAATACGTCGGCGCGGTCATCACGCTGTGCACGCAGAAGCGCGGCGTGCAGATCGACATGAGCTATCACGGCAAGCAGGTGAAGCTGATCTACGAAATGCCGATGGGCGAGATCGTGCTGGATTTCTTCGACCGCCTGAAGTCGGTGTCGCGCGGCTACGCCTCGATGGACTACGAGTTCAAGGAGTATCGCCCGGCCGATGTGGTCAAGGTGGATATGCTGATCAACGGCGACAAGGTCGATGCGCTGGCGGTAATCGTGCACCGCGCCAACAGCATGTATCGCGGACGCGAGGTCGCGGCCAAGATGCGCGAATTGATCCCGCGCCAGATGTACGATGTGGCGATCCAGGCGACTATCGGATCGAACATCATCGCGCGCGAAAACGTCAAGGCGATGCGCAAGAACGTGCTGGCCAAGTGTTACGGCGGCGACATTTCGCGCAAGAAAAAACTGCTGGAGAAACAGAAGGCCGGCAAGAAGCGCATGAAGCAGGTGGGCAACGTGGAGATTCCACAGGAAGCCTTCCTTGCCATTCTGCGAGTTGAGGATAAATGACGATGGATTTTGCGCTGATACTGTTTCTGTTGTTGCTGGTGACCGGCGGCGTGTGGCTGCTGGATCGCTTCGTGCTCGCGGCCAAGCGCTGCGAGGGCGTCGAGGAGCCTTGGTGGGTCGAATATGCCAAGAGCTTCTTTCCCGTGATCCTGATCGTGTTCTTCATTCGCTCTTTCCTGGTCGAACCGTTCAAGATCCCGTCCGGCTCGATGATCCCGACATTGCAGGTCGGCGACTTCATCCTGGTGAACAAGTTCACCTACGGCATCCGGTTGCCTATCGTCAACCAGAAAATCGTGCAGCTCAACGATCCGCAGCGCGGCGACGTGATGGTGTTCCACTATCCCGAAAACCCATCGCTGGACTACATCAAGCGGGTGGTCGGGTTGCCGGGCGACACCGTCGAGTATCGCAACAAGCGCCTGTGGATCAACGGCGAGGAGCAGAATCATCAGGCCGACGGCGATTACAATTACGTTGAGACCGGCCTGAATTTTGTGCATACCGAAAAGCGCATCGAGACGCTGGGCGAGCACAAGCATGAGGTGCTGGTCAATCCCGAGGCGCCGACGTTGCACCTGAATGCGGTGGCGGTGTTTGCGGGGCAGGAAAACTGTAGCTACGACAACGACATGGTGCGCTGCAAGGTTCCCGAGGGGCATTACTTCATGCTTGGCGATAATCGCGACAACAGCCGCGACAGCCGCTACTGGGGTTTCGTGCCGGACCGACAGATCGTCGGCAAGGCATTCTTCATCTGGATGAATTTTTCCGATCTGAAACGGGTCGGGCTGTCTGTCAAATGAGAGGAAAGAAAATGAATAAAGCGATGCCGGCAAAACAACGGGGATTGAGTTTTTCTGGTTTTCTGTTCGGAGCGGTGGTTCTGATTATGGTCAGTATCGTCGGGCTGAAGTTGATCCCGGCCTATATGGAAAATGCGACGATCAAGAACCTGTTCGTGACCATCGCTAGCGATCCCGAGATGCAGGGGGCCACGGCAGGCGCGATCAAGATGTCCTACAGCAAACGGGCTTCGATCGAAAATGTTCAAGCGATTACCGCCGACGACATCGATATCGAGAAGGCTGATGGCGATTTGGTGTTGAGCGCCAGTTACGCCGTCAAGGTGCCGTTGGTGGCCAATATCAGTCTGTATCTCGATTTCAATCCGTCCAGTGGCAAGTAGAGACGCACTCTGCAAGAAGCTGGGGCATGTCTTTGCGCAACCCCAGTTGCTGGAACGTGCGCTGACACATCGCAGTTACGCGCCCGAGCATAACGAGCGGCTGGAGTTCCTCGGTGACAGCGTGCTGGGCTGCGTGATTGCAAAGCATTTGTATGTCGGCTATCCGCAGTTGAACGAGGGCGACCTGTCCAGGCTGCGCTCCAACCTGATTAAGGAAGAGACGTTGGCCGGTCTCGCGCAGCAACTCGATCTCGGCGTTTACTTGAAACTGGGCGAGGGCGAGCGCAAGAGCGGCGGCTTCCGTCGGCCCTCGATTCTGGCCGATGCGATGGAAGCGCTGTTTGGCGCGGTGTTGCTGGACGCCGGTTTCGAGGCCGCGGAAAAGGTCGTGCTCGGATTGTTTGTGCCCTATCTGTCCAAGGTGGACGTGCAGACGCTGGGCAAGGATCCTAAAACGCTGTTGCAAGAGCATTTGCAGGCACGCCGCATTCCGCTGCCGGCCTACAGCGTCGCCGAGATACAGGGCGAGGCGCATGCGCAATCCTTCTGTGTCGAATGCGCGATACCGGGATTGAAGATCACCACGCGCGGCGAGGGCAGCAGCCGCCGCAACGCAGAACAACAGGCGGCTGCCGCTGCCTACCAACAACTCAAAGTGCGCTAACGCGCCACAGGACATCACATGACCGAACAACAAGATCCCACTACTTCCGGCGTTGCCGAAGAATTCCGTAGCGGCTTCATCGCCATCGTCGGCCGCCCCAACGTCGGCAAGTCCACGCTGCTCAACCACCTGATCGGGCAGAAGATCAGCATCACCTCGCGCAAGGCGCAGACCACGCGCCACCGCATCCACGGCATCCTCACCGACGAACGCGCGCAATATGTGTTTGTCGATACGCCCGGCTTCCAGACCAAGCATCTGAATGCGCTGAACCGCGGCATGAACCGCGTGGTCACCAGCAGCCTGCGCGATGTGCAGGTGGTGGTGTACGTGCTGGAAGCGTTGCGCTACGACGAGCGCGACCAGGAAGTGCTCAAGCTGCTGCCGGACAACCGCCCGGTGCTGCTGGTCATCAACAAGATCGACGAGGTCGAGGACAAGGGCAAGCTGTTCTCGTTCGCCGAGCGCATCGCGCAGGACTTTAAATTTACCGAGATCGTGCCGGTCAGCGCCAAGCAGGGCACGCAGTTGGAACTGTTGCGCGATGCACTGTACCGCCATTTGCCGCCGGGCGAGCTGATCTACAGCGAGGACGACGTTACCGACCGCAGCGAACGTTTCCTCGCCGCCGAGATGTTGCGCGAGAAGGTGTTTCGCTTCACCGGTGAAGAGTTGCCGTACTCGACCAGCGTGGTGATTGAGCAATTCAAGATGGAAGGCAAGCTGCGCCGTATCCATGCCGCGATCCTGGTGGACAAGGAGGCGCACAAGGCGATGCTGATCGGCAAGAAGGGCGAGAAGCTCAAGGAGATCGCCACCCAGGCGCGCCTCGACATGGAAAAGCTGTTCGACGGCAAGGTGTACCTTGAAGTGTTCATCAAGGTGCGCAGCGGCTGGGCCGACGACGCGCGTGTGCTGCGTACGTTGGGCTACGAATAAGCCTGTATTTTTACCTCGATTTGTTGACAATAACCGCCGAAATAGCCAAGCTGCACACATGTCGAACCTGTCCAGAAAATTCGTTGCCGTACTGATGCTGCTGTGGCTGCCGCTGTCCGGCGGCAGCGCGCTCGCGGCTTCGCTGGCGATGCAGGCGCAACAGGGCTCCTGCCATCAGGCGGCCATGCAGCTTGATGACATGTCCATGCATCATCACGATGCTATGCCCGATCATTCGGCGCCGCACGATCAGTCGAATACCTCCTGCAATGACTGTGGCGTCTGCCATCTGGCATGCAGCGGTTATCTGGCTGTGCCGGGACTCGCGGCGATGGATATGCCGCAAGCCGTTGCTGCAACGACTCCGTACACTGTTTCGTTCCATTCCATCACTTCCACTCCGCTGGTCCCTCCGCCTCTCGTTCGCGCTTGACGCGGGACGAGTCCGTCTGCTGTTTCCCCGAGCCGATCTGGCTCCGATCTAGTCACTGACCTCGTTCCGCATTGTTCGGCGGCCGCATCGCGTCCGTTCGATGGAATCAACGGGCATGGCGAGACTTGCCACACCCGTTTCCCTCACCTCAATCCTCTCCCGCAAGCGGGAGAGGAGGCAAACGAATCGCTACGCGAGTTTTAGGTTAACGCGAGGAACGGATCATGAAACGATTACCGATTTACCTGCTCGCTGGCATGCTGCTCGGCCCGATTTCGGCCGTCGCCGCCGAGCGCCCGCTGGGCAGCGATGTCACCGGCTTGCTGGCCTATGCGCGTGTACACAATCCCGAACTGGCGGCGATGCGCCATGAGGCGGATGCCGCAGTCCAGCGCGTGCAGCCTGCCGGTGCATTGCCCGACCCGGTGCTGCGTGCTGAACTGATGGATGTCACCAATCAGGGGACGAACCAGCCTCCCAGCCTGTGGCCGTCCGAAGTGGGCGGCACGCGCTATCTGCTGATGCAGAGCGTGCCCTGGTTCGGCAAGCGCGGCATGCAGCGCGATGTCGCCGAGGCGCAGGCCTTGCAGGCCGACGGCCAGGTCGCCGCGACCTGGGCCGAATTGGCCGGGCGGATCAAGACGGCTTACGCGATGTACTACTACCTTTCCGGCAGCGAACGGCTGGCACGGCAGACGCTGGAGCTGTGGGCCACGCTGGAGCAGATCGCGCAGACGCGCTACGCCCACGGACTCGGCGCGCAACAGGACGTCATCCGCGTGCAGGTCGAACAGACCGGTTTGCGTGCCGAACTGCTCGATCTTGAGAGCGAGCGGCATCACCAGCAAAGCCGGTTGAATGCCTCGCTGTCGCGCCCCGCGAATGCGGAGCTGGTAGAGCCGTCGCAGCTGCGTCGGTTGCCTGCCGCGGCGCAACTGGACTACCCCTTGCTGGAGCAGAAGCTGCGCGCGCGCAACCCGCAGTTGCAGATCGTCGAGGCGCAGATCCAGTCAGCCGAAAAAAGCCGCGACCTCGTTCAACTCAACCGTTATCCCGGCTTCACACTGGGTGTCGCGCCGACCCAAAGCGGCAACAGCGTGCGTAGCTGGGACCTGATGGTCGAGTTCAACATCCCGCTGCAACAGGAATCGCGCCGTTCTCAGGAACGCGAGGCGGAAGCCATGCTGGCCGCGTCCGGCGCGCGCAAGGAAGCGCTGCTCAACCAGACGCTGTCCGAACTGTCTGAGAGCCTCTACGGGCTGGAGACTGCACGCCGCACCGAGTCGCTGGCGGCGACGCGCCTGCTGCCGCAAAGCGAACTGACCTACCGGTCCGCGCTCGCGGGCTACGAGACCGGCAGGGTGGAGTTCGCCATGCTGATCGAAGCGCAACGGCAAATCCTGAAGGCGAAACAGCAACTGCTCAAGGCGCAGGTGGATGCGCAACTGCGGCTGGCCGAGATCGAACGTTTGTTGGGAGAAGAATTATGAAAAAGAATTACTGGATACTCATTGCCGTGCTGGCGTTGCTGGGCGTCGCGGTGGGCGGTTACTGGCTGGGCTTGAAAGGCAGGATTGAGGATAGCGGATCGAGGATTGAGGGAGAAGCCTCGCGCAAGCTGCTGTACTACCGCAACCCGATGGGGCTGCCGGACACTTCGCCGGTGCCGAAGAAGGATGCGATGGGCATGGACTATGTGCCGGTATACGAGGGGGAAGAGCCTGCGGGTTCTTCCATCGTCAGTATCGGCACCGACAAGGTGCAGAAGCTGGGCGTGAAGAGCGAAGCGGCGGTGATGCGCGTGCTGGACAGGACGCTGCGCGCGGTCGGACGCATCGAGATCGACGAGCGCCGCACCTTCGTCATCGCGCCGAAATTCGAAGGCTGGGTGGAACGCCTCCATGTGAACACCATGGGCCAAGCGGTCGCCAAGGGCCAGCCGCTGTTCGAGGTGTACAGCCCGGAACTGCTCTCTGCACGGCGCGAACGCGAACTCGCCGCGCAAGGCATAGACGCGCTGAAGGATGCCGACGACGAGGCGCGCGACGGCATGCGGCGGCTCGCCGAATCGAGCGCCGCGCGGCTGAAGAACTGGGACATCGCTGACGGCAGGGTGAGCGGCAACCGCGTGACCTTCCATGCGCCGGTCGCCGGCATCGTGCTGGAAAAGCGGGCGGTGCAGGGCATGCGCTTCATGCCCGGCGAAGAACTGTATCGGATCGCCGACCTGTCCTCGGTGTGGGTCATCGCCGATGTCGCCGAACAGGATATTGGCCAGATCAAGGTTGGCGATGCGGTGCGGGTCATGGTCGATGCTTACCCGGGGCAACGTTTCGACGGCAAGATAGATTTCGTCTATCCGACGCTGAACAGCTCGACGCGCACGGTGCAGGTGCGGGCGGAGCTCGCCAATCCGCGGGGTTTGCTCAAGCCGGCAATGTTCGCGCAGGTCGAGCTGCCGGTGGGCGGCGCAAGCCCGGTGCTGACCGTGCCGACATCGGCGGTAATCGACAGCGGTGTGAGGCAGATCGTGCTGGTGCAACTGGCCGAAGGACGCTTCGAGCCGCGCACCGTCACGCTGGGCACGCGCGGCGATGATTACGTCGAGGTGCTGGAAGGTGTTGCGGAAGGTGAACGGGTAGTGACCTCGGCCAACTTCCTGATCGATGCGGAAAGCAACCTCAAGGCGGCGTTGTCCGGCTTGGGCGTTCATGCGGCGCACGGCGGAGCCACGGCATCACCCGTCGAACAGAAGCCTGCGCAACCCAAGCCGGCAACGGTCGGGCATCAGGCGCAAGGCACGCTGGAAGCCATCAATGCCGACGGCACGCTCAGCATCACGCATGAACCGATCAAGTCGCTGGGCTGGCCGGGCATGACGATGGATTTCGAGCTGTCCAATTCATCGCTCGCACAAGGCATCAAACCCGGCAGTGCGATCAGCTTCGAGATCGTCAATCGCGGCGAGGGCGAGTGGGTGATCACCAAACTGCGGGCATTGCCATCCGCGCAGCACGAGGGACACTGACATGCTATCCAACCTCATCGACTGGTCGGCGCGCAACCGTTTTCTGGTGTTGCTCGCCACCCTGTTTATCACGCTGGCGGGCATCTACGCGGTCGTTAAAACGCCGCTGGATGCGCTGCCGGACCTGTCCGACGTGCAGGTGATCGTCTATACCGAATATTCGGGACAGGCGCCGCAGGTGGTGGAAGACCAGGTGACGTACCCGCTCACCACGGCGATGTTGTCCGTGCCGAAATCGAAGGTGGTGCGCGGCTTCTCGTTCTTTGGCGCGTCGTTTGTGTACGTGATCTTCGAAGACGGCACCGACATCTACTGGGCACGTTCGCGTGTGCTGGAATACCTGAATAGCATCGCGGGGCGCATGCCACAGGGGGTATCGCCGCAACTGGGGCCGGACGCCAGTGGCGTGGGCTGGGTGTACCAGTACGCCGTGTTGAGCGACAAGCACAACCTTGCCGAGCTGCGCACGATGCAGGACTGGTATCTGCGTTACCAGCTCACCAAGGCACATGGCGTGGCCGAGGTCGCTTCGGTCGGCGGCTTTGTGCAGCAGTATCAGGTGACAGTCGATCCGCTTAAGTTGCGCGCCTACGGCATTCCGCTCAGCAAAGTGTCGCAGGTGATACGCGACAGCAACCGCGATGTCGGTGGGCGCGTGATCGAGATGGCAGAGACCGAATACATGGTGCGCGGTAAAGGCTATCTGCGCGGCAAGAGCGACATCGAGAATCTGGTGGTGAAAGCCGAACGCGGCACGCCGGTGCTGCTGCGCGACATCGCGCGTGTCGAACTCGGGCCGGACGAACGGCGCGGTCTCGCGGAGCTGAACGGCGAAGGCGAAGTGGTTTCCGGCATCGCCATGGCGCGTTACGGCCAGAACGCGCTGGAGGTGATCCAGAACATCAAGGACAAGATCGCCGAAATCACACCCGGATTGCCTGAGGGTGTTTCGATACAAACCGTGTATGACAGGTCCGAACTGATCCAGCGCGCCATCTCCACGCTGAAGACGACCTTGCTGGAAGAAGGCCTGATCGTGGCAGCAGTGTGCATGGTGTTCCTGATGCATGCGCGCAGCGCGCTGGTCGCCATCGTTATGTTGCCCATAGGCGTGCTGATCGCCTTCATCGCGATGCGTTTTCTGAACCTGAACTCCAACATCATGAGCCTGGGCGGGATCGCCATCGCCATCGGCGCGATGGTGGATGCGGCGATCGTGATGATAGAGAACGCGCATAAGCATCTGGAGCGCATGAAGGAAGGCGAGTCGCGCGCGGAAGCGATGATTGCCGCATGCAAGGAAGTCGGCCCCGCGCTGTTCTTCTCGCTGCTGATCATCACCGTGTCTTTCCTGCCGGTGTTCACGCTGGAGGCACAGGAGGGGAGGCTGTTCGCGCCGCTGGCGTTCACCAAGACCTTCGCGATGGCGGGTGCGGCTTCGCTGTCGGTGACGCTGGTGCCGGTGCTGATGCTGCTGTTCATTCGCGGCCACATCAAACCGGAAGCCGAGAATCCGCTGAACCGCTGGATGATCACGATCTACCGTCCGTTGATCGCCGGCGTGCTGCAAGCGAAGACGGCCACGCTCGCCGTCGCTGCGCTGGCGCTGCTGTTGAGCGTCTATCCAGCGATGAAGCTGGGCAGCGAGTTCATGCCGACGCTGAACGAGGGCACGCTGTTCTACATGCCCGCGTCGCTGCCCGGCATGTCGGTGACCAAGGCGGCGGAGTTGCTGCAGACGCAGAACAAGATCATCAAGAGCTTCCCCGAGGTCGCATCTGTTTATGGCAAGGCGGGACGCGTGCAGAGCGCGACCGACCCCGCTCCGCTGGAGATGTTCGAGACGGTGATCAACCTCAAGCCGCAGGAGGAATGGCGGCCCGGCATGGACACCGACAAACTGATCGCCGAGATGGACCGCGCACTGCAATTCCCCGGCGTGGCGAATTCGTGGACCATGCCGATCAAGGCGCGCATCGACATGCTCTCCACCGGCATCCGCACGCCCATCGGCATCAAGGTGTACGGCAATAACCTCGACGAGATGGAGCGCGTCGCCAAGGAGATAGAGGCCGTGGTGCGCAAGGTGCCGGGCACGACCAGCGCCTTTGCCGAACGCATCACCGGCGGTTTCTATCTCGACATCGAGCCGGATCGTGCCGCACTGGCACGCTATGGGCTGACCGTGGGCGAGGTGCAGGAGGTGATCGCCACCGCGCTGGGCGGCGAGAACGTCACCACCACGGTGGAAGGGTTGGAACGCTTCGGCGTGAATATCCGCTACCCGCGCGAGTTGCGCGGCACGCCGGAACAGATCGCGCGCGAGGTGCTGGTGCCGACGATGGACGGGGCGATGATCCCGCTCGGCCAGCTCGCCAGCGTGCGCATCAGCAAAGGCGCGCCGTCGATCCGTACCGAGAACGCATTGCTATCCGCCTACATCTACGTGGACATCCGCGACCGCGACATCGGCTCCTATGTGGCCGATGCCCGCAAGGCAGTGGCCGAGCAGGTGAAGTTTCCGCCGGGCTACTACGCGACCTGGAGCGGGCAGTTCGAGTACATGGAACGAGCCGCCGCGAAGATGAAGATCGTGATCCCGATCACGCTGCTGCTGATCTTCCTGTTGCTGTACCTCAACTTCAAACGCGTCACCGAATCGCTGGTGGTGATGCTGTCCGTGCCGTTTGCGCTGGTCGGCGGCGTGTGGCTGCTGTGGCTGCTGGACTACAACCTGAGCGTCGCCGTCGCGGTCGGTTTCATTGCGCTCGCAGGTGTGGCGGCGGAGACCGGCGTGGTGATGCTGATCTATCTGGAGAAGGCATGGCAGGAAATACAGGCGCGTTGCAGCCACGAAGGCCGCAAACCGACTGCCGCCGATCTGCACGAGGCCATCATGGAGGGGGCGGTGGAGCGCGTGCGCCCCAAGATGATGACCGTGGTGGCGATCATGGCCGGCCTGCTGCCCATCCTGTGGAGCAGCGGCACCGGCTCGGAAGTGATGCGCCGCATCGCCGCGCCCATGGTCGGCGGCATGATCTCCTCGGCGGTGCTGACGCTGCTGGTGATCCCGGTGATCTATGCGCTGATCAAACGACACGAAATTTCGCGAATGACTTTAACTGGCAATAACTGAAAGGAACGGAAATGAAAACACTGATATTCGCACTCGGCATGACGCTCATCGCAAGCAGCAACTCGATTCAGGCTGCTACCCACGAACACGACATGTCGCACCATAATTCGGCGATGCAAGCTGCAAGCAGCGAAGTCAAACACGAAGGCATCGGAGTGCTGAAAACGGTGAATGCGCAAGCGGGCAAGGTGCGGATCGCGCATGAACACATAGACTCGCTGGGCTGGCCGTCGATGACCATGTGGTTCGCGTTGCGAGTGCCATTGCCAGTAGAAACGAAGGTGGGGGACAGCGTGCGTTTCGAACTGGAACAGATCAATTCAAAAGAATGGGTAATTACCTGCATTGAGCGCAAGAAATGAAGGGCGTATTAGTGTCATAAGCATATGCCGCCGAAGCGCCTCACTGAACCAGGAGGAAACATGCACGAACCTCGCAAACATCATGCCGATCATGCAACGGCAAAAACGGAGGCGCGCGATCCTGTCTGCGGGATGACGGTGACGCCGGACTCCCCGCATCGCCGCGAGTATCACGGCATCGAGTACCGCTTCTGCAGCGCCGGATGCAGTGATAAGTTTGCCCTCGATCCGGAGCATTATCTTCATCCCGCAGAAGTTCGACAGGTTGCTGCTGCGACCGAATACACCTGCCCCATGCATCCCGAAGTGGTGCGCAACGAACCGGGTAACTGCCCGATCTGCGGCATGGCACTGGAACCGCGCAACGCAGTGGCGGAAGACAATGCTGAATTGAACGATATGACGCGACGCTTCTGGGCAAGCACGGTGCTGGCTTTGCCGGTTTTCGTCATGGCGATGGTGTCCGACCTCGCGCCGCAACTGATGCCGGATTTTGTTTCGATGACCGCTTTGCAGTGGCTGGAATTCGCGCTGGCCACACCGGTGGTGTTGTGGGCCGGCTGGCCGATCTTCCGGCGCGGTTATGAGTCTGTGGTCAATCGCAGCCTCAATATGTTCAGCCTGATCGCGCTCGGTGTCGGCGTGGCGTGGGTATACAGCGTGGTCGCGATGCTGCTGCCGGGCCTTTTTCCGCTCGCGATGCGCAGCATGATGGACACGGTGCCGGTGTACTTCGAAGCGGCAGCGGTGATCATGGCCCTGGTGCTGCTGGGGCAGGTGATGGAACTGCGCGCGCGCAGCCAGACCGGCGCGGCGATCAAGCTGTTGCTGGGCCTCGCGCCGAAGACCGCCCGTATCGTGCGCGCTGACGGCAACGAGGAAGATATTCCGCTGGAACAGGTGCAACCGAACGACGTGCTGCGCGTGCGTCCCGGCGAGAAGGTGCCGGTGGACGGCGTGGTGCTCGAAGGTGTGAGCGCACTGGACGAATCCATGGTCACCGGCGAATCCATTCCGGTGGAAAAGACCGTTGGTGAGCGGCTGATTGGTGCGACGGTGAACGGCACCGGTAGCTTGCTGATGCGCGCCGAGCGCGTCGGCGCCGATACGTTATTGGCGCAGATTGTACATATGGTGAGCGAGGCGCAGCGCAGCCGCGCACCTATCCAGCGCTTGGCCGATATCGCTGCCGGTTACTTCGTGCCTGCGGTGATACTGGTCGCGCTTGCCACCTTGGCGGTATGGGGTATTTGGGGGCCGGAGCCGCGTCTGGCACACGCCATCGTCAACGCGGTCGCGGTGCTGATCATCGCTTGCCCTTGCGCGCTGGGGCTGGCCACGCCGATGTCCATCATGGTCGGAACCGGTCGCGGGGCGACGCTCGGGGTGTTGATAAAGAACGCCGAGGCGCTGGAAACCATGGAGAGGGTGAACACGCTAGTGGTGGACAAGACCGGGACATTGACCGAAGGCAAACCGAAACTGATCTCGGTCGTTCCGCTGGACGGATTCGATGAAGGCGTCGTGTTGTGGCTGGCGGCCAGCCTAGAGCGTGCCAGCGAACATCCACTGGCGGCGGCCATCGTGAATGGCGCCCAGGAGAGGGACATCAGACTGACGGCGGTCGACGGGTTCCGTTCGATCACCGGCAAGGGAGTGACGGGATCGGTCGAGGGCCGTGTGGTCGCGTTGGGTAACCTGAAACTGTTTGAAGAATTACATATCGATGCAGGCGACCTGCCCGCCCGTGCCGAGGCGTTGCGCAGCGACGGCCAGACCGTGATGCTGCTGGCTATCGACGGCAAGGCCGCAGGGCTGATCGGCGTGGCCGACCCGGTCAAGGAATCCACTGCGGAGGCGATCCGCGCACTCCATGAAGAAGGCGTGCAGGTCATCATGCTCACCGGCGACAACCGCATCACGGCGGAAGCGGTGGCGAAAAAACTGGGCATTGACCGCATCGAGGCCGAAGTGCTGCCCGAGCAGAAGGCCTCCATCGTCAAGCAACTGCAAGCCGAAGGACGCATCGTGGCAATGGCGGGCGATGGCATCAACGACGCTCCTGCATTGGCGCAGGCGCAGGTGGGCATCGCGATGGGCACCGGCACCGATGTGGCGATGGAAAGCGCGGGCATTACGCTGGTCAAAGGCGACCTGCGCGGCATCGTGCGTGCGTTGCGTTTGTCCCGCGCGACCATGAAGAATATCCGCCAGAACCTGTTCTTTGCCTTCATCTACAACGTGCTCGGCATTCCAATTGCTGCGGGTGTGCTGTATCCGTTCTTCGGCCTGCTACTCTCGCCCATCATCGCGGCGGCGGCGATGAGTTTCAGCTCGGTGTCGGTGATTGTTAATGCGCTCCGGTTACGCCGCGTTATTCTTTAAGCGGAACAGGGGTATGAGATCTATTTATAAATAACCATGTTATCGACTCCTATTTGATGCTTTGCATGCGGCGACCACTTGCTAGTATCACTGACACATTCGGCATGCTTTGTGCTTCTCTGTAAATTCATGCTGGCAAGCCGGCGATAACTGTAAGTTGCTGATCAGGGGGAAGTCGTGCAGAACAAGAATGCCTATGTTTCACAAAAAGAAGTGCCGTTTCCGCAGAATACGGTGCTGATTTCGCGCACTGACACCAAGGGCATCGTCACCTACGCCAACGATGCTTTCGTCGAGATATCCGGCTATAGCCGCGAGGAATTGATCGGCAAGAGCCACAACATCGTGCGCCATCCCGACATGCCGCCGCAGGCCTTCAAATGGCTGTGGGACACGCTGGAGGAACGCCGTCCATGGCGCGGCACCGTCAAGAATCGTTGCAAAAACGGCGACTATTACTGGGTACGCGCGACGGTCGCGCCGGTGTTCGAGGGCGGCGAGGTGATCGGTTATTCTTCGGTGCGTCGCCCGCCGACCCGCGAGCAGGTCGCTGAGGCAGAAACGTTGTATCGCAAACTGAACCAGAGCGGCGAGCAGATCGTGTCGAAGTTCGAGCGCTACAAATTCGGCAACTGGACGCTGTCGCGCAAGTTGCAGTTCGCGATTCAGGTCACCCTGCTGGCGGCGCTCGGATATGGCCAGTACTCCGTATTCGAGCACATGAAGGAAGATGCCAGGATGGCCGCGGTCAGGGATGCCGGGAAGCTTTCCAACGAGATTATCGATAGCTCCAACATGCTGATGGTCGCCGGGCAGATCGGCGATCCCGATCTGCGCAAGTTGTTGCTGCACAAGATATCCGTATCCGAGGGCGTCAGGTCGGTTCAGGTGGTGCGCGCCAAGCCGGTGGTGGATGCGTATGGGCCGGGCCTGCCGGAAGAGCAGATATCAAACGACGTGCAGCGCCGCGTGATCGAGACCAAGCAGAAGATCGTGACATTCAACGAGGATGGGACACATGTCCATGTCGTGACTCCCTATCTGGCCAGCAAGGATTTTCACGGTACCGATTGCACCGGTTGCCACCAGGTCGAGGAAGGGGCGGTGCTCGGGGTGTCGGAACTGGAGATCGACGTGACGCCGCAGTTCGATGCGATTGCAAAGCTTGAGCAGCGCACGCTGATCGGCCAGATTGTGTTGCAAGTGTTCCTGTTCTTCTATCTCGCCTTTCTGGTCAAGAAGTATGTCGCGAATCCGGCCGATGTAGCGCAGCGCGATTTTGAGAAGCTGATGCAGGGCGATATGAACGAGGAGATCGACATCAGCGGACGCGACGAGTTGGGCGTATTGCTGTGCGGTGTGCAGACCATGCAGTCCTATCTGCGCACCATCGTCGACGAGGTGGTCACGCCGGTCAGCAAGATGCAGAAGCGCATTTCCGACATGGGTAACCGAGTTTCCGGCGTCGCGGATAATGCGGCGAACGAACGCCAGCATATCCAGCAGATTGTCGGCACGATGGAAGGCTTCAGCCACTCGGTCGCCGGGGTCGCCAACATGGCCGGGGATTCGCTCGGCGATGCGCGGGCTATGCAGCAGGTGGTCGAGGCAAACAGCCGCAACATGGAACTCAGTATTGCCGCGACCAGCAAGGTGGCGGATACCGTGCTGGGCACCAGCCGGACGATTTCCGACCTGGGTGGCGCGGTGGATAACATCGGCTCGATAGCCAATGCGATCAAAGAGATCGCCGAGCAGACCAACTTGCTGGCGCTGAATGCGGCGATCGAGGCTGCGCGCGCCGGCGAGCAGGGGCGCGGTTTTGCCGTGGTCGCGGATGAGGTGCGCAAGCTGGCGGAACGCACCGCGTCGAGCACCAAGGACATCACCCGCACCATCGGGGAAGTCAGCGCGATCTCCGATGCGGCAGTGAAGTCGATGCACGATGCGGTAGCCGAAGTGGAGACCGGCATATCGCTGATCCGCAAGAACGGCGAGGGGCTGAAAGAGATCATGGATGCCACCAACAGCGTCTCGCAGCGCATCGAGCATATCGCCGGGGCATCGAAGGAGCAGTCCGAGGCGGGAGCGAGCGTCTCCGCCAGCCTCGATAGCCTCAGTTCGCTGGTGGATAGCAATGCACAGGCCGCCATCGAGGCCAAGGGCGAGGCCGAGGAATTGGGCAAGGCTGCAGTCGAGCTGAGGAAGGCCGGTTACCCGCTGACCAAGTGCGCGATCGGTTGAACAAGGGACGCGAATTGCTGTCAGTGTGGGATGGTAGATGGTGATGCAGTCATGGATTTTGTGTTATCCAGGAGGTAGCCATGAAATATGTGCCCAGCTTTCCTCCGCCCGGAATTACCGGGGTAGATCGTGTGACGGTGACCGCTTTGGCGACGGTCAAGGCGGCCAAGGCTGTGCAGTCGCGCACGCTGCCGCCGCTGGTGGCAACGCCGCACGAACATCACGAGCCAGTCCGGGAACTTGCGGAGCGAGGGGACTATAGGCACGGAGAGGGAGAGCGGCGAACCTACTGCCGTCGCGTGCAGCATTTGCCGGTGCTGGTCGAACTGCGTTCCGGGATGGAGCGCAGACACCACAACCAGCGCGCGGGAGACCCGGTCGAACACATCGATATCGAGGTCTGACGGTTTGCGGGAGCGCCGGATAGTTTCTGTTAGACTTTCGCGTTTTTTGCCGCCCCCCGATTCGATTACTCGACAATGTTGCCGTGAATCTAAGACATAAATTTTCCCTGCTGATTTTCGGGCTGCTCCTCGGTTTCTCGACACTTGCATGGTTCTTCTCCCTGCAGTTGCTGGCGCAGGTCAACGAAAAATGGGCGGGCTTGTTCGCCGGGCGCCAGGTGATGTTCGACAAGCACCGGACGTTGCTGCCGCTGACGCGCGAGATCGCGCTGGCCAGGCAGATGGCTGCCGATCCGGCACTGCTGGACATTGCGCTGCACGAGGACGATCCTGCAGTGCGCGCGCGTGCGATCAAGGTGCTGGAAACTTACCGGCTGAACTTCCGCGACCATAGCTATTTCGCGGCGTTCGCCGCTTCCGGGCATTACTACTTCAACGATGCGGTCAACCAGTTCGCCGGCAAGCAGCTGCGCTACAAGCTGTCGCCGGCCAACCTGAACGACAAGTGGTTCTATTCCACGCTGGCAAGCGGCAAGGACTATCAGGTTAACGTCGATCCGGACGCGCATCTGGGCATCACCAAGGTCTGGATCAATGTGCTGATCAAGCAGGGAAGCCAAGTACTGGGCGTGATTGGCACCGGCATCGACATCACCGACTTTCTCAAGGAGACCGTCGATATCCACCAGCCGGGCGTGCATAACCTGTTCGTCGATCGCGACATGGCGATACAGCTATACCGCGAAGCCGAACTGATCGATTACGCCAGCATCACGAAAGATGTAAAACAGCGCAGTAAGGTCGACGTGTTGCTGACGAATCCGGAGGACATCGAGAGTCTGCGGCAGGCGATGCGGAGACTGGAGCAATCCGGCGAAGCGGTGTCCACGCTGTGGGTAACCTTTCAGGGCCAGCGCCATCTGCTGGGCGTCGCATATTTGCCGGAAATCGGCTGGTTCGACCTGACGCTGATGGATCCCCGCGCCCTGTTTTCCCCTCAGAGCCTGTTGCTGGTGCCGCTGCTGTTCGGCGTGGCGCTGGTGTTGTCCCTGCTGCTGGTAGGCTGGCTGGTGCATCGCTGGATCCTGGCTCCGGTCGCGAACCTGCGCGCCTCGATGGCCGAAGTCCAGCACGGCAATTACCAGGTCGACCTGCCGGAGATAGGCAAGGGCGAGATCGGCGCATTGTCGCGGCAATTCACCGACATGGTGGGCGTGGTGCGCGACACCCGCAACGAACTCGAAAGCAAGGTCAGGCAGCGTACCGAGGAGCTGTTGCGGCTGACCGAGATCGACCAGTTGACCGGCTTGTTCAATCGGCGCGGCATGCAGGAACGCTTCGATCAAGAGCTGGCGCGCCAGAAGCGACAGGGCGGGGCACTCGGGCTGCTGCTGCTCGATCTGGATCACTTCAAGCAGATCAACGACCGCCATGGACACCAGGCCGGTGATATCGCCCTGTGTGCTTCCGCCGCAGTGATACTGGAATCTGTACGCAGCTACGATCATGCGGCGCGCTGGGGCGGCGAGGAGTTCCTGGTGCTGCTGGCGGAATGCGACGAAGATGCACTGCTCGCAGTGGCCGAGCGCATCCGCACCGGGATCGAGAAGCTGGAAACTCCCGGTGCCGAGGGGACATTCCGCTGCACGACCAGCATAGGCGCGTATTACGCCCCGGCACCGGAGGATCAGGACAGCATGCTGCGCAAGGCGGACAAGCTCCTGTATCAGGCCAAGGCAGACGGGCGCAACTGCATGCGCTACGCTGCACAATCATCCCGATGAAGCATCCTTGGGATAAGGCGGCATTGCTGCAATCGCCGCTGTTCCGCCCGCTGTATCCGGCCATAACCCCACTGAGCGGCGACTTTTTTCCCTCTTTGCAGGACTGCAATGCGCTGCTGGCCTCCGCTCCTATCGCCGTTCATAGCGGCTTGCCGCTGAGTTTCGTGCCGCAGGAATACGGCAAGCTGCCGTTCGAGGCGCAGTATGAACCGCGCTGCTACCTGAAGGGCGAGGTGCAGACCCGCACCGACAATTGGCACGACTTGCTCAATGCGCTGGTGTGGCTGGTATTCCCGAAGGCCAAGGCCGCGATCAATGTGCGACATTACGAAGCGCTGACCGATACGACATCGCCATCTGCGAATGCATCGCGCAGCCAGCGCGGCGCGGTGCGCGACATGAACACATTGTTCGACGAGTCCGGCGTGGTCGTGGCCTGCGCTGATCCGGAGCTGGCGGGGTTGCTGCGCAATTTCCGCTGGAAGGAGTTGTTCTGGTCGCAACGCGAGCAGGTGGGGGCGTCCATGGATTTCTTCCTGTTCGGGCATGGTCTGTACGAGAAGGCGTTGCAGCCCTACGTCGGGATGACCGGGCAGGGCTTGCTGCTGCCGGTCGAACCGGCATTCTTCGGCTGGCCGCTGGAGCGCCGGCTGGCCCATCTGGACGAACTGCTGGCGCAGTACCTCGCCGCGCCGGAACATTGCCGCGACACCGCCGAACTGACCCCGGTGCCGTTGCTCGGCGTGCCGGGCTGGACGCCGGACAACGATAGTCCGACGTATTACGACAATACGGCGTATTTCAGGCCGGGCAGGCATCGCCAGCCTGCCTGATCCTGCCGTCCGGACAGCCGTTCCGGATCGGGGGCGGGCTGCGACAGCGTGGGCAAAGCCTGATAGAATCGCGCCCTCAGAAATTTCTGATTAACTTTAATCATTTGGAGAGTAGCAATGGCTGTTGAACGTACCCTGTCGATTATCAAACCCGATGCAGTTGCCAAGAATGTTATCGGTCAAATCTATACCCGTTTCGAGGGCGCTGGTCTGAAGGTTATCGCCGCACGCATGGCCCAACTGTCCCGCGCCGAAGCCGAAGGCTTCTACGCCGTGCACGCCGCCCGCCCGTTCTTCAAGGATCTGGTGGACTTCATGGTCTCCGGCCCGGTGATGATCCAGGTGCTGGAAGGCGAAGGCGCAATCCTGAAGAACCGCGACCTGATGGGCGCGACCGATCCGAAGAAGGCAGACAAGGGCACGATTCGCGCCGACTTCGCCGACAGCATTGACGCGAACGCAGTGCACGGTTCCGACTCGGCTGAGAACGCCGCGATCGAGATCGCTTATTTCTTCCCGGCACTGAACGTCTACTCGCGTTAATTCACGCACCGGCTAGATGAAGCAAAACCTCCTCGACTTCGATGTTCGGCAACTGACTGCCTGGTTTGCGGAGAACGGCGAAAAGCCGTTCCGCGCCAAGCAGGTGCTGCGCTGGATTTACAAGTCCGGGGAGTCCGATTTCGATGCGATGAGCGACCTTGCAGTGTCGCTCCGCGAAAAACTCAAGCAGATCGCCTGTGTGGAAGCGCCGAAAGTGATGCGCGAAGAGCTGTCCGACGACGGCACGCGCAAATGGCTGCTGGACATGGGCACGGGCAACGCGGTCGAGACCGTGTATATCCCGGAGGAGACGCGCGGCACGCTGTGCGTCTCGACGCAGGCCGGTTGCGCGCTGGACTGCGCGTTCTGTTCCACCGGCAAGCAGGGCTTTAATCGTAACCTGTCCACCGCTGAGATCATCGGCCAGTTGTGGTGGGCGAACCATCAGGTCGGCAAAGACGCTGATGGAAACTGGCAAATCAGCAACGTGGTGCTGATGGGCATGGGCGAGCCTTTGCTGAACTTCGACAACACCGTGAGCGCGCTGCGGCTGATGCTGGACGACCATGCCTACGGCCTGTCGCGCCGCCGCGTGACGGTGTCCACCTCCGGCATCGTGCCGGCGATGGACAGGCTGCGCGACGAGTGCCCGGTGGCGCTGGCGGTGTCGCTGCATGCGCCGAACGACAAGCTGCGCGACGAGTTGGTGCCGGTCAATCAGAAGTATCCGTTGAACGAACTGATGGCGGCTTGCCAGCGCTATCTGGAAAAAGCGCCGCGCGACTTCATCACCTTTGAATACGTGCTGCTGGACGGCGTCAACGACCGCGACCAAGATGCGCGCGAACTGGTGAAGCTGGTGCGCGACGTGCCGTGCAAATTCAACTTGATCCCGTTTAACCCGTTTCCGCAATCGCCTTACCGCCGCTCGAATCCGGAGACGGTGCGCCGCTTCCGCGACCTGCTGATGCAGGCGGACATCGTGACCACGATACGCAAGGTGCGCGGCGACGACATCGCGGCGGCTTGCGGCCAGCTGGCCGGACAGGTGCAGGACAAGACCAAACGAACCATGCAGCGCTTAACCGAGGTGCATTGATGAAAAAGTTTGCCATTCCGGCGTTATTGTTGACCCTCCTGTCCGGCTGCGGAACGCCGTCGGGCGGCGGCGGTTCGCAAGCGCCGGTGCAGAACGACAGCCGCGCCAGCGCGAGCGCCAAGGTGCATACCGAACTGGCCGGTATGTATTACGAGCGTTCGCAGTTGGGTGTCGCGCTGGGCGAGATCGCCGCAGCGTTGCATGCCGACCGCAACTATGCGCCGGCCTACAACGTGCGCGGCCTGATCCACATGGCGCTGCGCGAGGACAAAGAGGCGGAAGACGATTTCCAGCAGAGCCTGCAACTGGATAAGGGCGATTCCGACGCACACAACAACTACGGCTGGTTTCTGTGCCAGCGTGATAGAGCCAAGGAATCCATCCCGCATTTCATGGCGGCGCTGAAGAATCCGCTGTACACCACGCCGGAACGCGCCTACCTGAATGCCGGCGTGTGTTCGCAGAAGGCGGGCAAGCTGAAGGATGCGGAAGAGTTTCTTCAGCGGGCGCTGCTGGTGCAGCCGGGCAATCTACAGGCGTTGCTGGCGTTGGCCGAGTTGAGCTTCTTCAACGGAGACTATCCGGCCGCGAAGAAATATTTCGCCGGTTTCGCCGAGCGTGCCGAGGAGCCGACCGCCGAGCAGTTGTGGCTGGGCGTGCGGATCGAACGCAGGGCGGGCGACCGCAATGCTGCCGCAAGCTATGCGGTGCAATTGCGCAAGCGCTATCCCGAGGCGCGTGAGACTCAACTGATGATGCAGGGCGAATAATGGAACAGCAGAACGAAAACAATCAGGCTCCGGCCGAAAATATCGAAGCGGCGACCCCGGTCCGGGCTGGCACTGCATTGCGCGAGGCGCGCGAGCGTTTGGGATTTAGCGTCGCGGACGCGGCGGCGCAGACCAAACTGGCGCCCCGCCAGATCGAGGCATTGGAAGCGGACGACTATCAGCATCTCCCGGAGATGGCGTTCGTGCGCGGCTTCGTGCGCAGCTATGCCAAGGTCTTGCAGATCGATGTGCAGCCGCTGCTGGCCGCGTTGCCGCAGGCACATGTTGCGGCCCAAGTGTCGCTGGCCTCGGTCGAGGTGCCGTTTCCGGATGCGCGTTCGCCGCAATTGCAGAACCTGATCTGGCTGGGGGCCGCGCTGTTCCTGTCGGTCGTCGTCGTCGCGTTCGCGGTGTGGCACTACACCTCTCCGAGCACCCCGGACGAGCCGGAAGAGAAGTCTCCGGTCGAGATGGCGATTCCGTTGCCCGCACAAATGCAAGTCATTCCGGCTTCCGCTGTCGAGGAGGCGGAAGCATCGTCCGTCGCATCGGCTGTCCCGGCGGCGCAGTCTGCCGTTCCCGCGGTCCAGCCTGCCGTACCCGCGGCTCAAGCCGCGCCGGTTGCTGCGACGCCTTCAGTCAAGCAGCCTCTGGCAGTGTCGGCGGTCAAGCCCGTCCCGGTCAATGCGAAACCGCTTCCGGTCTCTGCCGTTGCCGCGACCAAGCCCGCGCCTCTTGCCGCGAAATCAGCGTCGACTTCTGCCGTGCCTGCGGTCAAGCCGGTTGCCTCGGTGGCCAAGCCGACCGCACCGGTTGCCACGCCTGCCGCAGCCGCGCAGCCGGGCAATCTGCGCCTGACGTTCGGCGAGGAGTCGTGGACCGAGGTGCGCGACAAGAACGGCAACATCGTTTCGTCTCAGCTCAATCCGGCCGGCAGCGAATTGCGACTGTCCGGACAGGGGCCGTTCTCGCTGGTGGTCGGCCGCGCCAGTTCGGCTCGTCTGACTTACAAGGGTAAGACCGTGGACATGAAGCCCAATACCAACGCTACCAGCGATGTGGCGCGCCTGATGCTGGAGTAACGATGAACGAGGCAGCAATCCAGCGCCGCCCGTCGCAACGGGTGCAAGTGGGCAAGGTCGTGCTGGGCGGCGGTGCGCCCGTCGTCGTGCAGTCGATGACCAACACCGACACCGCAGACATCGGCGCGACGGTAAAGCAGGTCTACGAATTGGCGCAGGCCGGTTCCGAACTGGTGCGCATCACCGTGAATACGCCGGAAGCTGCCGCCGCGGTGCCGGCTATCCGCAAGCGCCTCGACGCGCTGGGCTGCGACGTGCCGCTGATTGGCGACTTCCACTACAACGGACACCGCCTGCTGACCGAATATCCCGAGTGCGCACAGATGCTGGCGAAGTACCGCATCAACCCGGGCAACGTCGGTCGCGTGCGCGAGGAAGCCGACCCGTTCACGATCATGATCGAAGCCGCAATTCGTTACGGCAAGCCGGTGCGCATCGGCGTGAATTGGGGCAGCCTGGATCAGGGTGTCGTCGTGCGCATGATGGACGAGAACTCGCGCCTGCCCGAGCCGAAGGACGTGAAGGAAGTCACGCGCGCTGCGCTGATCGCCTCCGCCGTCGAGAGTGCGAAACGCGCCGAGCAGTTGGGCATGCCGCACGACCGCATTGTGCTGTCCTGCAAGGTCAGCGAGGTGCAGGACCTGATCGCGGTGTACCGTTCGTTGACGCAGCAATGCGACTACGCGCTGCACCTCGGCCTGACCGAGGCGGGCATGGGCTCCAAGGGCATCGTCGCCTCGACCGCCGCACTCTCGGTGCTGTTGCAGGAAGGCATAGGCGACACGATACGCGTGTCGCTCACACCCGCGCCGGGCGGCTCGCGCACCGAGGAAGTGGTCGTGGCGCAGGAGATTTTGCAGACCATGGGCTTGCGCGCATTCGCACCCATGGTCACCGCCTGCCCCGGTTGCGGCCGCACCACCAGCACGGTGTTTCAGGAGCTGGCGCAGAGCATACAAGCGCACCTGCGCGAGCAGATGCCCGTGTGGCGCAAGCAATACGATGGCGTGGAGAATATGACCGTCGCGGTGATGGGCTGCGTGGTCAACGGGCCGGGCGAGAGCAAGCTGGCGAACATCGGCATCAGCCTGCCGGGCACCGGCGAAACGCCTGCAGCCCCGGTGTATATTGACGGCGAAAAGGCGATGACGCTGCGCGGCGACAACATCGCAGCGGAGTTCGTGCAGATTGTCGATGATTATGTCGCAAGAAAATATGTGAAAGTGGGGAGTAGGAAGTAGGGAGTGGGAAAGTAGGGTAGGTTTTCCACTCCCCACTTCCCGCTTTCTACTTCCAAGTTTTATATGAGCAAAGAAACACTACAAGCCGTAAAAGGCATGAACGACATCCTGCCGGAAGAGGCGGAGCTTTGGCTATGGTTCGAAGAGGTGGTGCGTGACTGGCTGCACGGCTATGGCTATCGCAACATCCGCATGCCGCTGGTCGAGCCTACAGCCTTGTTCAAAAGGGCTATCGGCGAGGTCACTGACATCGTCGAGAAGGAGATGTACAGCTTCGAGGATGCGCTGAACGGCGATCACCTGACGCTGCGCCCTGAGGGCACGGCCTCCTGCGTGCGCGCGGTGTTGCAGCACAATTTGCTGTATAACGCGCCGCAGCGGCTGTATTACAGCGGCCAGATGTTCCGCCACGAGCGCCCGCAGAAGGGCCGTTACCGCCAGTTTCACCAGGTCGGCGTCGAGGCGCTGGGCTTTGGCGGGCCGGACATCGACGCGGAACAGATCATCATGTGCGCGCGGCTGTGGCGCAAGTTGGGCATACGCGACGTGTCGCTGCAACTGAACACCTTGGGCGACAGCGCTTCGCGCCAGCGCCATCGCGACAAGCTGATCGCGTATTTCGAGCAGCACATGGAAGTGCTGGACGCAGATGCGACACGCCGTTTGCACAGCAACCCGTTGCGCATCCTCGACAGCAAGAATCCGGCGATGCAGGACATCATCGCTGGGGCTCCGAAGCTGATGGACGAGCTGGAAGAGGATGCGATCAGGCATTTCGAGGAGCTGCAGGCGATCCTCAAGCGCCACGACATCGCGTTCGAGATCAATCCTCGGCTGGTGCGCGGGCTGGACTATTACAATCGCACGGTGTTCGAATGGGTTACCACTCGCCTCGGCGCACAGGGCACGATCTGCGCGGGCGGCCGTTACGACGGTCTGATCGAACAGATCGGCGGCAAACCGGCGCCGGCGATGGGCTTCGCGATGGGCGTGGAGCGCCTGCTGGCGCTGGTGCAGGAAGACGGCATGATCGCGCCCAAGCCGGAAGTGGACGTGTATGTGGTGCATCAGGGCGAACAGGCCGCGCAGTTGGCGAGCCTGGTCGCCGAGCAGTTGCGCGACGACAAGCTGCGCGTGTTGCTGCATTGCGGCGGCGGCAGCTTCAAGTCGCAGATGAAGAAGGCGGACGGCAGCGGCGCGCGCATCGCGCTGGTGATCGGCGACGACGAGGCGCAGGCGAACGAGGTCAGCGTCAAGCCGATGCAGGGCGGCGAGCAGGTGAGGGTGAGCGTGCAGAACCTCGTGGCAACAGTTAATCAAATCATCAAGTAGGAGTGAACATGGCAGCTTTGGACTTGCAGGAACAGGAACAGATCGAGGGCATCAAGGCCTGGTGGAAAGACAACGGCAACTTCGTGCTCGGCGCATTGCTGGTGGTTGTCGTCGCAATGGGCGGCTGGCGCGGCTGGCAGTATTACCAGAACAAGCAATCCGCCGAGGCGGCGACGCTGTATGCGGAATTCACCAAGCAGCTGGAGAGCAATGACGCCAAGCGCGTCAACGATGCGGCCGCAGCGGTGATGGAGAAGTTTTCCGGCACGGCCTATGCATCGCGCGCCGCGCTGATGGCGGCGCAGGTCAACGAATTCGGCAAGGACGTGGCGCGTGCGAAGACGCAGTTGCAGTGGGTTATCGACCATGCCGGCGAAGCGATGTTGAAGGACGTTGCGCGCCTGCGTCTGGCGGCGATCCTGATGGACGAGAATGCTTACGACGATGCGATGAAACTGCTGAACGCCGCCCATCCCGATTCGTTCAACGGCTTGTATGCCGACCTCAAGGGCGACGTGCTGAGCGCGCAGGGCAAGACCGACGAGGCGCGCACCGCCTACAAGCTGGCCTTTGAAAAGACCGACGAAAAGAGCATGTACCGCAACCTGATCCAGATGAAGATGGACGCGCTGGGAGCGGCAAAATGATCTGGCTGAACCAACCCCTTCGACGTTGCGCAGGACAGGCTCTTCGGCATTGTTCGGGACCGGCCCTGCTGGCGGCCTTGCTGCTGTTGGGCGGCTGTTCGACGGTCGAGGGTTGGTTCGGCAAGGTTAACCCCTTGAGGCCGGCAGAATTGGTCGATTTCAGCGAGACAGCGAAGTTCGAAGTGCGCTGGCATGCCGATCTGGGCGAATCCGGAGCAAGCCTGTTGCTGCCGGCGTTGACTGCGGATGCGGTGTACGGCGCGTCCGGCGACGGCGCGTTGACGCGCATCGAGCGCTCGACCGGCAAGCAACTGTGGCGCGTCGATAGCGGCGTTGCGGTCAGCGGCGGCGTCGGTGCGGGCGAAGGCTTGGTGGTGATCGGCAGCGGCAAAGGTGATGTGCTGGCCTATGACGACGAAGGCAAGCTGCGCTGGAAGAGCAAGGTCTCCAGCGAGGTGCTGAGCGTGCCGCAGGCCGCCGACGGTGTGGTGATCGTGCGTAGCGGCGACGGTCGCATCGCCGGGCTGGATGCGGCGGACGGCAAGCGCCTCTGGCTGTACGAGCGCAGCACCCCTGCGCTGGTGGTGCGCAGCCATGCGGGCGTGACGATACAGCGCGGCGTGGCGTACGCAGGATTCGCCGGCGGCAAGCTGGTCGCGCTAAAGGTGAAGGACGGCTCGGTGCTGTGGGAGACCTCTGTGTCGCAGCCGCGCGGCAACACCGAACTGGAACGCATCAGCGACATCACCAGCGATCCGGTGGCGGACGACGAACAGGTATGCGCGATCGCCTTCCAGGGGCGCGTCGCCTGTTACGACGCAGCTCAAGGCAGCCCGTTGTGGAACCGCGACATCTCCAGCGACAAAGGCATGACGCTGCTGCGCAAGTTCCTCTACCTCAGCGACGCGAGAGGTTCGGTGATCGCGCTGGACAAGACCAGCGGCAGCACGCTGTGGAAGAACGAACAGATGTTCATGCGCGACACCGCAGCTCCTTACGCGCTGGGCGATCATGTCGTGGTCGGCGATTACGAAGGTTATTTGCATGGTTTGAATCGTGAAGACGGCAGTTTCGCTGCGCGCATCAGGCTGGACGGCGCGATCCAGTCCGCGCCGCAACAGATGGATGACGGGCTGCTGGTGCAGACCCGCGACGGCGACCTGTATTCGCTGTCGATTAAATAAGGAATATTGAAATGTTGCCCACTCTGGTTTTAGTTGGTCGTCCGAATGTGGGCAAGTCCACGTTGTTCAATCGTCTCACGCGCAGCCGCGACGCACTGGTCGCCGATCTGCCCGGCCTGACGCGCGACCGTCACTACGGCCGCGGCCGCGTCGGCGAGCGGCCCTATCTGGTGGTGGACACCGGCGGTCTGGAGCCGGTCGCGAAGGACGGCATCCTGTACGAAATGGCCAAGCAGAGCCGCCAGGCGGTGGACGAGGCCGATGCGGTACTGTTTCTGGTGGACGGCCGCGCCGGCTGCACGCCGCAGGACGCGATTATCGCCGAGCAATTGCGCAAGACCGGCAAGCCCATTTTGCTGCTGGTCAACAAGGCCGAGGGTATGCAGCGTTCCAAGGTGACGGTCGACTTCTTCGAACTGGGGTTAGGCGAGCCGATACCGATTTCCTCCGCGCACGGCGACAATGTGACCGAGGTGGTCGAGCTGGCGCTGGAGCATTTTCCGCTGGAGAGCGAAGAGAAGGTCGAGGAAGAGCAGAAGCCCAAGCTCGCCATCGTCGGCCGCCCCAACGTCGGCAAATCCACGCTGGTCAACGCCATCCTCGGCGAACAGCGCGTGATCGCGTTCGACCAGCCGGGCACAACGCGCGACTCGATCTACATCGACTTCGAGCGCGACGGCAAGCAATACACCATCATCGACACCGCCGGCGTGCGCCGCCG
>MGWR01000038.1:24171-36208 GCA_001801085.1 Gallionellales bacterium GWA2_60_142 | reverse complement strand
GCCACTTCGATGCGCTTGGCCTGGCCCATGTCTTCCAGTGTCGCCTTTTCCAGCGTCAGGCCGACTTCTTCGGCGATCACGGTGCCGCCGGTCAGGATGGCGATGTCTTCCAGCATGGCCTTGCGGCGGTCGCCGAAGCCAGGAGCCTTGACTGCGACAGTCTTCAGGATGCCGCGGATGTTGTTCACCACCAGTGTAGCCAGCGCTTCGCCGTCCACGTCTTCAGCGACGATCAGCAGCGGGCGGCCGGCCTTGGCGACTTGTTCCAGTACGGGCAGCAGGTCGCGGATGTTGGAGATCTTCTTGTCGTGCAACAGGATGAAGGGGTTCTCCATCGCAGCGATCTGGCGATCCTGGTTGTTGATGAAGTACGGCGACAGGTAGCCGCGGTCGAATTGCATACCTTCGACCACGTCCAGCTCGTCTTCCAGGCCGGAGCCATCTTCGATGGTGATGACGCCTTCCTTGCCGACCTTGTCCATCGCTTCGGCGATCTTGTCGCCAACTGCGCTGTCAGAGTTAGCGGAGATGGAGCCAACCTGGGCGATTTCCTTGCTGGTGGTGCAGGGCTTGGAGATGTTCTTCAGTTCGGCGACGGCGGCGATCACCGCCTTGTCGATGCCGCGCTTCAGGTCCATCGGGTTCATGCCTGCGGCGACGAACTTCATGCCTTCCTGAACGATGGATTGCGCCAGCACGGTCGCGGTGGTGGTGCCGTCACCGGCCACGTCGGAAGTCTTGGAAGCCACTTCCTTGACCATCTGCGCGCCCATGTTCTCGAACTTGTCCTTCAGTTCGATTTCCTTGGCGACGGAAACGCCGTCCTTGGTGATCGTCGGGGAACCGTAGGAACGGTCCAGCACCACGTTGCGGCCCTTCGGGCCCAGAGTGACCTTGACCGCGTCGGCCAGGATGTTCACACCGACGACCATCTTGCTGCGTGCGGCGTCGTGGAATTTTACGTCTTTAGCTGCCATGTCTTGTTCTCCTGAATTTATTGGTTGCTTACGCTTCGATCACGCCGATGATGTCGTCTTCGCGCATTTGCAGCAGTTCGATGCCGTCCATCTTGAAGGCTTGACCGGAATACTTGCCGAACAGCACCTTGTCGCCGACCTTGACGTTCATCGGACGAACTTTGCCGTCGTCACCGATCTTGCCGTTGCCCACGGCAACGACTTCGCCTTGATCCGGCTTCTCGGTAGCCGCATCGGGAATGACGATGCCGGAAGCGGTCGTGCGCACTTCTTCCACACGCTTGACGATGACGCGATCGTGCAAAGGACGAATTTTCATGCTTGGTTCTCCTAAAATCAGTGAGTTAATGAAAGCGAAGGCGGATTTTGCATCAGTTGTTAGCACTCTCCGCCAGCGACTGCTAATAATAGGGGCGACCCCGCCCCTTTTCAAGTACAGTGAACTGCTTATTTTTGCGGAGGGAGGGCGACCTTGTTGTCGGTGCTGAACTGATAGTCGCGGAAGATGTGTTCTGCGGACAGGGGTTGATAGCTTCCGTCGGCCAGCTTGTTGCTGGTGTCCTTCAGCTTGTAGGTGTAGTGACCGCAGGTCCACAGCTTGAAGTTGCGCATGTGGGTGCACAAGCAGGTCTTGTCGAGTACTTGGATTTTCTTCTCGCCCGGATGGGCGGCGACTTCGCGGTTATATGAGTCGATGTAGGAGCAGCGCCCGTTGGCATCCAGAATATAGCCGTAGGATTCGCAGCCGGGGCGGATGCCGGAGCCGATGGCGGGGCTGGCCTTCAGCATGCGCATCGGATAGCCGGTCGGCGAGATGCCGTTGACTTCGATGTCGTCCTCGCTGGCCTTGAAGTATTCCTGCTGCACGTCTTTCGGCAGGCCGCATTCGTCGGCGACGGTGAAGCGGGTCGCCACCTGCACCGCGGCGGAGCCTTCTTCGAGGAAGCTCACCGCATCGCTGCCGGTGAAAATGCCGCCGGCCGGGATCACCGGGATGTCCAGCTTCTCGTCGCGCAGGAATTGCAGCACCTCGTTGGTGATGGTGCGCAGATCGTACTTCATCCAGTCGTCCATGCCGAAGCCGAGGTGTCCGCCGGCCAGCGGGCCTTCCACCACGACGAAGTCGGGCAGGCGGTTGGTGCGCGAGTTCTTGCGCAGGAACAGTTGCAACGCGCGCAGGCTGGAGACGATGATGCCCAGCTTGGCGTCGCGGAAGCGCGGATGATCCTCGATCATCGCGAACGAGCCGAGATGCAGGCCGGCCGCCAGCGTGATGCCGTCGATGCCCGCGTCCAGCGCGCTGCGCAGACGCACCGTCAGGGTTTCGCGCGGCGCGTTCATCGTCAACTTTTCCATGCAGTTGATGAACACCATGCCTTCGCCGCGCTTGGCTTCCATGGTCTTGCTGACGTGCAGGCGCGTCGACTCGGAAATATGGCCGAGGTCGAACTTCACCGCCGACTTGTCTGTGTTGTCGATGTTGTACTTGTACTGCTGGAGCTTTTCCTTGACGAAACCGGTGTCGTAGAGCCGATCGCTGACGGTAGGCAACATCGCGTCCGAGATATGGCCGATGCCACCCAGTCGCGCGGCCTCCAATGCCAGTTCGGCGGTGGAAATGTCCACCCCCATGCCGCCGATCATGATCGGCACTATCTCACGCTTGCCAAAGCGCAGACGGAAATCGTCCACACGTTTCATTGCTGCCATCCCCCACTGTCGTTGCCTACCGAGGGTCAGGACGACAGAAATAATAATTTGAAGGTGCGAAGGATGCCACAGATTGGGGCAGGACGGAAAGCGAGCCCATTTGGCGGGGCTTGGCGGGCGACGGGAAATTCAGTTCAGCAGGTTTTCTAGCGCGCCGCGCAATTCCGGGAACCGAAAACGGTAGTGCGCGCTTTCCAGTCTCTTAGGCAGAACCCGCTGCCCTTCCAGCACCAGACTGGCAGATTCGCCCATGCTCAGTTTCAACAAGGCAGGGGGAGCGACGAAGAGCGCCGGACGGCGTAGCACCGAGGCCAGCTCTCGGGTGAATTCGGCGTTGGTGACCGGTTGCGGGGAGGTGGCGTTATAGGGGCCGTGCATCTGCTCGTCGCGCAACAGGCGCAGCATGACCGCGATCAGGTCATCGATGTGTATCCAGCTCATCCATTCCTTGCCGTCGCCTATCCTGGCGCCCATGCCCAGCTTGAACGGTGGAACCATGCGCCCCAGCAAGCCGCCCTCTGTACTTAACACCAGCCCGGTGCGTTGCAGGCAGACGCGGACTCCGTGACTTTCGGCCGCGCGGGCTGCCGCTTCCCAGGCGACGCATAACCGAGCCGGAAAATCGTCGCCTACCGCGGAATTCTCATCCAGCTCCTCGTCGCCGCGCCCGCCGTAATAGCCGATGGCCGAGCCGCTTAGCAGCACTGCCGGTTTGCATTCGGCGGCGGCGATGCGGCGCACCAGTTCTTCGGTCAGCGCGATGCGGCTGTCCCACAGCACCTGTTTGCGTTTCTCGGTCCAGCGCTCATCGACGATAGGCTCACCGGCCAGATTGACCACGGCATCGAACGTTTGCGACGGCTTCCATTCATTCAGTGCCGCCATCGCGTGGACACCCGCGCCGCATTTCGCGGCGACGGAGTCCGGCTTACGGCTGAACACGGTTAGTTCGTGCCCATCCGCCAGCAGCGCCTTGCAAAGGCGGCGTCCGATCAACCCGGTGCCTCCGGTGATGAGTATGCGCATGTGCGTTCTCGCTCGAAATTGGTCGGGGTCAGGCTATAGAAACATTCGGCTGCTGGCAATAAGCAAAAACCGTTATGATTTCGCGCATGTCACATCCAGTCCCAAGCAATCCAGATCTTCTGTCGCGCAGCCTGTCTGCGGTCTGGCATCCCTGTTCGCAGATGAAGCACTATGAGAACTTTCCGCTGGTGCCGATCGCGCGCGGACAGGGCGCGTGGCTGTACGACTTCGACGGCAAGCGCTATCTGGATGCGGTCAGCTCTTGGTGGGTGAACCTGTTCGGTCATTGCAACCCGCGCATCAACGCCGCCATCGCCGACCAGTTGGGAAAGCTGGAGCATGTGATGCTCGCGGGCTTCACCCACGAGCCGGTGGTACAACTGTCCGAGCGTCTGCGCAAACTGGCCCCCGCCGGATTGGGGCACTGCTTCTACGGATCGGACGGCGCCTCGGCGACCGAGATCGCGCTGAAGATGAGCGCGCATTACTGGCGCAACAACGGCCAGCCCGGCAAGACGCAGTTCATCAGCTTGCAGAACAGCTATCACGGCGAGACGTTGGGTGCGCTGTCGGTGACCGATGTCGCGTTGTTCCGCGATGCCTACGGTGCGTTGATCGCGCAGCAGGCTACGGTGCCGAGTCCGGATTGGCGCGATGCGGAACCGGGCGAAAGCGCGGAAGCCTATGCGCTGCGCTGCGCCGACCTGCTGGAATCGCATCTGCAATTGCATCACGCGCAGCTTGCCGCATTCATCGTCGAGCCGTTGGTGCAGGGCGCGGCAGGCATGGCGATGTATCACCCGGTTTATCTGAAGCGTGCGCGCGAACTCTGCACGCGATACGGCGTGCTTCTGATCGCCGACGAAATTGCGGTTGGCATGGGGCGAACGGGGACGCTGTTCGCGTGCGAACAAGCCGGCATTGCACCGGATTTTCTGCTGATCTCCAAGGGCATCACCGGCGGCTACCTGCCGCTATCCATCGTGATGACGACCGACAATATTTATCAGGCGTTCTATGCCGACGAGACCGCGCGCGGCTTCCTGCATTCGCATTCCTACACCGGCAATCCGCTGGCCTGCCGCGCCGCGCTGGCGACGCTGGACATCTTCGAACAGGACGATGTATTGAGCGCGAATCGCGCCAAGGCGGCCTTGTTCAATTGCATCGCGGCACCGCTGCGCGACCATCCCAAGGTTCGCAACTTCCGCAATACCGGCATGATCTGGGCATTCGAGGTGGACACGCCGCATGCCGATTTCGCGCGCCGCTGCTTCTCGCTGGCGCTACAAAATGAACTTTTACTGCGACCTATGGGCAACACGGTGTACTTCATGCCGCCCTATGTGATAGCCGAGGACGAGATGCATTTTCTGGTCGGGCGCACGTTAAAAATATTGGAAATACTGGCATGAAACGATACCTGTTCCTGCTCGCGCTGTGCTTCGCCGTCGGCGCCGATGCGGCATCGCTGCCTGCGACGGTCAAACAGTCGCTGAAACAGGCCGGCATCCCGCTGTCCGCCGTCGCCGTCGAGGTGCGCGAAGTCGGCGCGCGCAAACCGTTGCTCAGCCTGAACGCCGAGCAGTCGATGAACCCGGCCTCGACGATGAAGCTGTTGACGACCTATGCCGCGCTGGACATCCTCGGCCCGGCCTACACCTGGAAGACCGAGGCCTGGATCGACGGCGAACTCAAGGACGGCGTGCTGCAAGGGAATCTGGTGCTGAAGGGCTACGGCGACCCGAAGTTCACAATAGAACAGTTCTGGCTATGGCTCGCCGAGTTGCGCGCGCGCGGCCTGCGCGAGATACGCGGCGACTTGGTGCTGGACCGCAGCTATTTCGAACTGCCGCCGCACGACCCGGCCGCGTTCGACAACGATCCGGTGCGCGCCTACAACGTCGGCCCCGATGCGTTACTGCTGAATTTCAACACGTTGCGCCTGCGCTACCTGCCCGACGGCGACAGGATGAATGTCATCACCGAGCCGCCGCTGGACGGCATCCGTCTGGACAACCGGCTCACGCCGCAACCCGCGCGAGGCTGCGACGGCTGGGACGACGGCGTCGTCGTGCAGCCGGGCGGCGACAGCGTGGTGTTGCAGGGCGGCTATCCCGGCGAGTGCGGCGAACGCGAACACAATCTCAGCGTGATGCCGCATACGCGCTACATCGAAGCGGTGTTCCGCGCGCTGTGGAAAGAGTTGGGCGGCACGCTACACGGCAAACAGCGCGAGGGCATCGCAAGCGCGAAGGCGCAGCTGTATTCCACGCATCGTTCCGAGCCGCTCTCCAGCGTCATCCGCGACATCAACAAATTCAGCAACAACGTGATGGCGCGCCAACTATTTCTGACGCTGGGGGCGAACGGCGGCGCCAGCATAGAACGCAGCACGCAGGCCGTGAGCGGCTGGCTGTCGATGCGGCAACTGGATTTCCCCGAGCTGGTACTGGAGAACGGCGCGGGCCTGTCGCGCAAGGAACGCATCAGCGCCGCGCATCTCGCGCAGTTGCTCCAGCATGCAGCCGCTCATCCCTTGAGCGCTGAACTGCAAAGTTCGCTGCCGATACTCGGCGTGGATGGTTCGATGAAAAAACGCATGAAGGAAAGTCGCGCCGCAAGTCACGCGCACCTCAAGACAGGTACGCTGGAAGGCGTGAAGACTATCGCCGGCTATGTCCGGTCACAGGGCCGGGAATGGGTGGTGGTGCTCTTCATCAACCACCCGCGCGCGAAGCACGGACAAGCCGCGCAGGATGCGCTGATCGAGTGGGTGTACGAGCAGCGTTAACTACGCGTCAAGTTACGGTATCCGCCATACCGGATTAAGTAATTCATTCTATTGTTCCGTGGTCCCCGTGCGTCCAGCATGGTTACACCACGGCCCACCCATGCGCCTTCGGCGCAATGGCTGCCGTTCCGATCAATTTTGACGGAAAGGACAGGTCATGAAGAACATTGCAATTGTCACCCTGCTGTATGCCATCGCCGCCCAGCCTGCTTACGCATCCGACGACAATGCTCGCGTTTTTCCCGAGCCGAATACGGATGCCGCCGCCTGGAAAGCCGAGCTCGCCAAATTGACCTGGTTCAGCCTGCGGCAAGAAAGCGAGGGCTTTTCGCTGTATGGCGGACTTTTCATCCCCCCCTTGCATGCCCGCGGGATCGATATCCGGATGCGCCGCAATGCCGCCACTTACGGGCTGCACGGTCAGTTCAATAGCTCCCCGAAGATCGGCATCCTGTTCGGCCTGGATCGTTATGTTGCCGGGGAGAACGCCGGCAACAGCATTTTTTCGCTGAGTACACAAATCAAATTCTGAGCCCTGACCATCCGGGATACACCTTGCCGCCCCGGTTCGGATTATTTCGGATAATGGGGGCGCCGCATTCATCTCCCGATGCGGAGCGCTCCTTTTGTGAATTAAGCAATTCACCTTATTGCGGCCGCCCGGCCGCATCTCTAGCATGTCCGTCACCACAAAAGCCGATGTGATTCGCTGAAAAACAGACAGATATTCTGATTAACTTTCATGGAAGGGATCGAAAATGAAGAAGATCGTTGCAGTTGTATTGCTGTCCGCCGTTGTCGCATTGCCCGCTTACGCGGATAACAGTCCTTATGTCGGGATCAAGGTGGGTAGCACCAGCGTAGGATTCAATGCATTAAGCAAATCCTCCGATACCGCTTACGGTGCGTTGCTTGGCTACCAGTACAACAGGAATTTCGCTGTCGAAGGCGAGTACGTCGACTTGGGGCGCTTTACCACCGCTGCAGCCGTTACCGGCAAATCCGATGTATGGGGACTTAGCGCAGTGGGCATATTGCCGCTGGAAGACAGGTTTTCTGTATACGGCAAACTAGGCGTCGCCCGTTCCAGCACCAGCACCTCTACGACCACCGGTATCAATCGAACCGCCGCCACATACGGACTGGGAGGCCAGTATGACGCCACGCCGATGATAGGCTTACGGCTGGGTTGGGAGCGTTATGGCGTAGGGGTGACCGGAGAGAGCGCTACCGACGATCTCTATTCGCTGGCTGCGATGTTCAAGTTCTGACCATTACCCCCTCGCAATAAAAAAGGCCGGGGTTGTTCCCGGCCTTTTGGCTTCTGGCGAGCCAGCCTACAGCCCCAGTTCGCCCCACATCGCGTCCACCTTTGTCTTCACTGCCGCATCCATCGCGATGGGCGTGCCCCATTCGCGACTGGTCTCGCCCGGCCACTTGTTGGTTGCGTCCAGCCCCATCTTGCCGCCGAGGCCGCTCACGGGCGAGGCGAAATCGAGGTAGTCGATGGGGGTATTCTCCACCAGCAGCGTATCGCGCACCGGGTCCATGCGCGTGGTGATTGCCCACATGACTTCCTTCCAGTCACGCACGTCGATGTCGTCGTCCACCACAATGATGAACTTGGTGTACATGAACTGGCGCAGGAAACTCCAGATGCCGAACATCACGCGCTTGGCGTGTCCGGCGTATTGTTTCTTGATGCTGACGACCGCCATGCGGTACGAGCATCCTTCCGGCGGCAGGTAGAAGTCTTCGATCTCGGGGAATTGTTTTTGCAGCAACGGCACGAACACTTCGTTCAGCGCCACGCCGAGCATCGCCGGCTCGTCGGGCGGTTTGCCGGTGTAAGTGGAGTGGTAAATGGGATCGCGACGCAGGGTGATGCGCTCTATCGTGAACACCGGAAACTTGTCCTGCTCGTTGTAGTAGCCGGTGTGGTCGCCGTACGGCCCTTCCAGCGCGACCTCGCCCGGATGGATGACGCCTTCCAGCACGATCTCGGCGGAAGCGGGCACTTGCAGGTCGCTGCCGATGCACTTCACCAGTTCGGTCTTGCTGCCGCGCAGCAGTCCGGCGAACTGGTATTCGGACAACGAGTCGGGAACGGGCGTTACCGCACCAAGGATGGTCGCCGGGTCTGCGCCGATCACGACCGCAACCGGGAACGGTTGTCCCGGATTTTTTTGGCAGTGATCGCGAAAATCCAGCGCGCCGCCGCGGTGCGCGAGCCAGCGCATGATGACCTTGTTCGGCCCCAGCACTTGCTGGCGATAGATGCCGAGATTCTGTCGCGTCTTATTCGGGCCGCGCGTGACCACCAGTCCCCAAGTAATCAGCGGCGCGACATCGCCCGGCCAGCAATGCTGAATCGGAAGTTTTGCGAGATCGACATCGCTGCCTTCCCATACGACTTCCTGGCAGGGAGCCGAAGACAATACCTTCGGCGACATCGTCAGCACCTGCTTCAGCAGCGGCCATTTCTCCCAGGCATCCTTCAGGCCCTTCGGCGGTTCAGGTTCCTTCAGGTAGGCGAGCAATTTGCCGACTTCGCGCAACGCGCCGATGTTTTCTTCACCCATACCCAGCGCGACGCGGCGCGGCGTACCGAACAGGTTCGCAAGGACGGGCATGCTGCTTTTTTGCATGCCGGGTCCGACGACGTTCTCAAACAGCAACGCCGGCCCCTGCGCGCGCAGCACGCGATCGGCGATCTCGGTCATCTCCAGATGCGTCGAGACGGGCGCAGCGATGCGCTTGAGTTCGCCAATTTGCTCCAATTGAGCGATGAAATCGCGCAGGTCTTTATATTTCATTAATAGAACCTTTCTTCACCTTCCGGTCGCGTCTTGAACCGCTTGTGCAACCAGAAATACTGTTCCGGCATTTCTCGCACGCGGTCTTCGATGAAGGCGTTCATGCGCCGCGTGTCGGCGGCTACATCGCCGGTCGGGTAGTTTTCCCACGCCGGATAAAAACGCACTTCATAGCCCTGTCCGCCGGGCAGCAGCTTGCTGATGCAGGGCACGACTCTTGCCCCGGTCATTTCCGCAAGGCGCGGCACAGTGGTCAGCGTCGCCGCCGGTACGCCGAAGAACGGTGCGAACACACCATCCTTGGTTGCGAGATCCTGGTCGGGCAAGTAATAGAATGGACGCAGCTCGCGCATCGCCTTGATTACCGGGCGCAGCCCCTGTTGGCGCGCATAGAGCTTCTGGCTGCCGAAGCGCGAACGTCCGTGCAGCAGCATGTCATGGAATAAACGGCTCTTCTGGGTCGAGTACACGCTGACCAGATCGACATGCTGGATCATCCACGAACCGCCGACATCCAGCGCAACGAAATGCGGCGCGAGCAGAATCACCGGACCTTGCTTCTGAGCGTCGGTGTAGTGTTCCAGACCTTCGACGCGGATCAGGCTCTGGATGCGTTCGGATGAACTCCACCACAGGATGCCGCGCTCGATGAAACTGCGCGCGAACGCCTGGAAGGTGCGCTCCACCATCCGGTCGCGCTCGGCCTCCGGCAGGTCGGGGAAACAAAGCCGCAGATTGGTCGCAGCGACGGTGCGGCGTTCGCCGGCCAGCGCGTGCAGCAGCAGGCCGAGCGCATTGCCGATCCCGGCGAGGATGGCCAGCGGCAGGAAGTGCAGCAGCCACAGGATGAAGATTCCAATTCTGGTCATTGCGGTACGGTCTCGGGTTGTGCCACGCCGGGCGGGGCTTTGTAGCGGTTGTAGCTCCACAGATACTGCGCGGGACAGGCGCGTATCGTGCGTTCCAACGCGGCGTTGATCTGCCGCGCGACGGGTTGATCGAAGTCCAACGGCAGCGGTGCCACGTGGATCACGTAACCTTCGCCGCGGGGCAGGCGCTCGGAATAGGCGATCAACGCCGTCGCGCCGCTGCTCTCGGCGAGTCTTCCGGCCAGCGTCATCGTGTACGCGGGGCGGCCGAAAAACTCTGTCCATTCGCCTTCGCCGCGGCTGGGCACCTGATCCGGCAGCAGGCCGATGGCTTCGCCGCGTTTGAGCGCCTTATATAGCAGGCGCACGCCGCTGACATCGGCTTTCGCCAATTTCGCCTGGCCGCGCTCCCGTCCGGCGCGCATCACGCCTTCGAGGAATCCGAGTTTCGGCGGGCGGTACAGCACGGTGATCGGCATGCGTTGCGCGGCATACAGCGCGGAGATTTCGAAGCAGCCCAGATGCGGCGTCAGGAAGATGATGCCGCGCCCCTGCGCCTTCGCCGCCTCGATATGTTCCAGCCCGACGCACTCGCGCACCTTGCCCAGCACCTCGTCGTACGAGCGCCCCCATATCCACGGCAGTTCGGTCAACCCCTTGCCGGTCTCGGCGATGGCCGCCGGCAGCAGGTCCGGCGAGATGCCGGCCTGTTTCAGGTTGTCGCGGGTGCGTTCGGCATAGGTCGCCGAGGCGGCATAGGTCAGCCGCCCGAGCAAGGCGCCCAGACGATGGAGAGCACCCAGCGGAAGGCGCGCCAGCAGCCAGTAAATGGATTTGAACAGGAAGGCGGTCATTGGAGCCCGGTTTGTTATAATGCGCGCCCTATTAAACCAACGTAGTGATCGAACGGAGAGCCATGAGCGAATATTTCTTTACATCCGAATCCGTGTCCGAGGGCCATCCGGACAAGGTAGCCGACCAGATCTCCGATGCAATTCTGGACGCGATTCTAGCGCAAGACCCCTATGCGCGGGTAGCCGCAGAAACGCTGACCAACACCGGACTGGTTGTGCTGGCCGGTGAGATCACCACGACCGCCAACGTCGATTACATCCACGTCGCGCGCGACACCATCAAGCGCATCGGCTACGACAACACCGAATACGGCATCGACTACAAGGGCTGCGCCGTGCTGGTGGCCTACGACAAGCAGAGCCCGGACATCGCCCAAGGCGTGGACCGCGCCTCCGACGACTACCTGAATCAGGGCGCCGGCGACCAGGGCCTGATGTTCGGCTACGCCTGCACCGAGACCGACACGCTGATGCCGCTGCCGATCTACTTGTCGCACCGCATCGTCGAGCGTCAGGCGCAACTGCGCCACGACGGCCGCCTGCCATGGCTGCGTCCGGATGCGAAGTCGCAAGTCACCATCAAGTATGTCGATGGCAAGCCGTTCTGCATCGACACCGTGGTGCTGTCCACCCAGCACGCGCCGGAAATGACGCTGGAGCAGATCCGCGAAGCAGCAATCGAAGAGATCATCAAGCCGGTGCTGCCGAAGGAGTTAATCAAGGGCGACATCAAGTATCTGGTGAACCCGACAGGCCGCTTCGTTATCGGCGGCCCGCAAGGCGACTGCGGCCTGACCGGTCGCAAGATCATCGTCGACACCTACGGCGGCGCAGCCCCGCACGGCGGCGGCGCGTTCTCCGGCAAGGATCCGTCCAAAGTCGACCGTTCCGCAGCTTACGCCGGCCGCTATGTGGCGAAGAATATCGTCGCCGCCGGCTTGGCCGACAAGTGCCTGATCCAGATATCCTACGCAATCGGCGTTGCCCAGCC
>MGWR01000038.1:0-24163 GCA_001801085.1 Gallionellales bacterium GWA2_60_142 | reverse complement strand
CCAGAACACCGCAGCTTACGGCCACTTCGGCCGCGAAGAGCCGGGATTCACTTGGGAGAATACAGATAAGGCAGCGGCACTGCGTGCCGATGCTGGCTTGTAAGCGAAGCGAGCAAGCCATACGCCGCAGGCGTACTTATCTTTATTCGGGTGAAGGCTAACATCGCTTGCGATGTTAAGGTGCGCAGCACCGGCCGGAGCCAAAACACGGATAAGGCGGCAGCGCTGCGCGCTGACGCTGGCCTGTAAGGCCACACCTGCGGCGCTTATCCGTGTTTCGGCGCAGGCTAATGCCCGCTTGCGGGCGTTAAGCCGCGAAGCGGCGGCCGAAACCAAAATACGGACAGTAAAAATCAAAAGCCCCCGACCCCGGGGGCTTTTTTTTGTGTCTTGTTGTCGTCGGAAAGAATCAGCCGGCTTTGCGCTTGAACACCAGATCCCACACCCCATGCCCCAGATTGATACCCCGCTTTTCGAACTTCGTCAGCGGGCGGTATTCCGGGCGCGGCGCATAGTCGGCGGCGGTGTTTTCCAGCAACGCTTCCTCGCCGAATACGCGCAATATCTGTTCGGTGTAGTCCTGCCAATCGGTCGCGGCGTGGATGTAGCCGCCGGGCTTGATCTTCTGCACCAGCTTCGCGATGAACGGCGACTGGATCAGGCGGCGTTTGTTGTGGCGCGCCTTGTGCCAGGGGTCGGGGAAGAAGATATGCACACCATCCAGCGATGCGTCCGCAATCATGTCGCGCAGCACTTCCACCGCGTCGTGCTGGACGATGCGGATGTTGGATATCTGCTGTGCCTCGATCAATTTCAGCAAGTTGCCCACGCCGGGGGTATGCACTTCCAGACAAAGGAAATCGTTCTCGGGATGCGCCTGCGCGATGGTCGCGGTGCTGTCGCCCATGCCGAAACCGATCTCCAGTATCTTCGGCACGCTACGCCCAAAGGCTTGATCGAGGTCCAGTATCTTGTTCTCGTAAGGGATGCCGTATTTCGGCATCAGCGTGTCCACCGCGCGCTGCTGCGCGGTCGAGAGATGGCCCTGGCGCAGCACGAAGCTGCGGATATGCCGGTTTTTGAGGTCGGTGGTGTCGGTCATGGGAATATTGTAGGGGCACGGCGCGCCGTGCCCTTGCGTCCTCTGTGTTCGAAAAATCTGTATGTAGGGCGGATGAGCGCAGCGTTATCCGCCGTATGGTTTACGGCACAAAGACCGTACGTTTGCATGGCTCAAAAGCGTCGGAAGGCGCTACGCTTTTCCGACCTACAGATGTGTCTAGCTGCGCACCGAACCGATGATCCCCGCCGTCGGCGAGCTCGGGCTGGCGCTGTACAGCTTCTTCGGCATGCGTCCCGCGAGATACGCCTCGCGCCCGGCTTCCACGCCCTTCTTCATTGCGGAGGCCATCAGCACCGGATTCTGCGCGCCCGCGATCGCGGTGTTCATCAGCACGCCCGCGCAGCCCAGCTCCATCGCGATGGCCGCATCGGACGCCGTGCCCACGCCCGCATCGACGATCACCGGCACCTGCAGGCGCTCCATGATGAGTTGCAGGTTCCACGGATTCAGGATGCCCATGCCGGAGCCGATTAATGATGCCAGCGGCATCACCGCGACGCAGCCGATGTCCTCCAGCTGTTTCGCGACGATGGGGTCGTCCGAGGTGTAGACCATCACCTGGAAGCCTTCGGCCACCAGTGTCTTCGCCGCGGCGATGGTCTCGATCACGTTGGGATACAGCGACTGCGGGTCGCCCAGCACTTCCAGCTTCACCAGCGAATGACCATCCAGCAGTTCGCGCGCGAGGCGCAAGGTACGCACCGCATCGTCAGCGGTATAGCAACCCGCGGTGTTCGGCAAATAGGTGAACTTCGACATCGGTACGGAGTCGAGCAGATTGGGCTCGTTCGCGTTCTGGCCGAGGTTGGTGCGGCGGATCGCCACCGTGACGATCTCCGCGCCGCTCGCGTCCAGCGCCGCGCGCGTCTCGGTGAAGTCCTTGTACTTGCCTGTGCCGACCAGCAGCCGGGAGTTGTAGCTCTTGCCTGCGATGATGAGTTTGTCGTTCATGTCGTTTCCTTAGCTCTACTGGATCGTCATTCCGGCGCAGGCCGGAATCCAGTGGTTTTAATCAAAATGCATTTTGGTCTTGCTGGATTCCGGCCTGCGCCGGAATGACGGAGTTCAGCAATTCTACTTAGCCGCCGCCCACCGCGACGACGATCTCCAGCTTGTCTCCGTCCGCCAGTTGCTGCGTCGCAAAGCTGCTGCGCGGCGCGATCTCGCCGTTGCGCTCCAGCGCGATGCGCTTGCCGGTGAGCCCCATCTCCTCGATGAGCGCGGCGATGCTGAGAGCTTGCAGGAATTGGCGGGGTTCGCCGTTGATGCTGACCGTTATCACTTTGGGAGTCTCTGGATTGCCGTGTTAGAATGCGCGCCGCATTCTACACCAAGCGGGTGTAGTTCAATGGTAGAACGGCAGCTTCCCAAGCTGCATACGACGGTTCGATCCCGTTCACCCGCTCCAGTCTTTGCAGCATTCCCGCAGCAATCCGTCCCAACTCTACGGCTATTTGATCTTGACCTTGACCAGCTCTTCGCCGTCCGGGTCGGTCACATGCACCGCACAGGCGATGCAGGGGTCGAAGCTGTGTATGGTGCGCAGGATCTCGATGGGCTGTTTGGGATCATACAACTTGTGGCCTTTCAGCGCGGCCTCGTAGGGGCCGTCCTGTCCCTGCGGGTCGCGCGGGCCGGCGTTCCAGGTGCTCGGCACCACGGCCTGGTAGTTGTCTATCTTGCCGTCCTTGATGACGATCCAGTGCGCCAGCGCGCCGCGCGGCGCTTCCATGAAGCCCGCGCCCTTGGCGGTGGCGGGCCAGGTCGACGGGTCCCATTTCGTCTCGTTGAAGGTGCGCAAGTCCCCCGCCCTGATGTTGGCGATCAGCTGGTCGTACCAACCCTGCATCGTGTCGGCGATGACCTTGGTCTCCAGCGTGCGCGCGGCGGTGCGGCCCAGCGTCGAATACAGCGCGGTAAGCGGCAAGTCCAGCTTGCTCAGCGTCATGTCCACCAGCTCTCTGGTCTGCGCGTGGCCCTTCGCATACATCATCAGCACGCGCGCCAGCGGGCCGACTTCCATCGCCTTGCCTTTCCAGCGCGGCGACTTGAGCCAGGAGTACTCCTTCGCGGTGTCGAGGTTCTCGTACGGCGGTTTCGGCCCGGTGTAATGCAGCGCTGTTTCGCCCTTGTAGGGATGCAGGCCCTTGTCCTTGCCGACGCTGTAGTCGTACCAGGAATGCGAGACGAACTCCTCGATTTCGTTCTCCGCATGCAGGTCCACCGGATGGATCGTGGACAGGTCGCGGTTCAGGATCACGCCGGAAGGGATCAGGAAGGAGGCTGGATCGTTGATGCCCTTCTCGGGGAAGTCGCCGTAGGTCATGAAGTTGCCGATGCCCTCGCCCTGCGTGCTCCAGTCCTTGTAGAAGCCGGCGATGGCCAGCGTGTCCGGCACATAGACCTGATCGACGAATTCGCGCATCTGGTTGATGATGTTCTGCACGTTCGCTAGCCCCACCATGTTCAGCGAGGTCGCGCCTTCGCCGCCGCGATAATGAGGCCCCTTGCCGCGGCCTTCCTGTTCCGGATGGATGCTGATTGCGCAGGGCACGCCGCCGACGAGGAAGTTCGGGTGCGGATTCTTTCCGCCGAAGATGGTGTGTAGCTTCGCCACGTCGCGCTGCCAGGCGAGCGCGTCGAGATAATGCGCCACCGCCATCAGGTTCGCCTCCGGCGGCAGCTTGTAGGCCGGGTGCCCCCAGTAGCCGTTCGAGAAGATACCGAGCTGGCCGCTTTCGACGAAGCCCTTCACCTTCTTCTGCATGTCGGCGAAATAGCCGGGCGAGGAGCGCGGGTAGGACGGGCTGACCGTCTGCGCAAGTTGTGAAGTCGCCGCGGGATCGGCCTTCAGCGCCGAGACCACGTCCACCCAGTCCAGCGCGTGCAGGTGGTAGAAGTGCATCACATGGTCGTGGATGTATTGCGCACCCGTCATCAGATTGCGTATCAGTTGCGCGTTCGCGGGCACCTCGTATTTCAGCGCATCCTCGACCGCGCGCACCGAGGCGATGCCGTGCACCAGCGTGCACACGCCGCAGATGCGCTGCGCGAAGGCCCAGGCGTCGCGAGGGTCGCGGCCACGCAGGATGATCTCGATGCCGCGCACCATCGTGCCGGCGCTGGACGCCTGCGTGATGCGCCCTTCGGCATCGGTCTCGGCCTCGATGCGCAGATGGCCCTCGATGCGGGTGATGGGATCGACGACGACTCTCCGGCTCATGATGCGCTCCCTTGCTTGTCATCCGCCAGATGCTCGGCGATCAGTTCGGTCAGGCCGACGACTTCATGCGGCATGTGGTTGTGCTCCAGCCCGTCCAGCAGCATCGTGCGGCAATTGGAGCAGGCGCTGACGATGGTGGTTGCATCGGTTGCGTCGAGCTGCGCCTTCTTGCGGTTGAACGCCTTGATGCGCAGCGGCTGGGCGCGTTCGTTGGCGCTGACGCCTCCGCCTCCGCCGCAGCACCAGTTCTGCAAACCGGGATCGGGCATCTCGACGAAATTGGGTGCGACCATGTTCAGCAGCTTGCGCGGCTGTTCGACCATGCCGCCGCGCCGCACCATCTGGCAGGGGTCGTGGAAGGTCATGCGCGTCTCGTCCACGCTGTCGGTCTTCAACCGGCCTTCGCTGCGCAGCTGGTCGAGCAGTTCGATGATGTGGATCACCTTGAACGGATAGGGCCGGCCGATCAGGTTGGGGCCTTCCCAGCGCAATGCGGTGTAAGCGTGGCCGCATTCCGGGCTGATCACGTATTTCACCTTCAGCCGTTCGGCGGCGCGCACGATGCGCCCAAGCAGTTCCGCCGCGAGATCGGATGAGCCGATCTGGATGCCGCTGTTGGTGCCCTCGAAACCGTCCGAGGCGATGGTCCAGGACACGCCTGCCTGGTGGAAGATGCGCGTCACTGCGCCGATGATGTCGTTGTACTCGGCGACCTCGGCGGAAGACAGCACCATCATGTAGTCCGCGCCTTCCACATCCATCGGCACCGTCAGGCCGGTCTCTTTCTCCGCATGTTTGATCTGCGCCCTCAGCGTGTTGATGTTCACGCCCATCGGGCTGCCCAGTTCGATCGCGCGCTGCGTCGCGCCCTTCAGTCCTTCCGGCGCATGGCCCGAGGCGACCATGCCTTCGCGCATTTTGCGCACCATGTAGACGATGTCGTTGCCCACCGGACAGGCCAGCGAGCAGCGGCCGCAAAGCGTGCAGCTGTCGTAGACCAGCGGCTCCCACTCGGCGAGTTCCTCGTCGCTCACCGGTTTGCTCAGTCCCGCCTTCTTCATCAGCTTGCCCCAGAAGGTGTATTCCTGCTGCCATACGCGGCGCAACGGTTCCAGCTTGTAGATGGGCGTGTACTTCGGGTTCTGCGTCTCGGTGTAGAACAGGCAGGAATCGGCGCACAGGCCGCAATGCACGCAGGAAGTGAAGAAGCTGGCGATCGGTCCGTCGATCTGTCCGATGAAGGAAGCGATGCCGCTCTGGAGTGATGTGCTCATGTCGCCTCCTTGCCATAACATTTAACGCCCGTTCGTCCTAATCCTTCGACTTTGCTCAGGACTAAAGGCTTTGTCGAAGGGTGAATGGGCTTCGACAAGCTCAGCCCGAACGGATATTTTTTCGTTGAGGCGGGCAAAGTCCGCTCTACGGTGTTGTCGTGAGTTATCAAGTCTGAATCCCCTTGAACCCCATGACCGCGCCGTTGTACCAGCGCGAGATGAAGGTCGAGAACATGTGCGCGAGATTGGTGAAGGGCGCTGCGATCAGCAGCAGCTCCACACTGGCGATATGCAGCGTCAGCAGCGTCACGTATTCGAAGGCTATCTCGCGCAGCAGCATGAAGCCGGTCAGCAGCGGCAGGAACGACAGCGCCCAGGTCAGGTAGTCCTGGTAGTCCGACAGCAATCGTTTCACCGGATCGACCAGCCGGTGCGCCAGCAGCGCGACCATCGCGGCGAGGGCGAGCACTGCCGAGATGTCGATCGCGCCGCGCGGCAGCGCCGGCCAGCCGAAGCCGAACACCGCGCGAAACAGCGCAATGTGCTGACTCAGGAAGAACAGCGTGACGAAGAAGCCGAGATGGAACACGTAGCCCGCGACGAAGGTGAATCTGCCGCGCGGGCTCAGCCTCGGCAGCACGAAATTGCGCTGCCACATCGTGCGCAATCCCCCGGCCCATTCCGAGCCGCGCGCTTCGGCGAGCGACTTCTTGCGGCCGATCAGCAGCAGGTGCAGCATGCGGTAGCTCATGCCCAGCACGAACACCGCGGCGGCGATCTGCAATCCGGTTCCACGCACCCAGATCAACAGTTCCTGTGCATCCATCTCAGTCTCCTTTCAGGTCGGCGACCGTGAGTTTCTCGCGCGACTGTTGCAGCTTCTGTTTCTTCGCGCGGTCCAGCGCGCCCATCGCCACGGCCGCGCCCGCACCGGCGATCATGGAAACCTGCGCGACGGCCGCGACATCCGCTGCGGGCGCGGACAGCGGCGTGTAGAAGCTGCCCGCATCCCAGAACTTCGGTTCCGAGCAGCCGATGCAGCCGTGGCCGGCCTCGATGGGGAAGCCCGCGCCGCCGTTCCACTTGGTCGTCGCGCAGGCGTTGTGCGTGGTCGGCCCCTTGCAGCCGAGCTCGTACAGACACCAGCCGTTGCGCGCGCCCTCGTCGTCGAAGGTCTTCGCGAACTTGCCCTGGTCGTAGAACGGGCGGCGGTAGCAGCGGTCGTGTATGGTCTCGCCGTAGAACGCCTTGGGCCGTCCCAGTTCGTCGAGCGCGGGCAGTTCGCCGAAGGTGAGGTAATGCGCCAGCACGCCGGTGATGACAGAGGGGATGGGCGGGCAGCCGGAGATGTTGACGATGGGCTTGTCCCTGACGATGTCGGACACCGCCACCGCGCCGGTCGGGTTGGGCTGCGCGTTGGGCAGTCCGCCGAACGCCGCGCAGCTGCCCACTGCGACGATGGCCGCCGCGCCCTTCGCCGCCTCTTCCAGCATGTCGAGATTGGTGCGTCCCGCAATCGTGGAATACACGCCGCCGTCCTTCAGCGGGATGGAGCCGTCCACCAGCAGCAGGTATTTTCCGTAGAACGCCTTCATCGCCTCGTCGCGCGCCTGCTCGGCGGCGTGGCCGGAAGCGGCCTGCAGTGTGTGGTGGTAGTCGAGCGAGATCATGTCGAAGATCAGGCTCTCCAGCGTCGGCGAATGCGAGCGCGTCAGCGACTCGGTGCAGCCGGTGCATTCCTGGAACGACAGCCAGATCACCGATGGCCGTTTCGCCTGCGACAGCGCGGCGGCGATCGCGCCCGCGCTGGAAGGCGGCAGCGCCATCATCGTCGCCAGCGCGGCGCAGAACTTGAGGAAGGCGCGGCGGCTGACGCCCTGTTCGCCCAGTCGCTGTTCCAGCGTTTCGTGTTCTTTCATGTTGTCACCTCGTCGCTGAGATGTTGCTGCTTTTCGTTATTCCGTTCGTCCTGAGCTTGTCGAAGGAACGAACGGCGCTCGTACATTGACTTCCATTCATGGTTCGACAGGCTCACCACGAACGGAAGTCAGCGTTTGCCGCAGACGGGCCAGTCCGACATAAATATCCTCCGGCTGGCTGTGCACGATAGCGGGGACGGAGGCGATCTCGATCAGGTCGGCGACGATATCGCCCTCGACGTTGTAGTGCGTCACCCACCATACGCCGGGGAAGCGCGTCTCGTAGATCTCCGAGTCGCCGATGGAGTCCAGCCGCGCGGTGACCTCGCCGCGCCCCAGCGTGGCGCGCAGTCCTTCGTATTCTTCCGCCGAGAACGGCAGGCTCTTCAGGTCGATCAGGCTGGTTGCGCCGGTGTCGACGAAGTCGTGGAGGCGGGAGGCGATCTCGTTGAGGATGGCGTCGAGGCTGCCGACGGTATGCGCGTCCGCGACCCTGATATGGATGTCCTGCAGGCTCATGTTCGCCACTCCTCTATGAGTTTTCTCGCCTGCGCGCAGACCTGCGGCATCGCCGCCGCAACCGCGGCTGAAGGATGTTCGCCCCAGTCGATCTCCGCGGGCTGGATGCCGATCAGCGCGCGCCGTTGCGGCAGGTGATCGGCGAGTAGCGCGATGGCCATGAGGTCGAGCAGGCTCACCTCATGCACGCTGCGCTTGCGGTTGCCGCCGAGGAATTCGTCCATCGCCTCGCCCTCGAACACCCGCGAGTGGCCGGGCGCTGCGTCGAGCTGTGCGGCGTCGATAACGATAAGTCGGGAGGCGTCTTCGATATGGCCGGCGAGCGCGAAGCTGAGCGTGCCGCCGTCGATGAAGGAGATGTCGTCGTGCCCGGCCAGTTCCTCGCGCAGGCGGTTGAGCGCATGAATGCCCGCGCCCTCGTCGCGCAGCAGGCTGTTGCCGATTCCCAATATCAATACGTTGCGACTTTCAGTCATGGCATAGGATACGGTTGAGGTTGACCGGAGCAGGACCGGCGCAACACTGCCGGTCGACGGGCACAACATGGGCATCACCGTAACCACCCGTTCGGCCAAAGTCAATTGGGAAGTCACCCGATTTCACCCGTGCCGCCCATGACTCCGGCGGCTATACTGAGCCCGTTTCCATCCCCTGCCGACCCCTATGTGCCTCGCCATTCCCATGCAGATCGTCGAGATCGACGGCTACAACGCCCGCTGCGAGGCGAAGGGCGAGGAGCGCACCGTGAGCCTGTTCCTGATGCAGGATGAAGCGCTCGCGACCGGCGACTACGTGATGGTGCACACCGGCTATGCGCAGCAGAAGATGTCGGCAGAGGACGCGCGGCTCGCCTGGGAGCTGTACGACGAGATGCTGGCGACGCTGGAGAAACCCGAATGAACGAGGTCGGCGGCGGACTGACGCTGCGGCTGCGCGTCCGGCGCGGCACGGTCGACGGTGTCGAGATCGTCTCCACCCGCCCGCAGGCCGCCGCGATGCTCGCGGGCAAGACGCCGGAACAGGCGGTGCGTCTCGCGCCGCTGCTGTTCAGCCTGTGCGGCGGCGCGCAGGGAGTGGCCGCGCAGGCTGCATTGTCGGCTGCGCAGAGCAAGGAGCCGGATGCGCGGCAACTGGCCGACTGGGCCGCGACGGTGCGGCGCGAGGCCGCCGCCGAACACCTGTGGCACCTGATGCTCGCATGGCCGCCGCTCTGCCGGATGGACAATCTCGAGCGCGAATACGCCGACGGCCGCAGGCGCTTGCAGCATGCCGAATCGGACGATGAACACGCCGCCGTGCTGGCGGACATCCTGAACACTCACCTGCTGGGCATGCCGCCCGGTGACTGGCTGCATCCCGGGCAATGGAGCGCATGGCGCGACGATTCATCGGCGCTGGGCGCGCGGCTGCTGCGCTGCGCGGACGAGACCGCTGGCGCGCCCCCCGTGCTGCTGCCGCACACGACCGCCGCCGACTGGCTGCCACTGGAGCAGCAGATACGCACCCGCGCCTATTGCGCCGCGCCGACCTGGCAGGGCGAGCCGCGCGAGACCGGTGCGCTCGCGCGCCAGCATGAACATCCGCTGGTGTCGCCGCTACTGGCTGCGGGACGCAACATCGAGGCGAGACTGGCCGCTCGTCTGGTCGAACTCTCGCAGTGGGCTTGCGGCGAAACCGGGGCCGCGTGCGACTGGGTCGATGCCGCGCGCTGCGGCGATGATGCCGCGCTCGCGCGAGTCGAGACCGCGCGCGGCGTGCTGCTGCATCGCGTGCGCATCGAGCACGGTTTGATATCGGAATACGCCGCCGTCGCCCCCACCGAATGGAACTTCCACCCGCAGGGCGCGTATGCGCGCGAGGCGATGCTCATAAATGCAGCGGACGATGCCGAGCACAAGGCGCGCATGCTGGTGCTGTCGCTCGATCCCTGCGTGGGGTATGAGGTGGTGCTGGAGCGAGCTGACTAGGCCGGATTATCTATATATTCCGGTCTATTGTTTTCTGAGTGACTATCGGATAGGGTTCGCCGCGATTTTCAGGCGGTCTGCGAGATGGAACCGAGGTTTCTCCCCAATTACGTTTATATTAGGAATGCAAAATGATTAAGGCCTCGCTTGTTGTTTCTGTTCTATTTCTAACTGGGTGTGCTGCAAACACATTGAAACCAGAAAAACCGCCTTTGCGCATTGTAAAAACGGAGACGGTTCTTGTTGTTTCTTCCATATCGAAAATTAACGAAGCCCCATCATCTGTTGGCGATAGTATTGCAAGTATAGGTAGGAACGTGGCGTCGTATACGTTAATCTTGGATGGCTCTTTAGGCTTCGCAATAATGAAAGAACTTCCTCAACAGTTTACGGGCTATATGCGCCGACCTAAGGTAAATCTTATAGCTCAATCACAACAAACTGTTCGTAATGCTCTTGAACCGCTGTATTCCGAGATGTACTGCGATCCACGGACAAGTTTGCACGTCGAAAGACGGTGTTCAAATGGGATTGTCAAAAAGAGCCCTGATATCGTCATTGCTGTTGAGCCTGTTTCGGTGAGAATGAATATTCCAGGAAGTTTTGTAGGCACTTTTGCTGTCGCAATAATTCAAGGTGACTCGGGTGAGGAATTGTGGCAAGGGAATTTTATTGAGTCGCGGATTGCCTCCAGAGTGGCACATCAAGAGGTTGCCTCTGATCTTGCCAAAGATATCGTGAAGAAACTCAAAATTTTTGAGTTTGTGCAGTAAATTGGCTGGCAATATCACCACGCCTATCGCCTCGCTTCTGTTGGATATCGCTACGCTCAACCCAACCTACATTTGTCGCTGACAACGGGGTCAGCTTCGTATTTAACCTCAAGTAGTCGAATAGTTAGCATGGTGGGCGCAGCCCACCATGCCGTTTGAAGGTTCTGATTTTCTTTCCCCTGTGCGCCGCCGAGTAGCGCAGGCTGGTCAGGAGCAGTCGGCGAGGACTGTCTGAGCGCGCAGCGCGAGTTCCGCAGCCGCCTGACCAGACGAGCAACGCAGGGAACCCGCGCAGCGGGCGGCAAGCTGGGGGCGACTTCTTTTGGTTACTTTTCTTGGCAAGACAAGAAAAGTGACTTGCTGTCGGGCAACCCCCGACGGTTTTGATGTTGAATAGCCGGAGTTAAAGGGGGCAGGTTCGCATTAAATTCGCGTGAGTTTGCTTTGTGATCAACTTCGCAGCAACCTTATGCCGCCAGCAGGTGGCTTCTGGTTCTGTCGCCAATTCCCAGCAAGAGGTTTTCAACGCTGATATCTTCGTCCAATTCATCCCAATGCAGGCCGCTGCCGCCGCCGCTGATTTCATAGCGCAGGCGCTGTTCCGGCTGCGCTTTCAGCAGGCGTGGGAAATAAGCCAGCGGAACACCCAGCTTGCGGCCATCGGTAAAATCTACCCACATCGTGTTGGTGTCGAAATTTACTGCTTTAGCCAAAGAACTCATGCCATGCCCTTTCTATCAGTTGCGTGTTGTCGCCGATTACTTCTGCAAGTTCGTTCAATTCCTGACTGTTAAGTCCGTAGCTTTCCGCCACGCCGACTTGCGGCAAAATCCAGAACTTTGCGCTTGCGTCTGCATTTCTGACATGCACATGCAGCGGCTCTCTCGGGTCGCCTTCGTTGGAAAAGAAGAAAATTTTATAGCCTTTGTAGCGCAAAATAACCGGCATCGCCAAACCTCCAACGCAAGTGGTTTATGGCCCAGCGCAATCATACTCTCAACCACTGCCGGGGTATATTTGCGCTCAAGCACGTTGGCCTTTTAACAACCAAAGAGTCGATTTGTTTTTAGGGCTTGCGCTCCTACTTCACCCGATACAACCTTTTCTCCAGCGTCTTCCCCTTCACTCCGTCGAAGCGGTCATCCATCGCGGTCCCGAGCTTGCCCAGGCGGTCGTCCGGGTGCGGGTGGGTCTTGAACAGCAGCGCGACGTCGCCGTCGTCCTTGGCGAAATGGCCGATCTGCTGCAGCACCGCGGGCAGGCCGAAGGCGTCGTAGCCGGCGCGGGTGGCGAGCACGACGGCGATGCGGTCGGCTTCGAACTCGGCGTCCTTGTCGAGCGAGCGCGAGACGATCTCCGCGCCGCTGCCGATCAGGCCTTGCACCTTGTCGTTGCCGCCGCCGACGTTCTTCGCGATCGCCTGGCTGCCGAGGTCTAACAGCTTGCTCTGCTGCAATATCTTCAGGTGGTGCTGGCGGATCACGTGGCCGACTTCGTGCGCGAGCACGCCGGCCAGTTCGGCTTCGCTCTGCAGCAGCTTGTACAGCCCCTTGGTGACGAAGATGTAACCGCCGGGCGCGGCGAAGGCGTTCACGTCGTTCGACTCGATCACGCCGAAGTGCCAGACGAGGTCGGGGCGCTCGCTCTGGTCGGCGACCCAGCGGCCGACGTTGTTGACGTACTTCTGCAGCTTCGCGTCCTTGACCAGCGGCGCCGCGCCGAGCAGGTTGCCGGCGATCTGGCGGCCGATGGCGGTCTCTTCCTCGACGGAGGTGGCGGACTTGCCGGTGACCTTTTCCTGCACGCCTTGCTTGATCGCCTTGAACAACTCCTGTTCGAACGGGTTGGCGGCGAGGGCGTTGCCGGAGAACAGGGCCAGCGCGAGTATCCAGAGTGTCTTGTGTGTCATGGCAGCTCTCCTCATTTCGGCGCGGGCAGGTAGTCGAACGGGCGGGCGGCGAGTTTGCCTGCGGCGGCGAACTTCGCGGCGGCGCTCTTGTTCGTCGCGTAGGACTCGGCGCGTTTCAGTTCGGCTTCGTCGAACTTGGCCGCCTTCAGTTCCTCCTCGTTCAGCCCGCGGATGCCGGTGGTCGCGACGACCTTGCCGGTGCCGGCGCGGCCGGAGCTGAGCGCGAGCAGGCCGCCGGTATCGCTGCCGCCCTTGCGCGCGTCGCCCTTGCGGATGCTCAGCATGCGCACCCAGCCTTTGCCCTTGGCGCTCTTCACCTGATACCAGCCGCCATCCTTCTTGAGGATGTCCACCTTGTCGCCGGTCGCCAGCTTCGCCACGGACTTCGCGTCGCGGAACGGTTCCGTCCTGATGTCGTCGCTCTTCAGCGCGGTTCCGCTTTCGGCGGCTTGCAGCGCGCCGCTCAGCAGCAGGGCTGCCAACGCAAGGCTCCATTGTTTGGTGTTCATGCTGGGTGTTCCTTTCGCATATTCCGGAAATACATGGTCATTCGTAGGATGGGTGGAGCCCTTAGACAGGCTCAGGACAGGCTTCGCGATACCCATCGTTTCGATACGTTAATAAATTGATGGGTATCGCGTTGCTCCACCCATCCTACGTGCGTTTGTTCTCTTGTCTGTCCCACTCCAGCAACGCTTCGGCGAACATCGTGCGCCAGCCTGCCGCTGCCGCCGCACCGCCGTCCAGTCGTCCCCGATGGACGAAGTGGCTGGCGGCATTATCCGGCTGGGCGAGATGGCGCTGCAATACGGTAGTCAATGCAGCCAGCACGGCCTCGGCATCGTGCCGGATCGCTTCCTGCGCATCGGGATCGTCGGCCGCCGCGACCCAGGAGATCGCCAGCGTGTTCTCGAACAAGTCCCACAGGCCCTTCTGGTCGCCGGTCAGCACCTCTACACTTTTGGTTGCCAAGCCGGTCTTCTCAAGCGCGTGGCGTATCTTCTCCAGCACCGCGGTGCGGATCACGTTGCGCTCGCTGTCGAGGCGGATCAGCAGCAGCGTCGCCTGCAGTTCGCCGCTGCGCGCGGTGGCTGCGCGCACCATGTTCTGCTCCAGCGCCTTGCCGGTCGCCATCGCGTACAGCCTCGCGATGGTGAAGAACGCGAGGCCGACGGTCACCGGGCCGGTGAGGTTGATGTAGACGGTGGTGAGGTTGATGCTGGCGTAGGTGATCGCGATCAGGATGATCTGCGACAGGCCGAACAGGCGGTCTATCTTGTCGCGCCCGGCGTTGCGGTAGAAGCCCCAGGCGGTGAGCCACACGATGGTCAGCGTGATCAGCAGATACCACACGCGGCCTTCGGGGTAGCGCAGCGAATCGCCGTGCTTGAAGTTGTCGATTGCGGTCGCGAGGATCTCGACGCCGGGGAACAGGCGGTCCATCGGCGTCGCCTTGATGTCGAACAGGCTGGGCGCGGTGGAGCCGATGATGACGATTTTGTTTTTGAATTCGTCCTGCGCGCGTTTCTTGTTCTGGCTCGTCATGTCGGCGTAAACGTCGCCGAAGCTGACGTAGCGGTAGGTGAACGGCTTGCCGCGCCAGTTCAGCATCACTTGCTGCGCATCGGGCTCGGGCCAGCCCTGATCGCGCGCGATGCGTGCCGGCAGCGACGGCAGCGCCCAGCCGTAGGCCTCGCGGTAGACGCTGTAGCGGCGCGCGACGCCGTCGGAATCCGGATAAATGTTGTGCAGGCCGAGGCGGCCGCCGTCCAGCGCGGACTGGAAGTGCGGCAACACCATCGCGACGGTCGCGTTCTCATCCTGCGGAACATCGGGCAGCGGCGTCACGCCGGGGATCATCGCGGGCTTGATCTGGCTCAGCGAGTCGGCGGAGGGATCTAGCCGCAGCATCGGAAAGTAGGTATTGGACGTGTTCGCGATGGCCGCGTCGAAATAGGCGTCGCTGTCGGGGTTGTACACGTCCGCGTCGCTGAACAGGATGTCGAACACCACCGCCTTGGGTTGCTGCTTCTCGATATTTTCAAGGAATTCGCCCAGCACCTGACGCGGCCACGGCCAGCGGCCGTATTCCTGAGCCAGCGCCGCGAGGCTGGCCTCGTCGATGTCCACGATGACGATGTCGGGATCGGGTGCGGGCACGATCAGGCGGTGGCGCACCATGGTGTCGAACGCGGTCTGGCGCAGCTCGGAAGTCGCGTGCAGCACCGTCGCGTCGAGCACCGCGAACACGCTGAACAGCCCGGCGAGGTAGAGGTAGAAGCTGTGCTTCCACAGTTGCGCGAGTTTCTCGGCTAGATGTTCGCGCGCCTTGAGGATGCGGCTGATGAGGAGTTTCCAGGTCATGTGAGGCTCCGTGGTCTGGCGGTCATTCTATCGTCGGCGCGCGTTGGTCGTGCATGGCAATGCGGCCGACGAACCAGATCGCCAGCAGGTTCGCGGCTACGGCGACATAACCGACCATGCCGTAATCAACGATCTGTCCATTCGCGTCCTGCGAGATGATGTAGCCGGCCAGCGTGGTCGCCAGCCCCATCGCCAGCGATTGCGTGGTGGCGTTCAGCGACATGAAAGTACCGCGCAGTTTCGGTTGCGCCGCCGAGGTGATGATAGCCATCGCCGGGATCATGCGGCCCGACACCAGCACGAAGAACGTCGTCGTCAGGATCAGCCATAACCCCAATGGGGTGGGGCCGCTTTGCGTCACCAACAGCAGTGGCAGGAGCGCAGCGAATGCGACCATGCGGTAGACCTTCATCTTGCCGTACAAGTCCGCCCAGCGGCCTATCAGCCTCGCGGTGATCAATGTGGCGGAGCCGCCGCATAGATAGAGGTATGGAAGGTCGTGTTGCGAGATGCCGACGTTATGCACCGCATACACCGTGATGTAGGGAATCACCGTGAAGCCGGAGAAGATGACCAGCGCGGAGAACAGCAGCGCGTGCAAGTGGTTGGCGTCGCGCAGCACGGCAAGCATCGGCGCGAATGGATGGGCCTGTTTTTCCACACTGATGTGCCGGCGCAGTTCGGGTAGCACTCGCAGACCGACGACGATGAACAGCACGACCAGCGCGGCGATGAATACGAACGGCGCGCGCCACTGGAACAGGTTCGCCAGCCACAGCGATATCGGCACGCCTGCGACGGTGGCGACCGAGAACGCCGCCGATACCATGCCGCCGGCCCGCGCGCGGCGCTCGAACGGGATCGCGTCGCCGATGATGGTATGCGTCATCGCGCCCATCACGCCGCCGAACGCGCCGGCAAATCCGCGCGCGATCAGCAGCGTGGCGTAGCTTGGCGCAAGGCCGCAGGCCAGCGTCGCGACGCCGAACAGCGCAAACAGGCCGAGCAGCATACGCTTGCGCTCGAAGCGGTCGATGAAGATCGCGGCGAACAAGCCGGACAGCGCGGCACTGAAACTGTAAGAGGCGACCAGCAGGCCGAATTCGTGCGTGGTGATGCCCAGTTCGGCGATCAGGATCGGGCCGAGCGGCATCATGATCATGAAGTCGATCACATGGCTGAACTGGATGCCGGCGAGGGTGAGCAGCAGGAGTTTTTCGCGTTGCGGGGTGAGTGGGGGATACATGGCCCGAAGTCTAGCAGATGGAGCATGCGTCGATGATTCGGCGCGGGAAGAGCAAGGACGCTACGCTATAATCCGCGCAGGACATCAGTTTCCCGAAAAAACGCAGTCTTTCGGGAAAGCGAAAATGGCGTAGGGCGGGCTTTGCCCGCCCTACATTTGGAGCCGGGCGTCCGGGCCTGGTCAATCGGGGGCAATCATGGACAAGCAATTGCGCGAAGCCGCGCTGCAATACCACCGGCTCTCTCCGGCGGGCAAGATCAGCGTCGTGCCGAGCAAGCCGATGCAGACGCAGCGCGACCTGGCTCTGGCGTATTCGCCCGGCGTGGCGGCGGCCTGCGAGGAGATCGTGCGCGACCCGAACGAAGCGCGCAGCCTGACCGCGCGCGGCAACCTGGTCGCGGTGATTACCAACGGCACGGCGGTGCTGGGGCTGGGCAATATCGGCCCGCTGGCGAGCAAGCCGGTGATGGAAGGCAAGGGCGTGCTGTTCAAGAAGTTCGCCGGCATCGACGTGTTCGACATCGAGATTGCCGAGAACGACCCGGACAAGCTGGTGGACATCGTCGCGTCACTGGAGCCGACCTTCGGCGGCATCAACCTCGAAGACATCAAGGCGCCCGAGTGTTTCTACATCGAGCGCAAGCTGCGCGAGCGCATGAATATCCCCGTCTTTCACGACGACCAGCACGGCACGGCGATCATCGTCGGCGCGGCGCTGCTGAACGGCCTGAAGGTCGTCGGCAAGGACATCGCAAAGATCAGGCTGGTGGTCAGCGGCGCGGGCGCTGCGGCGCTGGCCTGTCTGGACATGTTGGTGGGTCTGGGCGTGAGGATGGAGAACATCGTCGTCACCGACATCAAGGGCGTGGTCTACAAAGGCCGCACAGAGGAGATGGACGACAACAAGGCGCGCTTCGCGGTCGAGACCTCCGCGCGCACGCTGAATGATGTGATCGCCGGGGCGGACGTATTCCTCGGCCTGTCCGCGGGCGGCGTGCTGAAGCCGGAGATGGTCGCGCAGATGGGTAATCGTCCGCTGATTTTCGCGCTGGCGAATCCGAATCCAGAAATCCTGCCGGAGCACGCCAAGGCGGTGCGCCCCGATGCGATCCTCGCGACCGGCCGTTCCGACTACCCGAACCAGGTGAACAACGCGCTGTGTTTCCCCTACATGTTTCGCGGCGCGCTGGACGTGGGTGCGACGACGATCAACGAGGAGATGAAGCGCGCGGCGGTGCGCGCCATCGCCGAACTGGCTTGCGCCGAACAGTCGCATGAAGTGGCCGGGGTGTACGGTGCGGACGATCAGAGCTTCGGCGAAAATTACCTGATTCCCAAACCGTTCGATCAGCGCTTGATCCGGCGCGTCGCGCCCGCCGTCGCGCAGGCGGCGATGGATAGCGGCGTGGCGACGCGGCCTATCGCCGATATGGCGACTTACCGCGAACAAATTTCGCATTTCGTCTATCAGTCCGGCCTGCTGATGAAGCCGGTGTTCGACATGGCGAAACGCGATTCGCAACGTCTGGTGTATGCCGAGGGCGCGGACGAGCGCGTGCTGCATGCGGTGCGCACCGTGGTGGACGAAAAACTGGCGCAGCCGATTCTGGTCGGCGATGCGGCGGCGATTGTGAAGCTCATCGACAAGCTCGGCCTGCGCCTCGTCGCAGGCGAAGATTTCGAGCTGGTGGATAGCGCCGGGGATGCGCGCCATCCCAGCCTGATCGCGGCGATGCTGGTGCGCGAGGGCCGCGCCGACGCGATGCTGTGCGGCGTCGCCAGCAAGCCGCAGGATCACCTGCCCATGGTGCGCGAGGTCATCGGATTGCGTCCCGGCGCATCGGTGTTTGCGGCGATGAACATCCTGATGCTGAAGCAACACACGCTGTTCATTTGCGACACGCATGTGAACCTGGACCCGACGGCAGAACAGATCGCCGAAATGACGTTGCTGGCAGCGGAAGAAGTGCGCCGTTTCGGCATAACACCCAGAGTCGCGCTGCTGTCTCATTCCAGTTTCGGCAGCTTCGACGACGCCTCCGCGCAAAAGATGAGCCGCGCGCGCGAACTGCTGGAACAGCAAGCACCGGGGCTGGAAGTCGAGGGCGAAATCCACGGCGATTTCGCGATGTCGGCCGCGATACGCGCGCAAGTGTTTCCGGATTCGCGCCTGACGGGCGACGCCAATCTGCTGGTGATGCCGAATCTAGATGCGGCGAACATCGCGTTCAACCTGCTGAAGGTGCTGGCCGGCGACGGTCTCACGATAGGCCCGGTGCTGCTGGGCGCGGCGAAATCGGTGCATATCCTCACCAATACTGCTACCGTGCGACGCATCGTCAACATGAGCGCGCTGGCGGCGGCCGGCGTCAAAATACATTAGGAGATTGCAATGAACAAACAAGAAACCGAACTGCTGAGCCAGGAAATCGAAATGCTGATGGCAGAGCGTTCCCGCCTGCTGAAGGTGGTGGGTGCGGCGGCGGTGCTGGTCGCGAACACCGAGGTGCAGTCGTTGCCTCAGGGCGCAATGGATGCCGCCGAGATGCTGTCCGAAACGCTGAATGCATTGCCCGAGGAGACGCTAAAGGACGCGCTCGATTCGGTGCAAGCCGAACTCGCATAGGACGCGCATGAGCGAACGCATCGGCCTGATCCTGACCGGCGGCGGTGCGCGCGCGGCTTACCAGGTCGGCGTGCTGAAGGCGATCGCCGAATATCTGCCGCACCGTGCGCACAATCCTTTTCCGGTGATCTGCGGCACTTCGTCCGGCGCGCTGAACGCCGCAACGCTGGCGGTGAATGCGCGCAATTTCCGCCGCGGCGTGCGTTACCTCACCAATGTCTGGAAAAACTTCCATACCTACGAGGTCTACCGCACCGATGCGGTCGGGGTGTTCAACAATTCGATGCTGTGGCTGGCCGGGCTGGTGCTCAGCGGACTGGGCATCAATCGGCTGAAACAAATATCGCTGCTCGACAATACACCGCTGGCGGAATTGCTGGACAAGATACTGCCCTGCGACAAGATCCAGCAGAGCATAGATGCCGGGCTGCTGCACGCGCTGAGCATCACCGCCTCCGGCTACGAGTCCGGCAAGTCGGTCACCTTCTATCAGGGCGTTCCCGATATCGAGCCTTGGCATCGCACCCGGCGGGTGGGGGTGCCGACCAACATCGAACCCAAGCACCTGCTCGCCTCGTCGGCAATCCCGTTCATCTTCCCCGCGACGATGATCAACCGCGAATATTTCGGCGATGGTTCGATGCGCCAGATCGCGCCGGTCAGTTCGGCGTTGCACCTGGGGGCGACCCGGATACTCGTGATCAGTGCGACCAACGATGCGCTGGAACTGTCGCGGCGTAGCGAGCACGGCGACTATCCCTCGCTGGCGCAGATCGGCGGCCATGCGCTCAACAGCATCTTCATGGACAGCATGGAAGTGGATCTGGAGCGGGTGCAGACGATCAACCGGCTGGTGGAGCTGATGCCGGAAGAAATACGCCGCGCGACCGGCCTGAAGCATGTCGAACTGCTGGTGATCAAGCCCAGCGAGTCGATAGACAAGATCGCCGAACGCTACATGTCCGAGTTGCCCTGGACGATACGCGTCCTGTTGCGGCTGGCCGGCGCGGCGCCACACGGCCGCGGCTCTGCATTGATCAGCTTCCTGCTGTCGGAACGAAAGTATTGCCAGGCACTGATCGAACTCGGCTATCGCGATGCGCAGCAGCGGCGCGACGAGATATTGCGCTTCCTCGATGTGAGTCCTCACCGGGACAGCGGGATGCCGCAATGACGGCCGAAGCCATGCGCGCCCGAACCTGGCAGTTGCTGGACATCCTCGCGGACGGGCGTTTCCATTCCGGCGAGGCGCTGGCGCAGCGGCTGGGCGTGTCGCGCGCCAGCGTGTTCAATGCGCTGGCCGACACCGGCGGAGTGTCGGTGCAGCGCGTGCGCGGCCGCGGCTACCGGCTGGCACGGCCCTGGCAGCCATTGCATCGCGACAAGATCGTGCGCTGGCTGGATACGCAAGGAGGGCAATTCGACATTGAAGTCGTGCCGCAAGCCGATTCCAGCAATACCTTGTTGCTGCAGCGCACAGCGCTCGGCGCGCCGGGCGGCAGCGTCGTCGCGGTGGAATTGCAGAGCGCCGGTCGCGGCCGCCTCGGGCGGACATGGCATTCCGGGCTGGGCAACGCGCTGACATTCTCGCTGCTGTGGCGTTTCGATTGCGGGCTGAATGCGCTGTCCGGACTGAGCTTGGCAGTCGGCTTGGCTATCGTGCGCGCGCTGGACGAAGCGGGTGCGCAAGGCGTCGGCCTGAAGTGGCCGAACGACATCGTCAGCGCGCAGGGCAAGCTGGGCGGCGTGCTGATCGAGGCTCAGGGCGATATGCTGGGGCCTTCCGCCGTGGTAATCGGCGTCGGGCTGAACTGCCATCTGCCGGAATCGCTGGTGCGCCAGATCGACCAGCCGGCCTATGCGCTGGACGAACTGTGCGCGGAGATGCCGGAGCGCAATCGTCTGCTGGCGCTGCTGCTGCGGGAACTGGCGGCGGTGTTACGGCAATTCGGGCAGGATGGCTTCGCGCCGTTTCGCGGCGAATGGGAACGCCGCCATCTTCATCAGGACCAACCGGTTGAACTGCATCTCGCGGACGGCAGCGAAGTGGACGGCATCGCGCGCGGGGCGGGAGACGGCGGCGAGTTGCGCATCGAGACCGCGCAGGGCATGAGGACTTTCAATTCGGGCGAAGTGGGAGTGCGGCGATGAGATTGCTGATCGATGCGGGCAACACGCGCATCAAGTGGGCGCGGGTGCGCGGCGACGAGTGGTTGGCAAGCGGCGCATTGCCGACCGCTCGTGCGGCTGAACTGTCCGCGCAGTTCGCCGAAATTCCATCGTCCGTCCGCGATGTGTGGGTGAGCAATGTTGCGGGCGACGCTGTCGCGCAGACGTTGCGCGACAGCGTCGCCGCAGACGAGTGGCATTTCATCTCCGCCCGCGAACGGCAGTGCGGCGTGCGCAACGGCTACATGCAGCCCGCGCAACTGGGCAGCGACCGCTGGGCGGCGCTGATCGCGGCATGGCACATGGTCGGCGGACGCTGCCTGATAGTGAACTGCGGCACTGCCACAACGGTGGATGCGCTGTCGGGCGAGGGCAAGTTCATCGGCGGGCTGATCCTGCCCGGAATGGAGCTGATGCAGCGCAGCCTGTGCAGCGCGACGGCGCAGCTTGAGGCCGGGCATGGGGAATATGCGGAGTTTCCGCGCAACACCGCGGATGCGATGTACAGCGCTGCGGTGCAGGCCACCTGCGGCGCGATCGAACGGCAGCACGGACTGCTCGGCGATGCGCCGGTGGTGCTGAGCGGCGGCGCTGCCGACGCATTGCGCGAGCGGCTTAAACTACCGCTGCGTCTGGAGGATAATCTGGTGCTGCAGGGATTGCGACTAATCGCACGGGAAACGATGGCATGATGAAAAAGACATTCTGGATACTATTGGCGGCTAATGCGATCTTCTTCGCGGTCATACAATGGGGCGGCCTGTTGACGGCCGAGCCGGACGCTCCGGTGCAACCGGCCCTGCACGAGGAGAAGATACGCCTGCTGGCCGCAGCTCCGTCGGCGGTGGCGCAGTCGATGCCGGTCGCCGCTTCCCAAACCGCAGCATCCCAGGTCGCCGCGGTCTCCGCGCCCAAGGCGGATGCGCATGCCTGCATGGAGTGGGGCGAATTCTCCGGCGCCGATCTGGCGCGCGCAACGGCCGCTTTGAACGCGTTGCATCTGGGCAATCGGCTGGGCCAGCGCGAGGTCGAGTACAACATCGGTTACTGGGTGTATATCCCGCCGCTGAAGGACAAGGCTGCGGTCGCGCAGAAGATTGAGCAGCTCAAGGCGCGGGGCGTCGAGGAGTATTTCGTCGTGCAGGATGCCGGTGTCTGGCTCAATGCCATTTCGCTAGGCGTGTTCAAGACCCGCGAGGCCGCGCAGAATTTCGTCAACCAGTTGCGCGCCATGGATGTGCGCAGCGCGCAGGTCGGCGAGCGCAGCAGCAGGCTGAAGGCAACTGTGTTTGCGCTGAACGGTCTGGATGCCGCGACGGCGGAGAGACTGGCGGCGATGCAAAAGGATTTTCCGGATAGCGAACTCAAACAAGTTTCGTGTATGCATTGACAAGGCGGGGCAAAATCTGGAGAATGCCGCGCTCTTTGCGGTGATATAGCTCAGTTGGTTAGAGCACAGCACTCATAATGCTGGGGTCGGTGGTTCAAATCCACCTATCACCACCAAATAAAATGTTTCAGGCATTCCTGAAACTGCCAAGAAACCCGCACTGCTACAGGCTTTGCGGGTTTTTTATTGCTCGCTTACCAGTCAAGTGATGTCGAAAAACGACCAGAATGTATCGTAGATCAACCTCTGGCGTAGGGTGGGCTATGCCCACCATGTCGGGCATAGCCCGACCTACATTTGATTCCGGCTTGTTCGGCTTCGGGAGGGGAAAGAATGGGTTCGCGGTATCACGCAAATTGTAATTGAGCCTAACCGAGTGCCATGCAGCCCTAGTCTACCGTAGCGATCCCAGCATTTTCTCCAACCGCTTCACCGACACGATCACCGGCGTCTTGAGCTCCTGCGCGAACAACGACACGCGCAGCTCCTGCATCAACCAGGCGAATTCGTCGATGCGCGGGTCTGGCTTGCCCTGCTGCGCCTGCCGCAGCTTCTGCAACGCCTGTATCAGCGGCTGCATCTGCGACATGCATTGCGCGTCGCGTGCCGGGTTGGCGCGCAGTTTCTCGATGCGCAGGTTGATCGCCTTGAGGTAGCGCGGCACATGCTGCAAGCGCTCGAAGGGCGTCGCGGCGACGAAGCGCTTGTGGCACAAACCTTCCAGTTGCGCGCGGATATCCTGCGAGGCCTGGGCATGCGCCTTGAGTTGCGGCAAGGCCTTCTGTATCGCATGATGTTCCGTGAGGATGCTGGCGACCAGCCTCGCGATCTCCTGCGCGATCAGCAGTAATCGATTCTTCGCTTCCTTGCCACGGGCGTTGAACTCAGCCTCGTTCGCCGGCAAGGGATCGTTCAGGCAACAGCGCTCGAAAGTCGTCGCGAGTATCTGCTGCTGCAACTCCTGCTGCGTGCCGAACGGCATGAACAGCATGCCCAGCTTCTGCGCGTCCGGCAGGTTCTTCTCCAAATACTTCACCTGCTCTTTCAGCAACAGCATGAACAGCCTGCTCAATCCGCCGCGATGCGCGGCCTGCGCGGCATCGCGCGTGTCGAATGCGCGCAGCACGACCGCATCGCCATCGTCCACCAGCGCGTTGAACAGCGTGACGCTTTGCCCGGCGCGCTTCACCTCGCGCGTCTCGGCGAACGCGCCGAAGCTCCACGCGGTGTAACGCTGATCGGAAGTCGTCTCGCCCTTCTCTTCCGACACCGCGGCAACCGCGACCGGTGCGGCGCGCGGCGCGAGTTCTCCATGCAGTTGCGCGAAGTTGCGCGACATGCCGAACTGCCGCCCATGCTCGTCGATCACGCGGAAGTTGATCGACAGATGCTGCGGCAACTGCTCCAGACGAAACGCGTCCAACGGTACGTCGAGTTGCTTCTGCTCGCGGATGTAGCGCGCCAGCGCCTGCAACAGCGGCGCGTTCGACGGCTGCACGTCGCGGCAGAAGTTGGCGGCGAATTCCGGCACCGGCACCAGATGGCGGCGCAGCCGCTGCGGCAGGGTCTTGATGAGTTGCTGCACCTTCTCGGCGAGCAAGCCGGGAACCAGCCATTCGCAGCGCGCCGCACTCACTTGATTAATCAACGCCAGCGGCACG
>MGWR01000037.1 GCA_001801085.1 Gallionellales bacterium GWA2_60_142 | reverse complement strand
ATCATCACCACGTCCAGCACGCGGATGTCTTCGTAGGCGAACTGGTCCTGGCGCAGCTTGCCGAGACGCTCGTGCCTGTCCAGCATCACCTCGCCCGAGGTTTGCTCCAGGTCGCGGCCGAGAATCTTCATGAAGGTGGATTTGCCGCAACCGTTCGCGCCGATCAGGCCGTAACGGTTGCCGTCGCCGAACTTGACGGAGACGTTTTCGAACAGCGGCTTCGCGCCGAACTGCATGGTGATGTTTGCGGTAGATAACATGATATGGCCTTGCGGACAGTGCAGAACCGCAACGGCGATCCGGCAAACGTCCCGAAAAATTGAAGGGGCGCATTCTACCACTGCCGCCCCCTTCCGCCGAACCCGAACACTATCGGCTAGAATGCGGCGGTTACATATTCGTAGAGTGCCATGGTTCCACATCTCACCACCGCCCTGACCGGCCCGCTACTCGACCTGGAGCGGAAATTTCTCGATGCGCAGCCGACCATCGAACACTGGCTGCGCACCCAGTGGCTGGAACATACGCCGCCGTTCTACGCGTCGGTGGACCTGCGCAACAGCGGCTTCAAGCTCGCCCCGGTGGACACCAACCTATTCCCGGGCGGCTTCAACAACCTCAATCCCGACTTCCTGCCGCTGTGCGTGCTGGCGATGCAGTCCGCAATCGAGAAGATATGCCCCGAGGCGCGCGGCGTGCTGCTGGTGCCGGAGAACCACACGCGCAACCTGTTCTATCTGCAAAACGTCGCGCAGATCGTCACCATCCTCAAGCAGGCCGGCATGCGCGTGCGCGTCGGCAGCCTGCTGCCGGAGATTGCGCAGCCGACGGAAATCGCATTGCCCAACGGCGGCACGTTGACGCTGGAGCCGTTGAAGCGCAACGGCAATCGACTGTCGGTGGAAGGCTTCGATGCCTGCGTGGTGCTGCTGAACAACGACCTGTCCGCCGGTGTGCCCGAGATATTTCAGAACCTCGAACAGGCGGTGTTTCCGCCGCTGGCCGCGGGCTGGTATGCGCGGCGCAAGTCCAACCACTTCGCCGCCTATGACCGCGTCGCGAACGACTTCGCGCAACTGCTCGGCATTGACCCTTGGCTGGTGAATCCCTATTTTGCCACCTGCAACCAGATCAACTTCCAGGAGCGCGTCGGCGAGGAATGCCTGGCCGCTCAGGTGGACGGCGTGCTGCAGAAGATGCGCGCCAAGTATGCCGAATACGGCGTGAAGAATGACCCATTCGTCATCGTCAAGGCCGACGCCGGCACCTACGGCATGGGCATCATGACGGTGAAGGACGCCAGTGAGATCACCGGCCTGAACCGCAAGCAGCGCAACAAGATGGCGGTGGTCAAGGAAGGCCTGCAGGTGCACGACGTGCTGATACAGGAAGGCGTGTACACCTTCGAAAACATCAACGACGCCGTCGCCGAACCGGTCATCTACATGATCGACCACTATGTCGTCGGCGGCTTCTACCGCGTCCATACCGGGCGCGGCGTGGACGAAAACCTCAACGCCCCCGGCATGAGCTTCGAGCCGCTGGCGTTCGAAACTTGCTGCGCCTTCCCCAATCCCGACTGCGCTCCCGATGCCCCGCCCAACCGTTTCTACGCCTACGGTGTCGTCGCGCGTCTGGCGCTGCTGGCGGCGTCGCTGGAGCTGGAGGAGCCGGCCGAGTGACGACGGCCTCATTTGGAAATCCGCATCATTCCCCCTTTGCAAAAGGGGGGCAGGGGGGATTTGCTCATGAAGGGGTCTTCGTCGGTCTTCAATCCCCCCCATCCCCCCTTTTGCAAAGGGGGGTGTCATATGTTTGCATCGTTCTGCTTGTGTTGCTGCTCTCCGCTTGCGGCAAGGAGCCGCTCTATCACGAGCAGGGCTACGTGTTCGGCACGCTGGTGGATGTCAGCATCTACGGCGAGGACGAGGCGCATGCGCGGGCGGCGGTGGGCGAGGTGTTGCGGGAATTCCAGCGGCTGCACGACGAGTTGCATGCATGGCAGCCGAGCGAATTGAGCGAGCTGAACGCGGCATTCGCCAAGGGCGAGGGCAAGGTGGTCTCGCCGGAGTTAGCCGCGATGTTGCGCGATGCGGCGCAGCTCTCCGCGAAGTCGGGTGGGCTGTTCAATCCGGCCATCGGCGGGCTGATCGGGGTCTGGGGATTCCAGTCGGACGAGTTCAAGCCGCTGCTGCCGGATGCGGAAAAAGTCGCGGCGCTGGTGAAGGCGAATCCTCAGATGGGCGATATCGTCTTCGACGGCGACAAGGTGAGCAGCCGCAACAGGGCTGTGAAACTCGATCTCGGCGGCTATGCCAAGGGCTACGCGCTGGATCGTGCGGCGGAGTTGCTGCGCAAGCAAGGCATCAGCAATGCGCTGGTGAACATCGGCGGCAATGTCATGGCGCTGGGCAAGCACGGCGACCGCCCTTGGCGCGTCGGCATCCAGCATCCGCGCAAGTCCGGCGCGCTGGCGACGCTGGAGCTTCACGACGGCGAGGCGATAGGCACTTCGGGCGACTACCAGCGCTACTTTGAGCTGGACGGCAAACGTTATTGCCACCTGATTGATCCGCGCAGCGGTTGGCCGGTGCAGGGGGTGCAGGCAGTGACCGTTCTTACTCGCGGCGAGCGCGCCGGGCTGCTGTCCGATGCGGCGTCCAAGCCGTTGTTCGTCGTCGGCAAGGATGGCTGGCGCGCTGCGGCGCAGCGGATGCAACTGCCGGAGGCGATGCTGGTGGATTCGCAAGGTGGCATTCATCTCACAGCCGCGTTGCAGAAAAGGCTAGAATTCGCCGACAAGAATATTCGGGTGGAGGTGCTGCCGTGAGCGATCCGCTGCAGGAAATCGTCGAACACAAGGTGCGCCGGGCGGCGGGAGCCAATGCCCTGCGCAAAATCGGAAAGATAGTCGCCGAAGAGCGACAGGCCGACGCCGAAAAGGCCCGTGCATTGCGCTGGTTCTTCCGCTATGGCTGGCTGGTGTTGCTGTGCGCCGCGCTGTTGCTGGCATATTTGATGGGGGTGATCTGAGTGGTCGGAATATTGCTAGTTACGCATGACGGTCTGGGCGGCAGCCTGGTGGAGTGCGTCAAACATGTGCTGGGCGAAGTGCCGCACAATCTCAAATCGCTATCAGTGCATGCCTGGGACGAGCCGCAGCAGAAGCTGGTCGATGGCGAGGAGCTGATCAAGGAGCTCGATATCGGCGGAGGCGTGCTGATCCTGACGGATATGTACGGCGCGACGCCGAGCAACATCGGGCGGCAATTGTGCCGTAGCGAACGCGTGCATGGCGTCGCCGGCGTCAACCTGCCGATGCTGTTGCGCGTCGTCAGCCGCACCGGCCTGACGCTGCCGGAACTCGCTGATGCCGCGGTCAGCGGCGGCCGCGACTGCATCGTCCACATGAACCACGAACTTGGATAAGCAATATGCAACAACAGGAAGCACAGATCATCAACAAGCTAGGCCTGCACGCGCGCGCCTCCGCCAAACTCACCCAGCTTGCCTCCAGCTTTAAATGCGAAGTGATGCTGTCGCGCAACAACCGGCGCGTCAACGCCAAGAGCATCATGGGCGTGATGATGCTGGCCGCCGCCAAGGGCGCGACGATAGGCATCGAGACCAACGGTTCGGACGAAGAAGAGGCGATGGCGAAGATTCAGGCGTTGATTAACGATTACTTTGGCGAAGGTGAATAATCGATGAGTTTCACGCTTCATGGCATCGCGGTTTCCAGCGGCATCGCCATCGGCCATGCGCATTTGGTGTCGCATACCTCGCTGGAGGTGGCGCACTACGATATTCCTGAGGAGTTCGTCGCCGATGAAGTCGCGCGTTTCGACGCTGCACTGAAGGCCACGCGCGACGAGTTTTCCAGTCTGCGCAGCAGCCGCCCCAGCCATGCGGCGGCCGAGTTCGACGCTTTCCTTGAACTGCACCAGATGATCCTGGAGGATTCGCTGATCAGCAAAGCGCCGCGCCAGATGATAGAGCGCGAGCGCTGCAACGCCGAATGGGCGCTGAAGGTGCAGACCGAGGCGCTGGTCGCGCAATTTGAGGAGTTCGAGGACGCCTACCTGCGCGAGCGCCAGACCGACGTGAAACAGGTCGCCGAACGGCTGCTCAAGCAGCTGGTGGGCCAGCCGGCGCACCAGCTGCCCTCGGCGCGCCGCGATGTCGACACCATCCTGGTCGCGCACGATCTGAGCCCCGCCGACCTGATCCAGTTCAAGCCGCAGCAATATGCCGCATTCGTAACGGATGTCGGCGGCGCGACCTCGCACACGGCCATCGTCGCGCGCGGCCTCAGCACGCCCTGCGTGGTCGGCCTGCATCATGCGCGCCAGTTGATACGCGAAGACGACGTGCTGATCCTCGACGGCGAGCAGGGCGTGCTGATCGTCAATCCGGGTCGTTCCATCCTCGCCGAATACAAGCTGCGACAGAGCGAATGGGAGCTGGATCGCAAGAAGCTCAAGCGCCTGCGCACCGCGCGCGCCAACACGCTGGACGGCACCGTGGTCGAGTTGCATTCGAACATCGAGAAGCCGGAAGACATCCGCGAGGTGAAGGAGAATGGTGCGACCGGCGTCGGCCTGTTCCGCAGCGAGTTTCTGTTCCTGAACCGCGACGAGTTGCCGGATGAGGAAGAGCAGTTCGAGGCTTATCGCGCCGTCGCCGAGGGCATGGGCGATCAGCCGGTCACGATACGCACGTTCGACCTCGGCGCGGACAAACAGATCAAGGGTGCCGAGCGCGTCGCCAACAATCCCGCACTGGGGCTGCGCGCAATCCGCTTCTGCCTGGCCGAGCCCATGCTGTTCCGCACCCAGTTGCGCGCGCTGCTGCGCGCCACGCAATACGGCAACATCAAGATCCTGATCCCGATGCTGTCCAGCATGTCCGAACTGAACCAGACGCTGCTGTTCATCGAGGCGAGCAAATACAGTCTGGAAATCGACGGCATCCCGTTCAGCCGCGAGGTCAAGATCGGCGGCATGATCGAGATCCCCGCCGCCGCGCTGTCCGTCAGCAGCTTCGCGAAGAAACTCGACTTCCTGTCCATCGGCACCAACGACCTGATCCAGTACACGCTGGCAATCGACCGCACCGACGAGGAAGTCGCGCATCTGTACGATCCGCTGCATCCGGCCGTGCTGCAACTGCTGGCGCACGTCATCGGCACCGCCAACAAGCTCAATGTGCCGATTTCGGTGTGCGGCGAAATGGCCGGCGAACTGGCGTATACGCGATTGTTGCTGGGCATGGGCTTGCGCCAGTTCTCGATGTTTTCCGCGCAAGTGCCCAACGTCAAACAGCGCGTGCTGACCACCAGCCTGCCGGAGATCGCCACGCTGACGCAGAAGATTCTGCGTGCCGACGACCCGATGAAGATACGCGAGCTACTGGATCGGTTGAACGCATAGGGCACGGCGCAACAAAGTCAGGCAATCCACTATCCAGCAAGCTGGATGTGGAGTTGACACCGCCGTGCCCCTACGATATATGGCAATCACTCGTATAAATTCCTTCGTGCGCCGCTACATGGCGATCATCGAGATGGTCGGTGTGCTGATGCGCATATTCAGCTTCTCGCTGGTCAGTTGGCTTGGACCGGCCAGCCCCTTTATGTTCGTGTGGATGTTCAACACGGCGGACGCCATCATGCTGTCGTGGTGCTCCATCCTCAAAAAGGACAAGGCTTACACCATGCTCAATGTGTTCTGGATCATGGTCGGCGTAATCGGGATACTCAGGGCCGGCGATTTCATTCACTGATCCGGCCCACGGCTCCAGGCATATGGCCACGGACACAAGGAATGCCCGAACGAAGTCCGGATTGGACCATCCAACAAGGAATCGAAGTGGCAATGGTTTTAAATTGGGATTTTTAGAGGCACAATCCGTGCCGTTCGAAAAATTACAAGTTGCGGAGGGGGCTGTCATGGCTGACATGAAAAAGAATCTTAACGACGATACGCGGCGAATCAGGAAATGCGAGGAACCCGTGGTTGAGAAAAAAGCGGGCTGGGTTTTTATCGTTTTTCTAGTTGTCCTGACCCTGATTCTGGGCTACTTCCTGTTCGCTTAGCGGGCTTGTGATCGCGCGCAAGGGTTCTGCGCGATCATCCATTGATCCGCCCGACGTATATTCACGACCATGTCCCGCCGCAAGCACTACAACGTCTATGTGATCGAACTGTCGAAAGATGTACTGGGCGAAGGCAAATTCAAGAAATGCAACCCGGGTTACATCTCCGGCAAACCCTGCGTCTATGTCGGCATGACTGGGCTTGATCCGGATTTACGCTTCGACAAACACAAGGCCGGTATCCAGTCCAACCGCTATGTCATGCAATACGGCCTGCACCTGTGGCCGGATCTCTACGAGGGATTCAATCCGATGTCCTACGACGAGGCGTGCGAGCGGGAAATCGAAATCGGGATCGATTTGCGCGGGGCGGGGTTCGGGGTGTGGCAGGCTTGAACTGTGGCTAGTCTATGTGATTCGACCCTACTGCATTCCGGTGTTTATCAGGCGACTTCGCAGGTTTGGCCATATTCGATTTGGCGCTATCGATAGAAAAAGGAATTCGTTTGAGCGGGCGGCATGCCCGCATAAGATGGCATCCGCATCAACGCAACTGTTTCAAGACCGCCGGATTTAACCGACAACTTTCCGGGGCGGAATACAAATACCGGCTAAAGCGTGCTCGCCCCAATACCCTCTGGAGCCGGCAATGCCGGATAACCAGAGGGCAAGGAGCGATCATCATGTTGACCATCACCGTTTCATCCGCAGCGCAAACATCCCGCATTCCACAACTCCGCGAAACCTTGCAGGCATACGAACACCGTTTCGGCGCAGCGCCGGAATGGCTGGACGAATTGTCGTCCGGCAGGGTGCTGTCTCTTGTGCAACAGGCGTTGCAGCGCGGTGCGCCGTTGAGTGCGGCTGAAGTGCTGCACTGATGCTTGTTGGGTAACCGGGTGGCGCAAGACGCCTGTGGCTGATGGGCGGGACATTCCTGTTTTGCAGAAAAGCGGACATTTCTATTTGGGAGAAACCGGACATTACTACTTGGGGCTAACAATGGCCGGTGAGCGAATTGACAGCACGGACCAAAAACCGGAAACTGCGCCCTGTGCCGATTTGACATCAGCTTGCGGGGCACGTTAAACATTCCAGCTAAAGCGAGGCAACCCGTTTTGGCGCAAGCTGGACGGGTTTTGTTTTTGGGGCCACGAGTTTGAACACTACAAATAGCATCGGTATCGTCCGCGCGCAGCGCGCGCAATTCGACACCCCGCTGGTTTTCCGCAGCGGAGCGGTGTTGCCGCGCTACGAGCTGGTTTACGAGACCTACGGCAAGCTGAACGCCGACAAGTCCAACGCCATCCTGATCTGCCACGCGCTGTCGGGCCACCACCATGTCGCCGGCGTTTACGCCGACGAGCCGAAGAACGTCGGCTGGTGGGACAACATGGTCGGCCCCGGCAAGCCTATCGACACCGACAAGTTTTTCGTCATCGGCCTGAACAACCTCGGCGGCTGCAGCGGTTCGACCGGGCCATCGTCAATCGCTCCCGAGACCGGCGTGCCTTACGGCGCGAGCTTCCCGATGATTACCGTCGAGGACTGGGTGGAGTCGCAGGCGCGGCTGGCCGACCGGCTAGGTATCAAACAGTTCGCCGCGGTGATAGGCGGCAGCCTGGGCGGCATGCAGGCGCTGCAATGGTCGCTGGCCCACCCGGAGCGCGTGCGCCATGTGCTGGCCATCGCCAGCGCGCCGCGCCTGACCGCGCAGAACATTGCGTTCAACGACGTCGCGCGCAACGCGATCCTGACCGACCCGGATTTTCACGGCGGCGACTACTACCAGCACGGCGTGGTACCGACGCGCGGCCTGCGGCTGGCGCGCATGCTGGGCCATATCACCTATTTGTCGGACGATGCGATGGCGGACAAGTTCGGGCGCGAACTGCGTACCGAGCAACTGAACTACGGCTACGATGTTGAGTTCCAGATCGAATCCTATCTGCGCTATCAGGGCGACAAGTTCGCCGGCCTGTTCGACGCGAACACCTATTTGCTGATGACCAAGGCGCTGGACTATTTCGACCCGGCGCACGATTTCGGCGGCGATATGAACAAGGCGTTTGCGCGCTCGAAGTCGGACTATCTCGTGGTGTCGTTCACCACCGACTGGCGCTTTTCGCCGCAGCGCTCGCGCGAGATCGTGCAGACGCTGTTGCATAACCGCCGCAACGTCAGCTACGCCGAAATCACCTCGACCCATGGCCACGACTCCTTCCTGATGGAGCATCCGCATTACTTCGACGTGATGCGCGCGTATCTGGATAACGTCGCATCGGAGGTGTCTCGATGAGCAAGGACATGAACATGGGTAAATACCTCGTCTCTTCCGCCGCCGAGCGCCCGGATTTCGCCGCGATTGCCGCATGGATACCCAATGGCGCTTCGGTGCTCGATCTCGGTTGTGGCGACGGCAGCCTGCTGCGCTATCTGAAGGAAACGCGCAGGGTGCGAGGCTACGGCGTGGAGATCAACGACGTCGACATCGTGATGTGCATCGCCAACGGCGTGAACGTGATCCAGAACGACCTCGAATCCGGCCTGTCCGACTTCGAGGACAACTCGTTCGATTTCGTGATCCTGTCGCAGACGCTGCAGGCCACGCGCCACACCGAGGCGCTGGTCAGCGAGATGCTGCGCGTTGGTCGCGAGGGCATCGTCAGCTTTCCCAACTTTGGCTACTGGAAGAACCGCCTGAACATACTGCGCGGCCACATGCCGGTGTCGAAGGAACTGCCGTACCAGTGGTACGACACGCCCAACGTCCACCTGTGCACGCTGCAAGACTTCGAGATGTTCTGCAACCGCCAGCGCGTCGCTATCCTGGATCGCCGCGTGATGACGGGCGAATTCGAGATGAAACTGTTGCCCAATTTGCTCGGCAGCACGGCGGTGTACCGGTTCCAGCGTGGACTGTAATCCTGCGTACCCTCTCCCCCGACCCCTCTCCCACTTGTGTGAGGGCGAGATTCAAAGGTGACCCCCGTGACCGTCTGGCAACAACTCCTTACCCGCCGCATGCTGATCTGCGTGTTCACCGGCTTCGCTTCCGGGCTGCCGCTGTACCTGCTGTTCAATCTCGTGCCGGCCTGGCTGCGCAGCGAGCAGGTCGATCTCAAGACCATCGGCCTGTTCG
>MGWR01000036.1 GCA_001801085.1 Gallionellales bacterium GWA2_60_142 | reverse complement strand
CCGCGACGGTATTCGAACTTGTCCACCGCCTTCATCAGGCCGATGTTGCCTTCCTGGATCAGGTCGAGGAACTGCAGGCCGCGGTTGGTGTACTTTTTCGCGATGGAGATCACCAGACGCAGGTTGGCCTCGATCATGTCGCGCTTGGCGCGACGTGCACGGGCTTCCCCGTTGGTCATCTGCTTGTTGATGTCCTTCAGATCCTTGATCGGAATGCCGACGCGCGCTTCCAGATTCAACAGGTTCTGCTGCTGCTCCACGATGGCGTGCTGGTAACGCGCCAGCGTTTCGGCGTAAGGCTTCTTCGCCTTCAGTTCCTGCGCGACCCACTCCAGGTTTTCTTCGTTGCCCGGGAATGTCTTGATGAAGTGCGGGCGCGGCATCTTGGCCTTGGTCACGCACATATCCTGGATGCCGCGCTCGCAGCGACGCACTTCCTCGACCAGCCCGCGCATGGTGTCGCACAACGCATCCACCTGCTTGGCGGTGAAGCGGAAGTTCATCAATTCGTCGGAAATGATGCTCTGGCACTTGTCGTACGGTTTGCTGCGATAGCCGTGCTTTTCGTACGCCTTGCCCATCTTGGTGAACTGATCGGCGATAACCGCGAAACGCGCCAGCGCGTCTGCCTTCAACTGCGCCAGATTGGCGGCGGCGGCGGCGGCGGTCGCGGCCTCGTCTTCCTCTTCGTCGACTTCTTCCTCTTCTTCCTCGACTTCTTCCTCTTCTTCCTCTTCTTCGTCGATCACCTCTTCCGGCTCGCTATCGACGAAACCATCGATCAATTCGTCGATGCGCATCTGGTCGGCTTCGACCTTGGCCGCCAGCCCCAGAATTTCGGAGATCGTCGTGGGACACGCGGAGATCGCCTGAATCATGTGCTTCAGGCCTTCCTCGATACGCTTGGCGATTTCGATTTCTTTTTCGCGCGTCAGCAGCTCGACCGTGCCCATCTCGCGCATGTACATGCGCACCGGGTCGGTGGTGCGGCCGAATTCGGAGTCAACCGTGGACAGCGCGGCCTCGGCCTCGGCGGCAGCATCCTCATCGGCGACCGCGGGCGCGGCATCGGTCATGATCAGCGTCTCGGCGTCGGGTGCGACGTCGTACACCTGGATGCCCATGTCGTTGATCATGCTGACCACGCCCTCGATCTGCTCGACTTCGAGCATGTCCGGCAGGTGGTCGTTGATCTCGGCATAGGTCAGGTAGCCGCGCTCCTTGCCCAGCACAATCAGCGACTTCAGGCGCGTGCGGCGCGCCTCGATGTCCTGCTGCGGGTCAACCACCGGCTGCGCGATCATCTCGGCCGATTTCTTGTCCTGTTTTTTCTTGTCGCTAGGCTTTGCCATATCCAGATTCCCAATTGCGTAATGCCGCAGAAAAGCGGCGAATTATACCCGACCCAACCGATTTTTCCCAATCTTTCCCGAGACTTCGTCTCAACGCCCGCCCCGACGGTAAAGCTCCAGTTCCGCATCTGTCAGACTGGACGCACCGCCCTGTACGACCTTGACCTGCAACGCCTGAAACTCCTGGCGGCGCCGATCCCGCTCGAAACTGTTCATCAGACCGGCAAATTCGCCCTCCACATCGAACTCCTCGCCCCAACTCAGCATGTCCGCCTCCGCCGCGGCCAGCGTTCTTTCATGCATCGTGCCCTGAAAATACTGCGCCAGCGCCGGCCCGCTCAACGTCCCATCCGCTTCACGCAACGCCGCCAGCAATGCCAGAACCGCCTCGCCCTCCGCCCCGTCGCCCTGCCATTCGACTGGCAACTGCGCCCCCAGCGCAGGCTGCGCGATCAGGCATTGCAGCAACAACCGATTCCCCGAAGGTGCGGGGCGCCCGGCTTTCCTCGGCGACGGACGCGACGCGCGCGCCACAGGACTGATCTCGTACAGCTCTTCCAGTTCCCCCTGACTCACGCCAGCGAGCGCGGCGACTTCCTTGCGCAACAGCAGCGCCGTCGCCGGCGCGGTGATCGCCGTCAACAAAGGCTTGGCACGCTGCAACAGTTGATTGCGCCCCTCCGGGCTACGCAAATCCAGCCCCGCGCCGATTTCGCGCAACAGATAGGCCGATAGCGGCATCGCTTCCTGCACCCGCTGTTCGAATGCTTCCTTGCCGAACTCGCGAATGAAACTATCCGGATCGTGTTCGACCGGTAAAAACAAAAAGCTGATGCGCTTGCCGTCCTGCAACTGCGGCAACGCATTTTCCAGCGCACGCCAGGCCGCTTTTTGCCCGGCCTTGTCACCATCGAAACTGAACACGATGTGATCGACCATGCGCAGCAACTTCTGCACATGATAGGGCGTGGTCGCCGTACCCAGCGTGGCGACGGCGTATTCCACACCGAGCTGCGCGAGCGCCACCACATCCATGTAACCCTCGACCACCAGCACCCGCTGCATCCCGCGTATCGATTTCTGCGCCTGGAACAGGCCGTACAACTCGCGCCCCTTCTCGAATAGCGGCGTCTCCGGCGAATTGAGGTACTTCGGCTCGCCCTTGTCCAGCACGCGCCCGCCGAAGCCGATAACCTGACCGCGCACGTTGACGATGGGAAACATGATGCGATCACGAAAGCGGTCGTAGCGCTTATGATCTTCCTCATTGACGATCACCAGCCCGGTCTCACTCAAGCTTTCGCTCTGGTAATCAGGAAACGCGGCGGCGAGGCTCTGCCAGCCATCCGGCGCATAGCCAATACCGAAGCGTGCGGCAATCTCGCCGGACAGGCCGCGCCGCTTCAGGTAATCGATCGCGCGCGGCGACTGCTTGAGTTGCTCGCGATAAAAGCGCGTCGCCGTCTGCATCACTTCGTACAGGTCGGGCGCAACCTTCTGAAAATACTCGCCGGCGGGCGAACGCTCGTGCGGCACTTCCATGCCCGCGCCGCGCGCCAGCTCCTCCACCGCCTCGACGAAACCCAACCCGAGATGCTCCATCACAAAGCCGATGGCCGTGCCATGCACGCCGCAACCGAAGCAATGGTAAAACTGCTTGGACTGACTGACGGTGAACGAGGGGGATTTTTCGTTGTGGAACGGACAGCAGGCGACGTAGTTCGCGCCGGCCTTTTTCAGCGGCACATGACGCTCGACCACATCCACGATGTCGAGGCGGTTGAGCAGATCCTGAATGAAACTTTTTGGAATCAAGTCAGCACCTCTTAATACCGCCCGGCAAAAACCGGAAGGCGTCCAACCGGATTGGAATTACTTGGCGAGTTGCGCCTTGATCAGCGCGGAGACTTTACCCATGTCGGCGCGACCGGCCAGCTTGGCCTTGAGCACACCCATCACTTTGCCCATATCCTGCGGGCCGGCGGCGCCGGTCGCAGTTACTGCCTCGGCGACTGCGGCATTGATTTCGTCTTCGCTCAACTGCTGCGGCATGTAGGCCTGCAGCACAGTCATCTCGAACTTCTCGACATCGGCCAAATCCTGACGGCCTGCCGCCTCGTACTGACTGATCGAATCGCGGCGCTGCTTCATCATCTTTTCGATGATGGCGACCACGTCCGCATCCGTCAGCTCAATGCGCTCGTCCACCTCGCGCTGCTTCATCGCCGCGAGCAAAAGACGAATAGCCCCGAGACGCGCCGCTTCCTTGGCGCGCATCGCAGCTTTCATGTCATCGGTAATCTGTTGCTTGAGACTCATGCCGAAACTACCCATACCCACAAGGGATATGACTTAGTACATCTTCGGAGGGAGGGTTTGGCTACGCAGACGCTTGTAGTGACGCTTAACAGCCGCAGCCAGCTTGCGCTTGCGCTCTGCGGTCGGCTTCTCGTAAAACTCGCGGGCACGCAGATCGGTCAGCAGACCGGTCTTTTCCACGGAGCGCTTGAAACGACGCATTGCAACTTCAAACGGCTCATTCTCTTTAACACGTACGGTTGTCATGGACGAACTACCTTCTACCAAAAAATTGAGGGCGCGATTCTAGCAAAACAAGTCAGTCGCCACAACCTGAATTTTGACGCCCGGAAAATGGCGTTACGGGGCGATGGTTACGTCATTTTTAGAGCCATTGGTCTTTGGCAATCGCAGTCACTTAGCCAGCGTCACGCTGATGACGCGCTCAACGTAACTGGAATCCCCAGGATTGCCACCAGTCACCGCACTCGCGCTCACTTCATATACCCACACGTAATTAGTAGCCCCGAGCGCGTCCGTACCCTCGGGGTGAGAAACGGCACCACAAGTCACATTCACAGTAAATGGTGCCAGCGCCCCCCCCAACGTTCCCGCTGCAAAATTTGTAGCGCACGTTGCAGGGGCTGGCGCATTGAATGGGCTGCTTATTACCTGAAAGGCCGCCCACTCGACGCCGGTGCGAGCGGCATGATAAGCGCGCGACCCCATTACATCGAGCGCAGCACTCTGGTGTTGCGTGGTGGAAAGCGTCACCGCGAATGCCCCCAGCGCCGCGATCACCACCAGCAAGAAAATGGCGGAAATGAGACTAAAGCCTCGCTGAAAAGCCTCTCCAGCCGAATTAGATTTTGTCATGGCGGGTTAATCACATGTGTTTCGTTATACAAGCTCACGCTTTCGCCGCCGCTAGTCAGCGTCAACCTCACCACCAACAAACCAAAGCGCGGAAAAACAGCCGTAGAAGGCGTCGCTGGAATTTCGTATTCGATCTGACAAGCGCTCACCTTGTCGGCAAGAATCGGCGGATTTGCTGTCGCGGGAAGAGCTTGCGCCGAATTAACCCCATAACCGGAATATCGCACCAACTGACATGTCCCATCTCCGCCGGCGGAGATGGCGCACGCCCCCCCACCCGGCGCGATGCATGCATAAGTAACCGGACCGCCATCCACGACAGCAAAACGGTGCGCCTCGACTTCCGCAGGCGATGGGAAGCCCGCAACAAGAGTAATCCCCGTCACGGCTGGCGACACACCGCTCACCGCCGCTACCTCACGCAATCTTCCGGCCTGAGTATCATCGTAGGCAATGCTGCTCGACTGCGTACTGCCGATAACCACAACATCACTTACTGCGACAGCCGCCGTTCCAATCAAATCAAAAGACGTATCAACACCATCGAAATCCAAGACATCGCCCGGGCCGGCAGATCGATATCTCCCCCCATCTTTAGTTGGCAGAAATTCAAAGCATGGCGTTCCGCCACACCCCGTAACACGCACGCTATTCGGCACCGCAGTACGCGCATCCCGTGAAATACGTCGCACAGCCGTATCGGCGATATCCGTCAGTTCGGCGCGGCGCGCCACATCCATATATTGCTGGATCGGTGCCTGCAAGAACACCGCGACCATACCGCCGATGATGCCGGTGATAACGATCACCATAATCATCTCGACCAACGTAAATCCCTTGTGATTTTTGCGTAGCGAGCTCATCAGTATCGGGTCCTGTAGCCGGAGATTTGAATCTGGTTCGCCTGCGGGTCGGTAACGGTCACTGTAATGAGCACGGCGCTCGCGGCAGGGGCGCCAATATTGACCGGCGCACCTACCGTCACACTCGCACTATAGCTAGTCAGCCCTGTAACAGGGGTGACGGAATCATTTAGCGCAAAAATCCCCGACGCGGCAGCCATATTGAATCCGTTGTAATCACTCACGATGTGGTATCCCGTCGAGCGATTCTCCTTCGTCACGGCATTAGTCACACCCGATGCCGAAACGAAGTCTTGCAACGCAACCTCTTCCAGCAACGATTCCGCAATCGCCAGCGCCTGCTTGTGTACCAGCGGGTCGGCGCTGTTTCTGGTCGTGACGTTCATCACCGACATAATGCCCGCCAGCGCGGCGCTGACGATCACGATGAACATAATCAACTCGATCAGACTGACGCCGCGCTGCTTTGCCATGCCCGCACCCGATGGTGCGCGAGTCGGCTCGCCCGACACACCGCGCTCCAACGGGGACAACAAACTTCGCACTTTTGCCCCACCCTGTTTTGCCAGCACGGGATTTTGCAGCCACATCTGAATACAGAACTCCCGCATTTGCTCGGACTGAGCCAAACGGGCCAGCATCACCGCCTCGGGTATGGTCGCGCGCACGGAGACTTCAGACATTTGGATCTTCCCCGCGCTTGATTTTCTCCAGCGCCGCAATGTCGAGCTGATCCTTGGAGCGGTTCGCAGCGCGCTTCATGACCAGCAAATCGTCAATGCATGCAATCCAGACCTGCTGTGCGAATAACGCACCCGCCACAGCATTGCGCTTGAGTTGCTCGAATGAAACCTCCGGGCGCACCAGCACATCCACCACGCCGCCGCCAATCTGGGGCTCTCTCAAGGCAAATGCCAGCATTCCTTTTTCGCGATGCCATTGCTCGATCTGACCCGCATTCCGCAATGAGTCTATCGACACCGGGATCGAAGGAGTCAGCCCGAATCGTTTGGCCACATCGATAAACCGCACAAGATTCTCGTCATTCATGGCCAGCACCAGATCGATATCAAAAGTCGAGCGCATGTATCCATGCAACTGCACTGCCAGCCCGCCGACCAGCACATACTCGACTTGCCCTTCCGATAGGGCGCTAAGAAGCTCGGCAGTTTTCATGTCAGCCTCTCCGATGGGGCAGCTCTCAAAGGCTCAATGCACATAGCCCGTCTCCGCCTCAATGGTGATGGCATTGGTCGCGCCGGTGACATTGATGACTTGCCCAGCCGAAGGCCTGCCCAGCGCATTGAAATTGAAGTTCGCGGGAGTCACCGCGAAGGCCGTATTGGCCGGCGCATTAATCACATAGCTTGCCTCGCCGGTCGGCGATTGCAAATCGGTGCCGCAGTCCACCGTGGGCCCCGTCGTCAACGTAACCCTATTCGCGGTGAAGGCCACGCAAACGAAACGGCGCTGCGCAATCGCGGTTTTCTGCGCATAGCGCAACGATGCCTTGACCTCATCGGCGAAACCGCGCGAGCGAAAAACATCCACCTCGAAAAAGCGAGGTGCCGCGACCGCAGCAAGAATACCGGCGATGACGATCACCATAATCAGCTCGACCATGGTGAAGCCTCGCTGCAACTGCAATGAGGGCGCTTCGATTCGACGGAAAGGACTAGGCATCGGGCTATGGCAACAGATATCTATGAGGGGAATCGGCTGACAGTGTAGCAAAATGCACTAACGACGGACAAAAAACAGGGGAGCCGAAGCTCCCCTGTTTTAGTTGGCAGCGATGGGTATCGCAGGCTCAACCCATCCTACGCTTGATTAACCAGCACCTGTTACCGTAAATACCGCACTCGCGGCACCTTGGTTAAGGGTACAAGATGCAGAAGCATTTTGAGATACGGCAGTATCCGCCGACAGATAAGGACCCGTAGTAATGACAGTCGTTCCAAGCGTAAGAGCGGGATCCATAAGACCGCCAAGATCGGCGCAACTATTCACCGTTACACACTTTCCAGCCACTGCCGAATTACCCGTAATCGAACAACCGGCAACGTTAATCGAATTGGCCGACGCCAACCCACCTGCAACGCCCTTAACAGCAGCCGCTTCAGCATCAGAAGACAAATCCACGAACTTCGGCAACGCGGTCGCCGCCAAAATACCCAGAATCACAATCACCATAATCAACTCGATCAGCGTAAAACCCGCTTGCTTCTTCATTTCCATTCTCCTTAAAGTTGAGGTCGTTCCCGACCTCGTCACAGGGCCGCAGCCCTTACAGCATTATCGGCAATTTCACCGAACCCGCCAATCTTGCCGCTGCAAGTTTTTTGGGCAATTCACTATAGCCCCCCATCGGATCGCATGCAAGCGACTATGCCAACGCACGCAACACGAGCAGCAGCAGGGACAGGCTGCCCAGCAACAGCAGCCAGCCGACCCGCCGGGCGTGGCGGGCGACAAATACTTCCACTCCGTCGCGCGGGATATCCAGCTGGCGCTCTGCGCGGCGTGAGGATATCCATTGGTTGGAGGCTTCCTCGATGCCGCGCAACAGGCTGGGACGCAGCCACAGCAGCAGGCCGACGAACAGCGCTGCCGCAGCACCGGTCAGCGAGACCAGCACCAGCGCGTCCAGCAGCCATTCCACCACCGGCAACTTGAGCTTGAGCGGCAACATATGCGGAAGCTGCTGCATCGCCGCCGCTTTGTCGAACAACAAACCGAAATGCACCAGCAGGTAAGCGGCGGCCGCACAAACCAGCATCCCCAGCACCCGGTGATACCGATAAAACCAGGACTCCAGGCTCAGCATCCGATCCGCCGTCCGGGTGAAGTGGCGAGTCGATACCCAGCGGTTCGCTGCACGGCTGATGCGCTCGTAGATATCCGGGCGATAGATCAGCGACAGCGCAATGGCGATGCCGGCCAGCGCCCCGATCAGCAGGAAGATGGCGAGCGAGCGCCACAAAATGAAGTCCACCACCGGGTTGCTGACCATGATTCACTTCTCTCGAAAAATGTTCACTGCGTGCATTGTATGCTCAGAACCACGAATAAGGTTCGACCGGCGCAAACAACGCACCGCTCAAGCTGGCCGGCTCCTGCTGCAACGAAGGGGCGAGCGGCGGCTGATAATCGAGGACGACATGGAAACGCACCCACTTCTTGCCGTCTTTGCCCGGACTGAAATAGTTGGCGTTGTTGGGCACGTAGATCAGGTTGCGCGACTTGAGGTCGAACGCCCAGTTGCCCGGCGCCACGCTGGAAGGCTGCGGATCGTAAAACTCTCCGACATAGTTGTGCGGTTTTTTCTGCAGCCAATCCATCGGGTTGGCATAGGCCATCGCGGGCATATCGGACGGCTTGCCGCGCGTCATGAGTTGGGCGTACTGCAGCGTCAACGCGCTCTGCAACGCAGCCGCCACGCCTTCCATTGCGGCCTTCTCTGCGCGCTCCTGGTAATACAGCGCTCGATCCAGGAATGTCCCACCGAGCACCACCACGATGATGATGACAACGATCAGTTCGATCAGGGTGAAGCCTTTGGAGGATGGCGGCACGAAGGGCTGTCCTCTCCCCCGGCCCCGCTCCCGCAAGCGGGCGAGGGGAGCAGGTTGCGATCCGCGAGCTTCGGTCCGCATTGAAGCAATTCTCGTTGAAACAATCTTCATTTGTGCATCGCCGCCTTGCCCAGATCCCACATCGGCATGAATACGCCGAGCGCCAGGATCAGCACCAGAATTCCGAGGAACACGATCAGGATGGGCTCGATCTGCGAGCTCAGGGTCTTCACCTCGTATTCGATCTCGCGCTGGTACATGTCAGCCACCTCGAACATCAAGCCATCCAGATCGCCGGTCTCCTCGCCCACGGCGATCATCTGCAGCACCACCGGATTGAAAACCCCTGCGGCCATCGCGGTGCGCAGGATGCTCTCGCCGCGCTCTATTCCGGCGCGCATCTCCTCGACGCGGCTGCGCATATAGGCATTGTCCACCACCAGCGCGACCGCATCCATGCCCTGCAGCACCGGCATGCCGCTCTTGAACGACAGCGCGAGACTGCGCGCAAAGCGAGCCAGCGTGGATTTGAAGATGATTTTTCCTGCAATCGGCAGGCGAAGCTTGTAGCGATCCCAGGTGTAGCGGCCGGCCGGGGTGTTGATCCATGCGCGAAACACGACCACCGCGCCAACCCCCAGCGCCAACAGCAGCATCCAGTAATTCACCATGAAATTGGAAAAACCAATCAGCATCTTGGTCATCAGCGGCAGTTCGCTCTTGAATCCGGCGAACACCTTGGCGAAGGCGGGAATCACGAACAGGTTGATGATCACGATCGCGATGCCCATCGCCATTATTACGAAGCTGGGATAGCGCAGCGCGGTCTTGATACGTTCGTTTATCTCGCGTTCGAACTCCATGTGTTCGTACAGGCGCATGAAGGTATCGTCGAGCATGCCGGTCATTTCGCCGACCTGGACCATGCTGAGATAGTACGGAAAGAACACCTCGGGATGACGCCGCATCGCCGAGCTCAACTCGCGACCGCTGTCCAGACTCTCGCGCAGATCCTTTATCACTGCGGCGAAAGCCGGCTTCTGGGTGGATTCCTGCAGGCCGGACAGCGCACGCAGTATCGGCACGCCGGCCTTGAGCAGGGTATACATCTGGCGGCTGAACAGCATCAGGTCCAGTGCTGTGACCGGCTGGTCGGTGAGCCGATGCCGCAGCCGGTCAAGCGCACTGCCCGACACCTTCTCGGTGGCGCTTGCGGCCTTGGCGCGCGACACCGCGATCTCCAGCGGAGTGATGCCGGAATTCATCAATTGCTCGGCAATCGAGCCGCTGTCGTCGCCCTCCAGCGTGCCCTTCACCAGATCTCCGGAGCGGTCGCGTCCCTTGTAGGTAAATACCGCCACCGCTAATCCTCGACCTGATTGCTGACGCGCATAACTTCGGGCACCGAGGTGCGTCCCTGCTGCAACATTTCCATCGCATGATCGAGGATGGACTTGCCGCGCATGTGCTCGCGCGCGGCCTTCATGAAGTGTACCGAGCTGTCATGGGCAGCCGCCTCGGCCAGGGTGCGATTCATTTCCAGCATCTCGTACACGCCCATGCGCCCGTGATAGCCGGTGCCGTTGCAATACGAGCAACCCCGCCCGCTCATGAACCCGACCCAACGATCCGGCGTCACCCCTTCGGACTGCAACCATTCGCCTTCCTGCGGTGTCGGCTCGTAGGGCTGGGCGCAACTGCTGCAAACGCGGCGCAACAGGCGCTGCGCGAGAATAACCTGCACCGAGGAGGCCACCATGAAGCGCGGTACGCCCATGTCCACCAGACGGAACAACGTGCCGGCGGTATCGCGGGTGTGCAAGGTGGAGAACACCAAGTGACCGGTCATCGCGGCGCGCAAGCCGATCTGCGCGGTTTCCGCATCGCGCATTTCGCCGACCAGAATCACGTCCGGGTCCTGACGCAACGCGGAACGCAGCACTCGCGCAAAGGTCAGGTCGATCTTCTCGTTGACCTGCACCTGATTGATACCGGGCAGGCGGTATTCCACCGGGTCTTCGACGGTGATGATCTTCTGGTCGATGGTGTTGATCTCTTGCAGCGCGGCATACAGCGTGGTGGTTTTACCGGAACCGGTCGGGCCGGTCACCAGCACCATACCCGAACTGCGCCGAATGAGTTCGCGGAAGCGCTTCAGCATGTCCGGCGGCATGCCCAACTTGTCCAGCGTCACCATACCGCTGTCCTGCCGCAACAGACGCATCACCACCGATTCGCCGTATTGCGTCGGACAGGTGGCGATACGCACATCCACGCCGTGATCGCGCACCCGCACATGCAAGCGACCGTCCTGCGGCAGACGCTTTTCCGAAATATCCAGACCGGACATCAGCTTGAGGCGCAACACCAGCGCGGGCGCAATCTTGTTGTCGGCCTCCATCTGCAAGTGCATCAGACCGTCGATGCGGAAACGGATGACCACCCGAGATTCCTGCGGCTCGATATGGATGTCGGACGCGCGTATCTGCGTGGCATCCTCGAACATGGTTTGCAGCAACTTCACTACCGGCGCTTCCTCGGCCCCGGCGCTGCCGGCCAGCGCGCCGAAGTCCACATAACTGTCGCCAAGATCCTCGCTCAGCTCCTTCGCCAAGCCGGTGATTTCGTCGGTGCGACGGTAGCCGCGATCGATGCACTCCAGCAACTGCCCCTCGGTGACCACCGAAAGGTTGATGTCGCGTTTGACGATATGGGAAATCTGGTCGAAAGCCGTCAGGTCGGTCGGGTCGGCCATGCCGATCTGCAACATGCCGTTGCGCTCTTCCAGCACAATCGCGCGGAAACGCCGCGCCTGGTTCTCCGGCAACAGCCGCACCAGATCGTGGTTGATGTTGAAGAACTTGAGGTTGATGTAGGGAATGTTGAGCTGCTTGGCGAGCGCCTCAGAGATTTGCTCCTCGGTCACCAGCTTATTATCGACCAGCACGCGCCCCAGCTTGCGGCCGCTGATACGCTGCTGATCGAGTACCATCTTGAGCTGGTCGAGCGTGATGAGTTGTTGCTGTACCAGCAAATCGCCTAAGCGAACCTTCTCCGGACGCGCCATAATTCTTCCCTGAAATGAATCGTCTCTTGCCATGAGAGACATGCGGCGGCGAAGTTAGCCTTTTTTATCCACACTGACAAGCTTTAATCCGATGTTCAACGTCATCCTCTACCAGCCTGAAATTCCGCCCAACACCGGCAACGTCATCCGCCTGTGCGCCAACACCGGCTGCCAGTTGCATCTCATCAAACCGCTGGGCTTCACGCTGGAGGACAAGCAGCTGATCCGCGCCGGCTTGGACTATCACGAGTTCGCGACGCTGCGCGTACACGACAGCCTGACGGATTGCCTGGCGTCGCTGGGCGAAACGCGGGTGTTCGCGCTCACCACCAAGGGCTCGACACCGTTTCAGCTCGTCGAGTATCGGCGCGGCGACGCCTTCCTGTTCGGCCCGGAAAGCCGCGGCCTGCCCGCCGAAGTATTGGAACAGTTCGATGCCGGACACTGCCTGCGCCTGCCTATGCTGCCGGACAACCGCAGCCTGAACCTGTCGAACACCGTCGCAGTGACGGTGTTCGAAGCGTGGCGACAATGCGGATTCGAGGGGGCGGCGGATATATCGTAGGGCATGGCGTAACAAAGTCAGGCAATCCACTATCCAGCAAGCAGGATGTGGAATTGACACCGCCGTGCCCTACGGTGCATCCCTGAGAAAGATTTCCAGCAGATCGTTCAAAAACCGCTGTCCTTGCAGCGTCGGTGCGATACGCGTCCCGTCGCACACCAGCAACCCGCGTTGCTCGGCCTGCTCCAGTTCTCGACGTATCACCAGCAGCGGCAGGCTGGTGCGCTCCTGGAACAGCGCGCTGTCGAAGCCTTCGGTCAGGCGTAGCGCGTTCATCATGAACTCGAACGGCAGATCCGCCGCCGCAACCTCGTGCTCCTCCTGCACCGGCGCATCGCGCGACACGGCATCGAGATAGGCCTGCGGCTGCTTGTAGCGCATCTGGCGCAACACCTTGTCCGGAAAACTCAGCTTGCTGTGCGCACCCGCGCCTATGCCTAGATAGTCGCCGAACTGCCAGTAGTTAATATTGTGCTTCGCACGGCGCCGCGCAAATGCCGAGGTCTCGTAATGCTCGTAGCCCTGCTGCGCCAGCAATTCCTCGATGCGCTGCTGCATCTCCGCGCTGGCATCGTCGTCCGGCAGCGGCGGCGGGTTGCGGTGGAACAGCGTGTTCGGTTCCAGCGTCAGGTGGTAGCAGGACAGGTGCTGCGGCGCGAACGACAGCGCGGTCTGCACATCCTGCAACGCTTGCTCCAGCGTCTGTTGCGGCAGCGCATACATCAAGTCGAGGTTGATGTTATCGAAATGCTGCTGTGCGATGACTATCGCGCGCTTCGCCTCGTCGGCGGAATGGATGCGGCCCAGCACCTTGAGATGCGTATCGTCGAAACTCTGGATGCCCAGCGACAGCCGGTTCACCCCCGCATCTCGATAGGCCGCGAAGCGCTCCGCCTCGACCGTGCCCGGATTCGCCTCCAGCGTGATCTCGGCATCACCGCTTAGCGGCAGCAGCATGCGCACCTGGCGCAGGATTTCGGCGACGCTCTCGCCGCTCAACAAACTGGGCGTCCCGCCGCCGAAGAACACCGTATAGACCTTGCGCCCCCATATCTGCGGCAACGCCAGTTCCAGATCGCGCACCAGCGCGGCGACGTATTGCTCTTCCGGAAAGGCGATACGAGCCTCGTGCGAATTGAAGTCGCAATAGGGACACTTGCGCACGCACCACGGAATATGGATGTACAGCGACAGCGGCGGCAGCGCCTGGAAATTCACGGACTGCGATTTGAGTCCGACGGGAAGTAAGGGATGAGTGGTCATGGTGCGAGGTGCGCCGCGCGCACCGATGGTTGGGGATGCGCGGACCGCACCCTACAGCTTCAGTTTCTCCAGCAGCACCTTCAGCGCCTTGGCGCGGTGGCTGAGTTGCGCCTTTTCGTCGTGATCCAGTTCGGAGCTCATCCTGTCGAGCTCCGGCAGCCAGAACATCGGGTCGTAGCCGAAGCCGCCGTCGCCGCGCTCTTCGTGCGCGATCATGCCATGCCATTCGCCTTCGGCGATCAGCGGTTGCGGATCGTCGGCATGGCGCACCAGCACCAGCACGCAGTAGTAGTGCGCATGGCGGTCGGTCATGCCCTGCATCTCGTGCAGTAGCTTCTCGTTGTTGCGCGCATCGGACTTGGGGTTGTCGCCGGCGTAGCGCGCCGAGATCACACCGGGCGCGCCGCCCAGCGCGTCGACGCAGATGCCGGAGTCGTCGGCCAGCGCCGGCAGGCCGCTCTCGCGGCTGACGTGTCGCGCCTTGGCCAGCGCATTCTCGACAAAGGTGCAGTGCGGCTCTTCGGCCTCGGAGATGCCCAGTTGCGACTGCGTCAGCACCTCGATGCCGAGCGGCGCCAGCATGCGCTGGAATTCGCGCAGCTTGCCCTGATTGTTGGAGGCGATGACCAGTTTCTGCATGGCGTTATGCGGTCAGCGCCGTCCGCTGCATCTCGACCAGTTGGGCGATACCGTTCTTCGCCAGCTCCAGCAGCGTATCCATCTCTTCTCGCGAGAAGGGATGGCCCTCGGCCGTGCCCTGCACTTCGACGAAGTGGCCGCTGCCCAGCATCACGACGTTCATGTCGGTGTCGCAAGCGGAGTCTTCGACGTAATCGAGATCGAGCACCGGCGTACCTTCGTAGATGCCGACCGAGATCGCGGCGACGAAATCCTTCAGCGGATTCTCTTTCACCAGGCCTTGTTCCATCAGGCCGCTCACCGCGTCGTGCAGTGCGACGAATGCGCCGGTGATGCTGGCGGTGCGCGTGCCGCCGTCGGCCTGGATCACGTCGCAGTCGAGCTGGATGGTGCGCTCGCCCAGCTTGCCCAGATCGACCACGGCGCGCAGGCTGCGGCCGATCAGGCGCTGGATCTCCTGAGTGCGGCCGGACTGCTTGCCCTTGGCGGCCTCGCGGCTCATGCGACTGCCGGTGGATCGCGGCAGCATGCCGTATTCGGCGGTCACCCAGCCCTCGCCGCTACCCTTTTTGTGCGGCGGCACGCGCTCCTCGACGCTGGCGGTGCAGATGACCTTGGTGTCGCCGCATTCGATCAGCACCGAGCCTTCGGCGTGTTTGGTGTAGCGGCGGGTGATGCGGATGTCGCGCAACTGATTGGATTGTCTTTCGCTTGGACGCATGTTCTTAAATACTCCGGATAAAATGATGTAGGGGTACGGCGTGCCGTGCGGGTGCCCGCACAAAAGTTTCTCGTACCCCTTCGTTCAATGAATTTCGAGGATGTGACAGACCGGATCGATGCTGTCGTGCGCGGCCTCGCTGTCGCCCCAGCGTATCGCAAGGCCGGTGACATTGTCGGAGTGGCCGCTCTCCCGCTCCAGTGCGCGCGCGACCAAGCCGTCCAGCACTTCCGTAACGGGGCCTGTCGCAAAAGCCTTGATGAATTCATCGTCGAGAAACGGCCCCCACAGGCCATCGCTGCCGAGCAGCAGGACATCGCCCGAGCATAGCGCCACCGGCTCGCCGGGCTCCATGTAGAACATGTCACTCTGGCCGCCGAGGCAGTTGGTGATCTGGTTGCGCTGAGGGTGAACACGCGCCTCCTCGGGGGTGATGACTCCCCATTCCATCCATTGATAGACCATCGAATGGTCATGGGTGCGCGCCTGTATCTTGCCGTCGCGCAACAGGTACAGACGGGAGTCGCCCGCGTGTCCCCAGTACATCTTGCCGTCCTGGATCAGTGCGGCCACGCAGGTCGAGCCGGGAAAGCCGCCCTTGGCTGGATCGTGCGGGAACTTCATGATGCGTTCGTTCGCTTGTTTCATCGCCTCGCCGATGAATCGCTCGGGCGCTTCGATGCACGGGTGCGCTTCGATCCCGAACTGCTCGGCGAAAGTATCAATGATCAGCCCGGCCGCCACCTCGCCGTGCAGGTGCCCGCCCATGCCGTCGGCCAGCACCAGCAGCAGCGCATCGCCGGTATAGGCGTAGGCGACGCGATCCTGATTATATTTGCGGTTGCCAATGTGGCTGGCCTGATGAACCGAGAACTTCATGAGCCGGGGAATGAATTGAAAGTTGCCAATCGTAATATAATGCGCGCTTTCAGCACAGTCATTTGTTTGGCTGTCACTTTTCGGACGCATTTCCCATGATCCTTAGCATGACCGGCTACGCCACCACCGGCGCGGAACTCGACAGCGGTTCGCTGACGCTGGAGCTGCGCGCCGTCAATCACCGCTATCTGGACATTCAGCTGCGCATGCCAGACGAGCTGCGCGCCTTCGAGGGCGCGATGCGCGAGGCGATCTCCGCCCAGTTGCAGCGCGGCAAGGTGGAATGCCGCATCAATTACGCGGCGCGCTCGGCGCAAAGCGGCGCGACGCTGAGCCGCGACCTGCTGCAGCAGCTGACCGACTGGAACCGCGAGGTGCAGGCCGCGCTGCCGGATGCACGCAGCTTGAGCGTGGCCGACGTGCTCAAGTGGCAAGGCGTGCTGGAGACGCCCTCCGCCTCGGCGGACGAGTTGCGCGGCGCGCTGCTCGGCCTGCTGCAGGAGGCGCTGCAGGAATTCTCGGCCTCCCGCGCCCGCGAGGGGGAGAAACTGAAGGATTTCCTGCTGCAACGCGTGGAGAAGATCGAGGCGTTGCGCGAAGGCGTGATGCCGCATGTGCCGGCGGCCATCGCCGCCTACGAACAGAAGCTGACCGCGAGGCTGCGGGAGGCGCTGCAAAACACCCCAGCAAGCGATCTGTTCGACGAACGCATCCGCCAAGAGATCACGCTGTTCGCCAGCAAGATCGATGTCGACGAGGAACTGTCCCGGCTGGCTAGCCACCTGACAGAGATGCGCCGCATCCTGGCGCAGGGCGGCGCGGTCGGCAAACGACTGGATTTCCTGATGCAGGAACTGAACCGCGAGGCGAATACGCTCGGCTCGAAGTCGGTCGATGCGGAAGTCTCGCGCAGCGCGATGGAGATGAAAATCCTGATCGAGCAGATGCGCGAACAAATTCAAAACCTGGAGTAAAAGATATGTCCGGAAATCTGTTCATCGTCAGCGCGCCGTCCGGCGCGGGCAAGACCAGCCTGGTGCGCGCGCTGCTCGAAATCAATCCGCTGATCAACCTGTCCGTCTCCTACACCACGCGCAACCCGCGTCCCGGCGAGACCGACGGCAGGGACTACCATTTCGTCAGCCGCGAGACCTTCGTCGCGATGATGAAGAACGGCGAGTTCCTCGAGAGCGCGGAGGTCTACGGCAACATGTACGGCACGTCGCAGCGCTGGATCGAAAAGGAAATCGAACAGGGACGAGACATCCTGCTGGAGATCGACTGGCAGGGCGCGGCGCAGGTGCGCCGCCTGTTCCCGCACTGCATCAGCATCTTCATCCTGCCGCCGTCGCTGGAAGCGCTGGAACAGCGTCTGAAGGGCCGCGGCAAGGACAACGACGAGGTCATCGCGCGGCGCATGGCGGCGGTGCGCGACGATGTCGCCCATGTCGCCGAATTCGACTATGTTATTATCAACGACAATCTGAACGAGGCGTTGCGCGAGCTGAACGCGGTGGCTCTGGCCGCCAGAGTGCGCGGTTCGGCGCAGTTGTCCCGTCATCAGGAATTGATCAACCAGTTACAGCATCCGGAGTAAACACCATGGCCCGTATCACTATCGAGGAATGCCTCACCTTTATCCCCAACCGTTTCGAACTGACCTTGGCAGCCGCCTATCGCGCTCGCCAACTTGCAAACGGCGCGACCCATCTGGTCGAGGAAAGCAAGGACAAGCCCACCGTCATCGCGCTACGTGAAATCAGCGAAGGCAAGGTCGGCAAGGAAATCCTGAACCGCGGTCAAGCCTAAATTGATTCTGCATGGCCGACGCGGATCTACTGCTCGAAGAAGTCTCTGCCTATCTCAAGCCGCAGGACGTCGAACACGTCCGTGAGGCCATCGAATTCAGCCGGGCCGCGCACGAAGGACAGTTGCGCAAGTCCGGCGAACCTTACGTAACCCACCCGATCACCGTTGCCCGCATCCTGACTAGCCTGCACATCGACGTGCAGGCTATCGTCGCCGCGTTATTGCATGACGTGGTCGAAGACACCGACATCACCGGCGACGACATCGCCGCGAAGTTCGGCAAACCTGTTGCAGAGCTGGTAGACGGCCTGAGCAAACTGGATCGCCTGCAGTTCGAGACCCGCGAGGACGCGCAAGCGGAGAACTTCCGCAAGATGCTGCTGGCGATGGCGCGCGATGTGCGCGTCATTCTTATCAAGCTGGCGGACCGGCTGCACAACATGCGCACGCTGGAATCGATGGAACGCGAGAAGTGCGAGCGCATCGCGCGCGAGACGATGGACATCTACGCGCCCATCGCCAATCGCCTCGGCCTGCACGACATCTATCACGAACTCGAAGACCTGAGCTTCAAGCACTTGCATCCGAACCGCTATGCGGTGCTGTCCAAGGCGCTCAAGGTCGCGCGCGGCAACCGCCGCGAGGTGGTCAGCAAGATACTCGTCGCGATCTACCAGCGCTTGGGCGACCAGCATATCCAGGCCGACGTGACCGGCCGCGAGAAGGACATCTACAGCATCTACAAGAAGATGCAGTCGAAATCGCTGGCCTTCGCCGAGGTGCTCGACATCTACGGCTTCCGCGTGCTGGTCGATGACGTGCCCTCCTGTTACGTCGCGCTGGGTGCGCTGCACGGGTTGTACAAGCCGATCCCCGGCAAGTTCAAGGACTACATCGCGATCCCGAAGGTGAACGGCTACCAGTCGCTGCACACCACGCTGTTCGGCCCGTTCGGCACGCCGATCGAGATCCAGATCCGCACCCACGAGATGCACCGCATCGCCGATGCCGGCGTCGCGTCGCACTGGCTGTACAAGAGCGGCCACGAATCCATCAACGACCTGCACAAGAAGACTCACCAGTGGCTGCAAGAACTGCTGGAGAGTCTGAGCCAGAGCAGCGACTCGTCCGAGTTCCTGGATCACCTGAAGGTCGATCTATTCCCGGACGAGGTGTACGTGTTCACGCCCAAGGGCAAGATCATGTCGCTGCCGCGCGGGGCGACGGCGGTGGACTTCGCTTATAACGTGCACACCGACATCGGCAATCGTTGCATCGCCGTCAAGGTCAACCACGAGCTGGTTCCGCTGCGTACCGAGCTGCGCAACGGCGACCGCGTCGAAGTCATCACCGCGCCGCATGCGAAACCCAACCCGGCCTGGCTGGGCTACGTCGCGACCAGCAAGGCGCGCGGCCATATCCGCCATTTCCTGAAGACCATGCAGTCGGGCGAATCCGCCCAGCTCGGCGAGCGCCTGCTCAGCCAGGCGCTGCACGCGCTCGGCACCAAGCTGCAGGACATCGGCGACACACAATGGAACAAGCTGCTGCGCGACACCGGCGTCAAGACCCGGCAGGATATCCTCGCCGACATCGGCCTCGGCCGCCGCCTGAACATGGTGGTCGCCCGCCAGCTAGCCAACATCGGCGAGACCGCAGCGGGCGAAGTCGCGCCGAACGCGGTGATCACGATCCACGGCACCGAAGGCATGGCGGTGCAGTTCGCCAAGTGTTGCAGCCCCATCCCCGGCGACCCGGTCATCGGCATCATCAAGAGCGGGCAGGGACTGGTGATCCACACCCACGACTGTCCGACACTGCGCCGCGGCCACAGCACGGGCGAGCAGTGGCTGGACGTGGTGTGGGACAAGAACATCAACCGCTCTTTCGATGTCGGCATCAAGCTGATGGTCGCCAACCAGCGCGGCGTGCTGGCCAAGGTCGCCGCCGCGATCGCCGTGGCGGAGTCCAACATCAGCAACGTCAGCTTCGTCAACGAGGGCGAATACACCGCGCTGCACTTCACACTGGAAGTAAACCACCGCCTTCACCTCGCCAATGTGATGCGCAGCCTGCGCAAGATCCCCGAAGTGGTGAGGATCGTTCGCGTGAAAAACGCGGGATAACCCCCTCCTCGTTTACACAGGGACCGTCCTGCCACCGTTCCGCACTTGGACGAGCTCCCTGCCCCTTACGCAAAGTCGCCGGGCGCACCGCCACAAAATTCCAGCAGCCGAAGCATCGCCGATGCCTTGTCCAGCGTCTCCTGATATTCCGCACCACATTGCGAGTCAGCAACGAGGCCGCCACCGGCCCAGCAGCGCACGACGCCATCCGAGTAAACAAGTGTGCGGATCGCGATATTGGTATCCATGTTGCCATCGAAGCCGAGATAGCCAATCGCCCCGCAATACACGCCACGCCGATCCGACTCAAGCTGCTCGATAATCTCCATCGCACGCTGCTTCGGCGCGCCGGTCACCGAGCCGCCGGGGAAACAGTCGCGCAACAGGTCGAGCGCATCGCGCCCCTCCGCCAGCTCGCCCTCCACGGTGCTGACCAGATGATGCACGTTTGCGTAGCTCTCGACCTCGAACAGCTTAGGCACCCGCACCGAACCGGGTACGCAGCTCTTGCCCAGATCGTTGCGCAGCAGGTCGACGATCATGAGATTCTCGGCTCTATCCTTGGGATGTGTCCTCAATTCGTCGGCAAGAAGGCGGTCGCTCTCGGCATCTCCGCCACGCGGTCTCGTCCCCTTGATCGGCTTGGTCTCCACATGACCAGCCCGCACGCTGAGGAAACGTTCCGGCGAAGCACAAAGGATCTGCGCATGCGGAAAACTCAGGAATGCAGCATAGGGCGCCGGACTGATTCGGCGCAGTTCCAGATACGCATCGAGTGCATCGCCAGAGGCCTGCGCGCTGAAACGTTGCGCGAGGTTGACCTGGTAGCAGTCGCCCGCCTGCAGATAGCCCTGCACGGCATCGAATGCGACGCGGTAAGACTCTCGGTCGAAGTTGGATGCGATACGGCCCTGCACCCGGAAGCTGCCGGACGACACAGGGACGCCATCTTGCAAGCGCTTCAGGATTTGAGGCAACAACACATCGGTCTCGGCATAACGCCGGTGGGACACCAGCCTTGCGGTCTTTTTCCGGTGATCCAGCACCAACGCCCAATCATAAAGCCCGACGGCCATCAGGGGCAGTTGCTCGCGGTCCCGTGCCTTGTCCGGCAAACGCATCATGTTCCGCGCCAGATCGTAACTCCAGTAGCCCAGCGCCCCACCCGCGAACGGCACTCCCTCGACGGGAGCAACGGAAGCGCCGAGTTCGGCACGAAGCAACACAAACGGATCTCCATCCTCCTCGCCCTTCAACGCAATGGAGCGCTGCGGCGCAGCGGTCAGGATGTCGTAACGCGACATGCCGCCGCTATCCAGCCAGACAGCCCATGGCAGATCGGCGATGGCGGCGAAGTAATGACCGGCATCGCTACAATAGGCTAGTTCGACTGCATAGAAGCTCATCGCGTTATCGAGGGCGGATTCAGTTCGAGGAAACCAGAATACGACGGGAATTCAAGGGGCACAAAGCCTATCACAAGCGCCTGCGGCGGTGATGGAATAGAACAACACGCCAATACTCGATTGGCGAAAAAACGCACGCACCCGGACTCTGTGCGCTCGAAAAACAGAAGCGGACTCGGTGCGCCCGAAAAACAAACGCAGTGCGGCAACTCCCCCAATGCTCATGCATCCGGGAGCAACCACGACACGACTATCAAGCCGACCCGATTGCGGGAGCTGCCGGCAAGCAGCCCCTCCCGCACACCATTACCATCGACCAGGCCAAAACTCCCGCGACCCGACCGCGACTGGCAGTACTATCGGATGGCTGCGCCACACCGTGCCAGGTGTCGCACCGCCACAGCGACATCCCCGATCAGTTCGGCTTGCCGATACCCGGTGTGGGAAAAGGCCATGTAGCCGCCGGACGCACAGGAGCTGGCGCAGAAGGAGCCGGTGCTGGAGCTGCCGGTTTCGCCGCGACCACAACAGGAGCAGGAGCTGCTGCCGGTTTGGCTGCGACAGCCGGTGCTGCCTTCTTGGCCACTGGCTTCGCTGCTACCACCTTTTTAGCTACAGGCTTCTTGGCGGCGACAACTTTCTTCGCTGCCGGTGCTGCCTTCTTGGCCACCGGCTTCGCTGCTACCGCCTTTTTAGCTACAGGCTTCTTGGCTGCGACAACCTTCTTCGCTGCCGGTGCTGCCTTCTTGGCCGCTGGCTTCTTCGCTGCTACCGCCTTTTTAGCTACAGGCTTCTTGGCGGCGACAACTTTCTTCGCTGCCGGTACTGCCTTCTTGGCCGCTGGCTTCTTCGCTGCTACCGCCTTTTTAGCTACAGGCTTCTTGGCGGCGACGACTTTCTTCGCTGCCGGTGCTGCCTTCTTGGCCGCTGGCTTCTTCGCTGCTACCGCCTTTTTAGCTACAGGCTTCTTGGCTGCGACGGCTTTCTTCGCTGCCGGTGCTGCCTTCTTGGCGGCTGGCTTGGCTACTACTTTCTTGGCTGCCGGCTTTGCAGCTGCCGCCTTCTTTGCTGCTGGTTTAGTTTTCTTTTCTGCTGCCATTTCAACCTCCTTGAGATAATGAAAGTTAACGAAATACAACACCTGCGACTACCACCCCCAGCATACCGCACCGCGGCATGTCCGAAGCCTTTTAACGACTAGGCTGGAGTCTTTTTCCAGCCTAGTCGATTGGCTATACAACATTGACCAGCGACCGAGCCAGCATTTTTCTGACTCGATCGATTGGCCATGTCTAGTTAACCAGCGATCTTGATCGTCCCATTAAAACAGTCTGACCACAAGACAACGCGCCACCGTTTGATACGGTGACGCGTCTGTCAGCAAACTCCCACGCTCCGCCCACACTTTCGTCGGAGCACTACAGGCCTGCGCTTCAAAAATTCCTCTTCCGTCATCTCAATCCCAAGACAGAGCGCCTTTGCGCTGATACTCAGCAATGCGGGTTCGAAAAATTTCTTTTGGCTACGGCCAGACGGAAAAGCCGTCTTTAACCTGCTGCGCAGGTTAGCCTTCACCGAACGAATTTCCAGCCTCAGTCCCACGACAACGCGCCCCCGCTTTGATACTCGGTTACGCGAGTTTCAAAGAAATTCTTTTCTTTCTTCAAGTCGATCATTTCGGCCATCCAGGGAAACGGATTGGTTGCACCCGGATACAAGGTGTCGACACCAATTTGCTGGCATCGGCGGTTCGCGATAAAGCGCAGGTATTCCTTAAACATACCGGCATTCAGCCCCAGCACGCCGCGCGGCATGGTGTCTTCGGCGTAAGCATATTCCAACTCGACGCCTTTCTGGAACAGGCCGCGGATTTCTTCGCGGAATTCCGGCGTCCACAAATGCGGGTTTTCCATTTTGATCTGGTTGATCACATCCACGCCGAAGTTCAGGTGCATGGATTCGTCGCGCAGGATGTACTGGTATTGCTCCGCAGCGCCGGTCATCTTGTTCTGGCGCCCGAGCGCCAGGATCTGCACGAAGCCAACATAGAAGAACAGGCCTTCCATGATGCAGGCGAACACGATCAGACTCCGCAACAGCGCCTGATCCGCCTCCTGCGTACCAGTCTTGAATGCCGGGTCGGTCAGCACGTTGATGAACGGAATCAGGAACTCGTCCTTGGCGCGGATGCTGGGCACCTCGTGATACATGTTGAAAATCTCGCCCTCGTCCAGCCCCAGGCTCTCGACGATGTACTGATAGGCATGAGTATGGATTGCCTCCTCGAAAGCCTGACGCAACAGAAACTGACGGCATTCGGGGTTGCTGATGTGGCGATAAGTGCCGAGCACGATATTGTTCGCAGCCAGACTGTCCGCCGTGGTGAAGAAACCGAGGTTGCGCTTGACCAGACGGCGCTCGTCCTCGGTCAGTTTGTTGCCTTTCCACAGCGCGATGTCCGCGGTCATGTTCACTTCCTGCGGCATCCAGTGGTTCGCGCAGGCGGCGAGATATTTCTCCCAAGCCCACTTGTACTTGAACGGCACCAACTGGTTCACGTCGGCGCGCGAATTAATGATCGCCTTGTCCTCGACGCGCACGCGGCCTGTAGCAGGCGCGACATCCATTTGCAGACTGTCCGCACGCGTCCCGGCAGGGGCATCGCCATAAGCCGCATGCATCGCACCAAACGGTATCGCGGACGGCTTGATGTCTTCTTCGAATGTCAGCATATTGTTCATCTCCTGTGTTTATCGGACATTGCTGCCCATATTTCATAGTCTGCGATGGGACAGACTCAAATTTTTTATTCTGCCGCCCGATTCGACATACCTACTGACATGCTTCGCCGGATTGTGGCTACGGCCGCCCCTTCGGGGCTTAACCTGCTACGCAGGTTAGCCTTCGCCGTAATCCAGAGCGTGTGTCGTGCCTACTGGCACGCCTCACAAAACGGATTGTGGTTTCGGCCCCCCCCTTCGGGGCTTAACTTGCTCCGCAAGTTAGCCTTCACCGCAACCCCGATGCGGGGCTTGCCTACTGGCACGCCTCGCATTCGGGGTTGTCAATCGAGCAGAACTTGGTTTCTTCCACTACGCCACCGTGCGTCGGCACCGCATTCAACGCTCCGGCGCGACCGGTGGATTTCTCGGCGGAAGTCGCCCCCAATGTGCGCAGATAGTACGTCGTCTTCAATCCGCGCAGCCATGCCAGTTTGTAAGTCTCGTCCAGCTTGCGTCCAGACACGCCCGACATATAGATATTCAGCGACTGCGCCTGATCGATCCACTTCTGGCGACGCGATGCCGCCTCGATCAACCAGCTTGGCTCGACCTCGAATGCTGTCGCATAGAGGCTGCGCAGCTCCTGCGGCACGCGGTCGATCTTGGCCAAGGTCCCGTCGAAATACTTCAGGTCGGCGATCATCACCTCGTCCCACAACCCCAACTGCTTCAGGTCGGCAACCAGATGCTCGTTGATGACGGTGAACTCGCCGGACAGATTCGATTTCACGAAGATGTTCTGGTAAGTCGGCTCGATACAGGCCGATACGCCGATGATATTGGAGATCGTCGCGGTCGGCGCGATTGCCACGCAGTTGGAATTACGCATGCCATGCTGCTTGATGCGGGCACGCAATGCGTCCCAATCCATGCTGGACGACATATCGACTTCGACGTAACCGCCCCGTTCATTGCGCAGCATATCCAAGGAATCCTGAGGCAGGATGCCGCGATCCCACAGGCTGCCGCGATAGCTGGCATAGCGTCCGCGCTCCTCGGCCAGCTCGGTGGACGCCCAGTAGGCGTAGTAGCACACCGCCTCCATCGAGCGATCCGCAAATTCGACCGCCTCCTGCGACGAATAAGCAATGCGCAGTTCGTGCAGGCAATCCTGGAAACCCATGATGCCCATGCCGACCGGACGATGCTTCAGGTTGGAATTGCGCGCCTTGCCCACCGCGTAATAGTTGATGTCGATCACGTTATCCAGCATGCGCATCGCGGTGTTGACGGTGCGGCGCAGCTTGTCGTGGTCGATCTGCCCAGCCTGCTCGTGTCCTTTTGGATACAGGTGAGCCGCCAGATTCACCGAACCCAGGTTGCACACGGCGATTTCGCTGTCGCTGGTGTTCAGCGTGATCTCGGTGCACAGGTTGGAGCTGTGCACCACGCCGACATGCTGCTGCGGCGAACGGATGTTGCACGGATCCTTGAAGGTGATCCATGGATGGCCGGTTTCGAACAACATGGTCAGCATCTTGCGCCACAGGCTGGCCGCAGGGAGCTTCTTGAACAGCTTGATCTCGCCGTTGGCGGCCTTCGCCTCGTAAGCCACGTAGGCGCGCTCGAAATCGGCGCCGAACTTGTCGTGCAGGTCAGGCACATTGGACGGCGAAAACAATGTCCAGTCGCCGCCTTCCATTACGCGCTTCATGAACAGGTCGGGAATCCAGTTCGAGGTGTTCATGTCGTGCGTGCGGCGACGGTCATCGCCGGTGTTTTTGCGCAGATCGAGGAATTCCTCGATGTCCAGGTGCCAGGTTTCCAGGTAGGCGCACACCGCGCCCTTGCGCTTGCCGCCCTGATTCACCGCAACCGCCGTATCGTTCACCACTTTCAGGAACGGCACCACACCCTGCGACTCGCCGTTGGTGCCCTTGATGTGAGCGCCCAGCGCGCGCACCGGCGTCCAGTCGTTGCCCAGACCGCCGGCGAATTTTGCCAGCAGCGCATTATCCTTGATCGCCTCGTAGATGCCGTCCAGATCGTCCGCCACCGTAGTCAGATAGCAGGACGACAGTTGCGAGCGTTGCGTACCGGAATTGAACAGCGTCGGCGTGGAGCTCATGAAGTCGAAACTGGACAGCAGGCGATAAAACTCGATCGCGCGCGACTCGCGGTCGATCTCGTTCAACGACAAGCCCATCGCGACGCGCATGAAGAAGGCCTGCGGCAATTCGATGCGCTTGCCCTGCACATGCAGGAAGTAGCGGTCGTACAAAGTCTGCAAGCCGAGGTAACCGAACTGCAAATCGCGCGACGCGTCCAGTTCGGCGGCGAGGCGCGGCAGGTCGAACTGCGACAGGCGCACGTCCAGCAACTCGGCCGCGACGCCGCGCTTGATGTACTCGGGGAAATATTCCGCATAACGCGTCGCCATCTCGCCGGGAGCGACATCCTCGCCCAGCGTCTCGCAGCACATATTATTGAGCAGCAGGCGCGCGGTAACGAAGTTATAGGCCGGCTCCTGTTCGATCAGCGAGCGCGCCGCAAGGATCAGACACTTGCTGACTTCCTGCTGCGACACGCCGTCGTACAGATCCTTGATCGCCAGCTTGAGCACCGCATCCGCGCTGACCGCATCGCCCAGTCCCTCGCAAGCCGACAGCATCAGCACAGAGAGACGATCGAGATCCAGCGGACGGACGACGCCGTCCGTCCCTGTCACATTGATGACGTGCGCCGGCTCGATACTCTTGACCTTGGCGCGCGAGCGGGAACGCTCTTCGCGGTACAACACATAGGCTCGCGCGACATCGTGCTCGCCGGAACGCATCAGACCGAGCTCGACCTGATCCTGAATGTCCTCAATATGCAAGGTGCCACCGTGCGGCTGGCGACGCATCAGCGCGGACACTACGCCGCCGGCCAACTGCTCGACCAGCTCGCGCACGCGGGCGGAACCGGCGCCCTGGGCGCCATTGACGGCGATGAACGCCTTGGTCAGAGCAATGGAAATCTTGCTGGGCTCGAACGGAACCACCGAGCCATTGCGGCGGATCACCTTGTATTGGTCGAGCGTGCTGGGTTGAGACTGAACGGAATCTGAAACGTCGGTGACATGCATCGGAGACATGGTGACACCCTCGGTGGCTACGGCGTGCAGCATAAGCTTACTCCCTTGAATTCTTGATTAGCCCGAAAAACGAAAAACCACTACATCTAGTATTTTTTTTGAGCGGCGGAGCTAATTGTAGTGTCCAAGGGAAATATTGCAAGCAGAAAAAAGGCCTATATATTTCTGCCAATTCGACGGATCGGCGACTGTTCGGCAGAAAGCCCCGCCAGATAGCGCATCCAGTCGAAAAAGGGACCGGGATCGGTCTTGCGCTGCGGCGCGATATCGCTATGACCGGCGATGCCGCAGATCGGATAGGCGTCGCGCAGCGCTCTGGTCAACTCGTCCAGCGCAAGATACTGGGCATCGGCGAAAGGCAACTCGTCGGTTCCTTCCAGTTCGATGCCGATGGAAAAATCGTTACAACATTCGCGCCCCTGCCAGCAGGAAAGTCCGGCATGCCAGGCTCGATCCAGACAGGAAACGAACTGGACGACATGCCCGTCGCGGCGCACGAAGAAATGCGCCGACACCTTCAACCCTGCGATGGTGCGGTAATAGGGATGGGCATCGGCATCCAGCGTGTTGGTGAACAGGCGAGGCACGCCGTCGCCGCCAAACTGCCCCGGCGGCAGGCTGATGTTGTGTATCACCAGCAGGTCAATCCCGCCCGCGGGACGCGGATCGCAATTGGGCGAAGGGACGTATTCTCCGCCGACCAGCAGGCCTTCGGCATCAATCCGCATCGCCATGGGCATCCTTGATGCCGAGCCGCTCCATGCGGTAGCGCATCGTCCGGAACGTCAGCCCCAGCAGCTTGGCGGCTGCGGTGCGGTTGAAATTGGTGCGCTGCAACGCCTCCAGCAGCGCCTGTCGCTCGACGCGATCCAGATACTCCGGCAGCGGGTATTTATCGCCCAGTTCCGCAGACTCATTGCGCGATTGGGCGACCGGCGTGAGCTGCAAGTCCTCCGCAGTGATCAGCCCGTTCGAGCACAATGCCAAGGCGCGCTCGACGACGTTTTCCAGCTCGCGCACATTGCCCGGAAAATCGTAGACCCGCAACGCGCGCAACGCCTCCTCGGAAAACCGCACCGGCGAGCCGTCGCGCAGCCGCTCCAGCGCCTGCTGCGCGATCGCGGCGATGTCCTCGCGCAATTCGCGCAACGGCGGCATCTGGATCTGGATCACGTTCAGCCGGTAGTACAGATCCTGGCGGAATTTACCCTGCTGCACCAGTTCCCCCAGATCGCGATGGGTCGCGCTGATGATGCGCGTATCCACCGCATCCTCGGCGGTGGCGCCGACCTTGCGCACGCGCCTCTCCTGGATCGCCCGCAACAGTTTGACCTGCATCGTCAGCGGCAGATCGGCCACCTCGTCCAGAAACAGCGTGCCGCCGTCGGCGGCCTGGAAGAAGCCGTCCCTGTCCTTGTCCGCCCCGGTGAACGCCCCCTTTCTATAACCGAAAAACTCGCTCTCCATCAGCATCTCCGGGATCGCGCCGCAATTCACCGCAATCACCGGCTTGTCGCTACGCGAACCGCTTTGCACGATCAGCCTGGCGGCCAGTTCCTTGCCGCTGCCGGATTCGCCGGTGATGTGCACCGGCGCTTGGCTGCGCGCCACGCGCTCAATCAGTTCGCGCACCTTCTGCATCGCCAGCGACGAGCCGAGCAAACCCCTGTCCGATGCGGCGGCCACCAAGGGTAGCGTCAGCGCCGACTTCACCAGCGCACGCAACTGGTCAAGCGAGACCGGCTTGGCCAGATAGTCGAATGCGCCCGCCTTGAGCGCGGTAACGGCATTTTCCATGTTGCCGTGCGCCGTGATCACCGCCACCGGCACGTCCAGATTGCGCTGCACGATATGCTGCACCACTTGCAGGCCATCGCCGTCCGGCATGCGCATATCGGTCAGGCACAGATCGTAGCGGCGCTTCGCCAGCCGATCCAGCGCCTCGCTGACGCAGGCCGCTCTATCCACCTCCAGCCCCATCTTGCGCAACGCGAGCTCCAGCAACTCCAGGATGTCCGGTTCGTCGTCGACCAGCAGCACCCGGCGATTATTGGTTCGAGAATTATTGCCCATGACCATACTCCTGCCCGCCGGTACGCGGGCTTGCAAACGTTATCCGAAAACAAGCGCCAGCCGACCGCTCGTCCGTGCGGTATTCCAGTTGCGCGCCGTTTGCCTCGCATAATTCCCTGGCAATATACAGCCCCAGCCCGGTGCCGTCGCTCGCGGTGGTGAAAAACGGCTCGAACAGCTTGCCTTGCTGCTCCGCAGGAATGCCGGGGCCATCGTCCATCACATCCAGCACCACTCGCCCTTGCTCCTCGCCGGCGATGAGCCGCACACTGCCGGGAGTTCTGCTGCTATGCCGCAATGCATTGCGGCACAGGTTCCACAGCACCTGACGCAGATGGCCCCGGTCGAACGAGACCATCGCGCCCGTCTCGCCCGAAGCCGTCAACACTCCATGCTCGATACGCTCGGTCTCGTCGAACTCGTCGCGCAGAGATTGCAGCATCGCATCCAGCCCGAACCGCTCGGGCTGTGCACGGTCGCGCCGGTTGATCTGCATCACATCCTGCACGATGCGGTTAATACGCTTGGTATTGTCCAGTACGATTTGCAGCAGCCGCTGCTGCCCCGCATCGCCCGACTCCTCCTGCATCAGCTCCGTCGCGTAGCTGATCGACGACAGCGGATTGCGCACTTCGTGCGCGATGTTCGCGGTCAGCCGGCCCAATGCGGCCAGCTTGATCTGCTGCGCCTCGGCCTGTACCCGCCGCATGTCTTCGAGGAAGATCACCACGCCGCGCGCGTCGTCGCGATCGATCGCGACGAAACGCAACCTGGCCTGCGCGCCCCCGCCCAGCTGCAACACATCGCGGGACGCGCTGCCGCTCTGCCGCCACAGCGCATACTGGCCGTACAGGATGGGAAAACTCTCCGACAGCACCGCTCCCGGATCGACGCCCTTGCGCAACAGCCGCGCCGCACCGGGATTCATCTGCATGATCGCCCCGTGCTCGTCCACCACCAGCACCCCGTCCTGCATGTCGCGCATCACCAGCCGGTTGGCCTCCGCCAGGCCGGCCAGTTCGAGCGCGCGGCGCTGCGCCAATTGCTGGCTTTCCACTGCGTATTTCGCCAACACATGGGCCAGCCAAGCCACCGCGAAGTAGGACACGCACAGCAGGCCGACCTGCGCGTACTGAGACACAGAAGCCTCGCCATGCAGCGCCGCATAAGAATGCTCCAACAACGCGGCGATGCTAGCCAGCGCGGCGAAAAACAACGTGACCCGGCCGCGGCTGATCATCCCCGCTGCCGCCAGCGAAACCAGCAGCAGCAGCCCGATGTTGCTTTCTATCCCACCGCTGGCATAGGACAGCGCCGACAGCCCGACGATATCGACGCCGATCTGGCTGGCCAACTGCCAGGAAAAGCGCGGCCAGCGCAGCCATAACGGCAAGAAGGAAAGCATCGCCGCCGCCGCGTAGATCACGCTAACATCGAAGAATATCTGCCAGTTTCGCGCACCCAGCGACAACGAGGGGCCGAACGTACCAGCGAGGAAAACGAAGAAGCTGGTCAGCACCAGCCGGTACAGGCTGAAATACCGTAGCGACCGCCAGAAATCGACGGCAGGAGAACCCGGGATCGATCGGTCTTCCATCACGCCAAAAAAAACACCATGCTAGCCGCGCGCAGCATCGCGATGCTCCGCGCTGCAATAGAACTTGTCGCCAGCCTTGATGCTCTCGCTGCGGGGCAGATGCACGCCGCAATGCGCGCAACGCACCATATCCTCGGTGACCACCTCCTTGTCCGCCGCCTCGCTCTTCCTGCGATACGAGCGAATCAGCAAATAGACGACCGCCGCAATGACGACCAGCAATAACAGACGACTCATACTAGCGACCTCACATGACTATGGATAATATTCGCGGCGCTGCGCCGCATTCCCCGGGGATTATATACGCGCCGCAGCCTATGCTTTCGGCTTCGCGTGCGCCGGACGGAAGGCCTTGCACTGCTCCGGATCAGATTCGAGATAAGCGCCTTCGATCAGGTCGATGCAATATGGGGTCGCCGGAAACACCGCATTCAGACAGTCATCTATCGCCGAAGGCTTGCCGGGCAGATTGACGATCAGGCTCTTGCCGCGGATGCCGGCAGTCTGGCGCGACAGGATAGCGGTGGGCACGAACTTGAGCGAAGCCGCGCGCATCAGCTCGCCGAAACCCGGCATCATCTTTTCGCACACCGCCTCGGTCGCCTCGGGCGTGACGTCGCGCAACGCCGGACCGGTGCCTCCGGTCGTGACGATCAGACTGCAACCTTCGACATCACTCAATTCGCGCAACGCAGCCTCGATCTGCGGCTGCTCGTCGGGGATCACCCGCGCCACCGCCTCCCAAGGCGAGGTCAGCACGCGCGCGAACCACGCATGGATCGCCGGCCCGCCCTTGTCCTCGTATTCGCCGCGGCTGGCCCGGTCGGAAATCGTCAATATGCCTATACGTGCAATGCCCATGATCTTTTACTACCCAATTGATAAACCATTCGTAGGGCGGGCTCTGCCCGCCGGTTGGGTGGCGGGCAGAGCCCGCCCTACCTGGCTACTCCCTGAAACCTATCTGATCCTGGAAGGCCGCGCCGTCGAGAAATTGCACGCTCACGATCTCGCCCGCCGCCAGGCCGTTGCTGTCGCTGGGTGCGATCAGCAGGCCGTCGGCCTTTGCCATCGATAGCAGCGCGCCGCTGCTCTGATTGCCGGTCGAAGTCGCGATATAGCCCTCGCCATCGCGACTCAGCACGACGCGCACGAACTCGGTGCGGCCCGGACGCATCTTGACGGGATGCGCGAGGCGCGCGCTCACGGTACGACGATGCAACCGCGCATGGCCCATGATGCTGCGCAGCGCGAGGAGGACGAATTCCTCGAAGCACACCATGCTGGACACCGGGTTGCCGGGCAGCCCGAACACCCGAGCCTTCGTACCGTCCGGACGCTCCAACACGCCGAACGCCAGCGGGTGGCCGGGCTTCATCGCGACGCGCCAGAACTTCATCTGTACGCCGAGCGCCTCTACGGTCGGGCGGACGTAGTCGTGCACACCGACCGAGGTGCCGCCGGAGACCAGCAGCACATCGTATTCCAGCCCCTGCCGCAGATAGCGTTCAAGCTCCACCGGATCGTCGCGCGCGATGCCGAGCAACACCGGTGTTATGCCCAACGCCTGCACTTGCGCCAGCAGCGCGTAACTGTTCGCGTCCGGTATCTTGTTCGGATCGACCGGCTCGTCTATTCCTTCCAGCTCGTTCCCGGTGGACAGGATAGCGACGCGCGGGCGACGATAAACCGTTAACTGCGCGCACTTAACGGTCGCCAGTACGCCGACGACACCGGGCGTAATCTCCGTCCCCGCCGCCAATACCACATCTCCATTGCGCATCCCTTCGCCGCGCAGCCGGATATCCATACCGGACGGCGCGGGCCTGGCGAAACGCACGCGCCCATCGGACAGCGTTTCGCTATCCTCGACCCGCACGACCGCATCCGCGCCTTGCGGCACCGGCGCACCGGTCATGATGCGCGCGCACTGCCCAGCCTGCACGGTCTTGGTCGGCATGTCGCCGGCCTTGATGTCCTCGACGACTTCAAGCTCAACGGAGCCACCCGCCAGATCGGCGCTGCGCACAGCAAAACCATCCATCGCCGACACGTCATACGGCGGCAGATCGCGATTGGCGCGAACATCCTCCGCCAGCACCCGCCCCAGCGACTGCTCCAGCCTGATGGTCTCGATACCCATCGCCGCGACCGACTCGAGTACGCAGCGTTGCGCCGCACTCACCGACAAATATTCCATCAACTCACTCCATTCGACACCACCGCGACATCCGCCGGCGTGTCCAGATCGAAAAAACTGCGCAGCTGCGGATCGAACTCCCTCAGCTGCGCCTCATCCACATAACAGACATCCAGCCGTTCCAGCAACGCACGCAGGCTGCGCTTGCCGCCGCCCGCCTGGATGTCACGTATCGCATCCAGACAATCGCGTGCGTAGAACGCCGCCAGCGGTTGCGGATGCCCCTGCACCACCGGCACGACCGCCTGATGCCCGGCACGTCGACTCCCTAGCGCCTCGATCACCCCCGACGACATAAACGGCATATCGCATCCGACCGCGAACAGCCACGGCGTCTCGATACTTTCCAGCGCGGCAGCCAGACCGGCCAGCGGCCCTCCATCGGGCAATGCATCGCAGACCTGCGGCAGAGCCAGCCCGGCTCGCGGCTCGCGCACGCTGACAATCACTTGCGAAAACACCTGCCCCACCGAGTCCGTCACATGCTGCAACAACGTGCGACCATGCAGCGACAACATCGCCTTGTCCTGCCCCATGCGGCGCGAATCGCCTCCGGCCAGGATGACTGCGGTGCAGTCGGCGATCATCTCCCCACACGCGCCAGCAGGAAATCGACGATGCCGCCCGCATCGTCCAGCGCGAAATGCGGTAGCTGCGGATAGACCTCGTCCATGTCGGTCACCATCGCAACCAGTCCGTCTGCTATTGCGCAGCGCGGCTCGTTGTTGCAGGCTAGTCGCAGCACCTCGATCTTCTCACCGGCGGCATGCGAGAAGCCCTCGGCCAGCACGATGTCCGCCTCGCCCAGGAAGCGTTGTGCCAGCTGCAACGGCTCGCGCCTGTCCACCGCCTCGGCGACCAGCTGCAATTCGTTCGATGTCACCAGCATGCTCATAGCCGCGCCGGCCTGCTTGTAACGCCAGCTGTCCTTGCCGGGCGTGTCGAGCACCACCTTGTGATGCGCGTGTTTGATCGTCGCGACGCGCAGACCGCGACGAGTCAGTTCAGGGATCAGTTTTTCGACCAGCGTGGTCTTGCCGCAGCCGGAGTGGCCGACAAAGATGAAGACGGGCGGGTTCATGGATGCGGTGTGACCCATGAGTCGCCCTGCGGGGAGACTTCTTTCTTCCAGATCGGCACGCGCTGTTTCAGCTCGTCTATCATCCAGCGACAGGCATCGAATGCAGGGCCGCGATGTTCCGCGCCCGCGGCGATGAACACGATCTGCCCGCCCGCCTCTATCGTGCCGATGCGGTGCACGATGCGCGCGTCCAGCAGGCCGAAGCGGATTATCGCCTCGTCGCGCAGCCGGTTCATTTCCGCCAGCGCCATGCTGCCGTAGGCCTCGAAGCCGAGCTGGGTGACTTCGCGATCCTCAGAAAAATCGCGCGCGCAGCCGAGAAAGGTGGCGATGCCGCCGATGCGCTTCGAACTGGCACGCAATGCGCGTATCTCCTCGTCCTGCGAGAAGTCTTCCATCTGTATGCGCACTGCTTCTTTGACGTCTTGCATTTCAGCCCCCTGAGAACCTGGCCATGAACGCGACCTCGTCGCCGTCTTTCAATGGCAATTGCGGATCGCGCGCCTGTTCGCCGTTCACCGCGGTGAAGCAGACGATCTCGAATGCCTGGGGATGGCTCGCGGCGAGCTCGTCGCGCAACTGCTGCAGTGTCAGGCCAGACCGGTGCTCGAATTGCAGCATCGAGACCCTTGCGCGCTCGGCGACCGGCCCGAACAGCAATACCGAGATCATGCGCGTTCCTCTCGCCGCCACACGCCGCTCTTGCCGCCACGCTTTTCTTCCAGTTGCACGCATTCTATGCGCATGCCACGGTCTATCGCCTTGCACATATCGTAGATCGTCAGCAGCGCGACGTTCGCGGCGCACAACGCCTCCATCTCGACGCCAGTCTGCCCGACGCAGCTTGCCGTCGCGAGCACCCTGATGCCGACGCAGCCTTCCGCGTCCGGCTCGACGATTTCGGAAAACTCGACCTCGACGCCGGTCAACGCGATCGAATGACACATCGGGATGATGTCGGGCGTGCGTTTCGCCGCCATCACCGCGCCGACATCGGCCACGGTCAGCACATCGCCCTTGGCTATCTTGCCGTCACGGATGCGTTGCAGCGTCGCGGGCTGCATGCGCAAGATACCGCTGACGATGGCAACGCGCTGGGTGCTGGCCTTATCTCCCACGTCCACCATGCGAGCCCGCCCTGCCTCGGAAAAATGGTTCAGTTCATTCATCTGTTTATCTTCAGTCTTTCCCGCCGCAGGCACAACAGGATTCATCCCGGCTCAGGTTGCTGCGCACGATGCGCATGTCCAAAGCATCTATGGTCAGCAGCTTGCCGCTCAGGCCGCGCTCGATGCCGACCAACAGCTTCAGCGCCTCCGCCGCCTGTAGCGAACCTACAATACCCACCAGCGGCGCAAACACGCCGGTGGTCGCGCAACGCAACTCGGCCGCCTGACTATCTTCGGGGAACAGACAATTGTAGCAGGCAGCCTCCGGCCGGCGATGGTCGAACACCGCCACCTGACCGGAGAACTGGATCGCCGCGCCCGACACCAGCGGCTTGCGCTGCACAATGCAGGTGCGATTGACCGCATAGCGCGTCGCGAAATTGTCGCTGCAATCCAGCACCACGTCGGCCTGCGCGACCAGTTCGCGCAATCGCGCCTCGTCGGCACGGATAGCCAGCGCGACGCATACAACCTCGGGATTGATATCTTCCAATACAGCCTGCGCCGACTCGACCTTGGGCTGACCGACGGTCGAGGTGCGATGAACAATCTGGCGCTGCAGGTTGCTGATATCCACGGTATCGTGGTCGCACAGCGTCAGATGTCCGACGCCGCTGGCGGCCAGATACAGCGCGACCGGCGAACCCAGCCCGCCGAGACCCACGATCAGCGCGCGGGCATCCAGCAGGCGCTGCTGCCCCTCGATGCCGATCTCGTCGAGCAGGATATGGCGGCCGTAACGCTGTAGTTGTTGATCGTTCATGATGAGTGAGGGTAGCGCAAGAATCGCGCGCAAAGAATAGCCCGAATGGGAAAAAATAAAAACGGGCCTCCGAAGAGGCCCGCTAGATTTCTAAACCATCGCACCCTTGCGGATGCCAGAGATTAGAAAGTGTGCTTCATGCCGAACGAGAAGGCGGAAGGCTTGCCACCAACACCCGAAACGGCGGCAGCCGGAGCACCAGTGCCGTTGCCGGACAGCGCGTAAGCACCGGCCGCGCCATTGCTCAACTGCGTGTACAGTGCATACACGGTGGTACGCTTGCTCAGGCTGTGATCGAAACCGACCGTGATCTGGTCTGCATCGGTATTAGCCGCAGCGTTTGCACCTGCGTTAGCATAAGCCAACTTGACGGCATTGCTGCCGAAGTTGTACTTGCCGGACAGGTAGTAAGCACGATGACCCAGAGCGTTCGCACCCACGGCAAAATTGTCGTCGGTCTTTTCGTAGATGCCGTTGATTTCGAACTCGGCAACCTTGTAGCCGCCGCTGATAGTCCAAGCGGTTTCCTTCAAGCCAGCGCCCAAGCCCAGAGTGCCGGGAGCGGAACCTGCTGTGTGCACTTCGTAGCCGAAGTTAGCGGAGATCGGGCCGTTGCCGTACAGAGCGGCCATAGACCATGCGCTACCCTTGGTCTGAGTGGACAGAGTTTGACCTTCAGCACCAGCCACGTAAGCGATCGCGCCAGTGAAGCCGCTCATCGCCGGCGAAATGTAAGCGATAACGTTAGGCTGACGACCATTAAAGGAGGCAGCTGCGCTTGTGCCGCCGCCCATGATGGAACGGTTATCGGCCAAGCCGTCGGCAAACATATCGTACTTGCGGTTGGAGATGTTATACGGGGTGTCGTGACGGCCCATCAGCACGGTGCCTGCGGATGCGCTGCTCAGACCTGCGAAGGTATTGCGGTTCGCCAAGGTGTTACCGGCTGCGGTTTGGCCGTCGATCTGGATCAGCGATTCGATCTGCCAAACTGCGGACATGCCGTCGCCCAGATCTTCGTTGCCCTTGAAGCCAATACGGGAGGTGTTGCTGGAGACCTTGTTGTTGCTGAAGCCATTAGCAACAGCGCCGGATTGAGTCATGTCGTAAGACACGTTAGCCACGCCATAGATCGTAACGTTGCTGTCGGCGAAAGCCGGTGCGGATACTGCTGCGGCGATAGCCAGAGCGATGATTTTCTTTTGCATGTAAAACTCCTTAGTTAAATTTCCGTTTATGCCAGCATGTATCGCCAGCCTGTCGAAAATTCTCGGTACATCAGAGAATTCTGATTGGCATTATCACTATTCGCTGATGGAAGCGTTACAAGTTTGTGAGTTTTACGCCAAAAGTGTCGCTTTTCTGCAACAACCCGAGCGAACAGGTCTACTATCCGCCGATATAGGACATTTCGATCTTTTTCGCCGCCGCCCCGGCGCCCGCCATGGCTTGGCGCTGTTGGGAATAGCAGTCGTTGCGCCGTTGCCAGCCAGCCGCAATCAGCGCAGCCAACCGATCTTCCGCCACCCCGGCGCGCAGCGGCGCGCGCAGATCCAGCCCCTCGGTAGCGAACAGGCAGGTGTAGAGTCGACCGTCGGTGGACAGCCGGCCGCGGGTGCATTCGTGGCAGAACGCCTGGGTGACCGAGGCGATCACGCCGATCTCGCCGCTGCCGTCGGCATAATGCCAGCGCACCGCGACCTCGCCGGCATAGTTGGGATCGACCGGACGCAGCGGATAGCGGTCGGCGATGCGATCCAGCATCTCGCGCGCCGGAACTACCTCGTCCATGCGCCAGCCGTTGCTGCAGCCGACGTCCATATATTCGATGAAGCGCAACACCATACCGCTATTGCGGAAATGTCCGGCCATCGCGACGATCTCGTGGTCGTTCACGCCGCGCCTGACCACCATGTTGACCTTGACCGGTGCGAGCCCGACGCGCTGCGCCTCCGCGATGCCATCCAATACCGTCCGCACCGGCGTATCAGTATCGCTCATGCGGCGGAAAGTGGCCTCGCTCAAACCGTCCAGACTGACGGTGATGCGCGCCAGCCCGGCATCCTTCAGCGCCCGGGCCTTTCTGGCCAGCAGCACGCCATTGGTGGTCAACGCGATCTCTACCGGCGCTCCGGCCGTAGTCTGCAACCGCGCGAGACGCTCGACCAGTTGCTCAATGCCGCGCCGCAACAGCGGCTCGCCGCCGGTCAGGCGTATCTTCCGCACGCCGAGCCTGACAAACTGTCGCGCCAGCCGCTCAATCTCCTCGAAGCTCAGCAATTCGGCGCGCGGCAGGAAGCTGTGATTCTCGTTGAACACCGCGCGCGGCATGCAATAAGTGCAGCGCAGGTTGCAGCGATCGGTGACCGAGATACGCAGATCGCGCAACGGCCGCCCCATCACATCAACGACGGGCGTATCGACGACGGAAATAGCATCCGTTCCCGGCATGGCCGGCGGAATGATCGTTTCGAATGGAATTGCCATGAAACCATGTTGCAGGAGTCGGCCCCGTTCCACAATCCCCCGCATGGGGGCAAACAATTCGCAGCCGCCCCCCGCGATTTGATAAAATCCGCCCTCTTTCAGCTTTCGGCAACATCCCATGACCACGCGCAAGATACTCGTCACCTCCGCGCTGCCCTATGCCAACGGCAGCATCCATCTCGGCCATCTGGTCGAATACATCCAGACCGACATCTGGGTACGCTTCCAGAAGATGCGCGGCCATGAATGCCACTACGTTTGCGCCGACGACACCCACGGCACGCCCATTATGCTGCGCGCCGAGAAAGAAGGCGTCACGCCGGAACAGCTGATCGCCCGCGTGTGGCAGGAGCATTTCGACGACTTCTCCGCATTCCACATCGAGTTCGACAACTACGGCTCGACCAACTCGATCGAGAACAAGGAATGCGCACAGGACATCTACCGCACGCTCAAGGCAAATGGCCTGATCGAGGTGCGCTCCATCGAGCAGTTCTACGACCCGGTGAAGAACATGTTCCTGCCGGATCGTTTCATCAAGGGTGAATGCCCGAAGTGCCACGCCAAGGATCAGTACGGCGACAATTGCGAAGTCTGCGGCGCGGCCTATGCGCCGACCGATTTGATAGAGCCGTTCTCCGCGGTGTCGGGCGCTGCGCCGGAACTGCGCAACTCCGACCATTATTTCTTCAAGCTTTCCGCCGACTCATGCCAGCAGTTCCTGCGCCAGTGGACGCGCGGCGGCTCGTTGCAGCCGGAGGCGGCCAACAAGATGCAGGAATGGCTGGGTGCGGAAGGCGAGAACAAACTCTCCGACTGGGACATTTCGCGTGACGCGCCCTACTTTGGCTTCGAGATCCCCGATGCGCCCGGCAAGTATTTCTACGTGTGGCTGGATGCGCCGGTCGGCTACATGGGTAGCTTCAAGCAACTGTGCAAGGCCAAGGGCCTGAACTTCGACGACTACTGGAAGCCGGATTCGGACGCCGAACTCTACCATTTCATCGGCAAGGATATTCTGTATTTCCACGCGCTGTTCTGGCCGGCGATGCTGCAACACGCCGGCTTCCGTACGCCGACCAAGCTGTTCGCCCACGGCTTCCTCACCGTCAACGGCGAGAAGATGTCCAAGTCGCGCGGCACCTTCATCACCGCGCGCAGCTACGTCGATCACATCAAGAACACCGAATACCTGCGCTACTACTACGCCGCAAAACTCAACGGCACGATGGAAGACCTCGACCTCAACCTCGAGGACTTCGTGGCGAAGGTGAACAGCGACCTGATCGGCAAGTACATCAACATCGCGAGCCGCTGCGCGGGGTTCCTGACCAAGTTCTTCGACGGCAAGCTCGCCTTTGCCGATGGCAAGCCCCTGCTGGATAGTGCGATTGCCAATGGCCAAGTCGTTTCCGATTCGTTCGAAAACCGCGACTTTGCCCGTGCGCTACGCGACATCATGGCGCTCGCCGATCGCATCAATGGCGATATCGCCGCTGCCGCCCCGTGGACGCTGGCCAAGGACGAGACCCAACGCGAGGCCTTGCACGACATCTGCTCACGCGCCCTGCACGGCTTCTATGTACTCTCGATTTTGCTGAGTCCCGTGCTGCCGGCGCTGACTTCACGCGTTGCGCGCGAATTGTTCGGCCTGGACCGCGACTTCTCTTGGGCGGACCTTGCCGTATTGCCCACTCGCATCAATGCTTATCAACATTTGGCGACCCGCCTCGATCCCAAGCTGATCGAAGCCATGGTCGCCGCCAACCAGGAAAGCCTGAAACCCATGACCGAAACGCAAACAGCAGCAAAGCCCGCCATAGTCCCCATCGCCGAAACCATCAGCATCGACGACTTCATGAAAGTCGATCTGCGCGTCGCACACATCGTCAATGCCGAGCATGTGGAAGGAGCAGAAAAGCTGCTGAAGCTGACATTGGACATCGGCGAAGCTCAACCGCGCACGGTGTTCGCCGGCATCAAGTCGGCATACGATCCTGAGAAGCTGAAGGGCCGTATGACGGTGATGGTCGCCAACCTCGCACCGCGCAAGATGAAGTTCGGCATGTCGGAAGGCATGGTGCTGGCTGCATCGGGAGAAACGCCGGGACTGTTCGTCTTGTCGCCGGATGAGGGTGCTCAGCCCGGCATGCGCATCAAATAACTCCGCAATCATTACGAACAAAACCCCTCGCTGTGCGAACCGCGAGGGGTTTTGTTTTCTGGCATTCCGCACAAGCAAAGTGCGGCAACGACAGGAATCCGGAAACTCAGAGTATCCCGGCCTGAATCTCGTGGCGCGTGTAGAACACTTTCGCATTCTGGGCTTCCACGCGCTGCATCATCTGCCCGGTCAGCGTATCGTCAAGGATGAACTCCACCTTCACCGCCAGTTCCCCGGCCAGTTCGAAGAACATATCGTCATGCAGCCGCCCGTGCCGCCCGAAGCCCGCGATGGCGCGGAACGCCGATCCGCCGTGCACACCCAGCTCCCGCGCTTCCTTCAACAACCATTCGTATAACGGCATCCCATCGTGATGCTGTTTCTCGCCAACATAGAAAGTTAGTGCATTCATCATTGCGCTCCTTGTAACCACTTAACGGTTTGAATTCCCATTACGGTCATCAGCAGCGAGCCGCCGAGGTGCGCCACGATGATGCCGACGCCCCACGCATACTGCCCGCGCAACAACAGCGTGACAGTCTCCGCCGAAAATGTCGAGAAGGTCGTTAACCCACCCAGAAAGCCGGTGATGATGAACAAGCGCCACTCCGGCGAGATACTCGGGTGCTGCAGAAAGAACGCAATCGCCAGCCCAATCAGATAGCCGCCGACCAAGTTGGCCGACAGCGTGCCTAACGGCAGTTCAGGCAACGACGGATTGAGCCACAGCCCCAGCCCCCAGCGTGCCCATGCGCCGAGCGCCGCGCCGATGCCGATAGCAAAAAAGGAATAAATCAACATGCAGGCATTCTACTCGACCACGCGCACCGGCGCGAAGCCGCCCCCCGGCGTGCGGAAGTTGGTGGTCTGCCCCTGATACAGGCGCGCGGCGACCAGTTGCACCTGCCCATCGTAGACGTAGCAACGCACGTCGTACTTCAGCATTTGCGGCTCCGCCTCCGGCAGACACACCTTGCGCTCGTCGGGTGCGGCAATGCGTTGCGCGACATAGCCGCCCTGCATGATCTCTTCGAATACCCGCTTGGTCAGCTTCGCGCCGCTGTAGCTGCCCTTGCTGCCGTAACCTTCCGCCGGTTTGAAGAACCACTGCTTGCGTTCCTGCCACCACTGATCGTGATCCGCGCCCGCCACCAGCCGGGTCTGCGGCACGCCTGCGAGCAGCGTCGCAATATCGGCCTCGCTCGCGCCCAGTGCGCGCAATGTCTCTGCGTCGCTCAGTCGCGCGAGGTTGCGCTTGTCGGCATAGCGCTCATAGTGCGCGGGGGCGGGCGTCACCACCGCATTGCCGTCGAGATACGCTTGCCGCAACGCGGGATGATGTTGCAGCGAGAAATCCGTCAGGCGGTTGTACACGAGATCGATCTTCTGCTCGTCGAGATACAGTCCATCATCCTGCATCTGCAACGCCGACGGGTCGCCGATATGCGCAACGATGCCCGCGCGCTCGAACATGCGCTGCGCCAGCAGGAATTCGGGATAGAGATATTGCGACTCCGGCGCCTCATCCACGATGGCAACGGATGCCAGCGGCACATCGCCTCGCGCGAGCCGCCATTCGTTGCGGAACATCGCGAGGAACTGCTGCTCCAGATTTTCTTCCGCCACCTCCGCGCCGTACAGTCCGGCCTCGCGCTGGCTGGCTATCAGCAGCGCATTGATGAATGCACCGCCCGCATTGGTGTTGATCTCGATCAGGTGCGCGCCCTGATCGTTGAGATGGAAGTCATAACCATAGAACACGCCGAGAGAATAATCTTGCGCCGAAGGCGCGGCGTTCGTCCCCTCTCCCACTTGTGGGAGATAACCAGCGACTTGCCCGCTTGCGGGCTTAGTCGAATGGCTAGTTGTTTCATCAGGGTTAGGGAAAGGGCTGCCACTCAACCAAGCCGGCAGCTTCACCACCCGCTCCACCGCCGCGATGACCACCTGCATCTGCCACAACTGCGCAGTAGTGACGAAAAGCGGTGCGGCGGCGAACAGGTGCGGGCAGCGTTCCTTTACCAGCTCATACCATGCGTCGCCCTGCACCCGTAGCGACCGCTGCAGCGCATCGTCGTCCATGCCTGCCCAGTCGTGGCATTCGCCGTTCACGTGTTCGATCAGCGCGTGATCGACGTCAAAGAGAGGGGATGTTTGATGCGCGGACTCATCCGCAGGAGAAGATGGATGCGAAATATTCATGGCTGCATGATACCGCAGCCGGCTATGCCGTAGGCCGCCAGAGCAGGCCCAGCAAGGCAATGATGCAGAAAGTCGCGCCCGCATAGAAGGTAATCGACGCGCCGAGCTGGTCCCACAGCAGCCCGGCCAGCACGCTGGCCACCAGCATCGCAATCCCGCTCATCAGGTTGAAGAAACCGTAGGCAGTACCGCGCAGATCGGCTGGAGCGGTGTCAGCGACCATCCTCGCCAGCAGACCCTGCGTGATGCCCATATGCACGCCCCACAACGCGACGCCGAGCAGCACCGTAGTCCAGTGGTCGTCGGTGGCTAGCACCAGGTCGGCGGCGATCAACACCAGCAGCCCCAGCGCCAGCAGCTTGATGTGGCTCATGCCGTCGGAGAGTTTGCCGAACGGATAGGCCGTCGCGGCGTAGATCACGTTCATCGCGACCATCACCAGCGGCACCAGCGCGAGGGGGATGCCGCCTTGGTCTGCCCGCAGCACGAGGAAGGCTTCGCTGAAACGCGCGAGGGTGAACACCGCGCCGATGCCGACCACCCACCAGTAGGCCGCGCCGAGGCGCGTCAGGTTCTCGCGCCGAATCGGGTTGACCGACTTTTCTCCGTCGCGACGCTTCGGCTCGCGCACGCCGAACACCAGCAAGAGGACGGCGAGCAAGCCAGGAATCAGCGCCACCCAGAACACCGCGCGGAAGTCGTTCGCCCACAGCAACATCAGGCCTACGCCCAGCAGCGGGCCGAGGAACGCACCCACGGTATCCAGCGACTGGCGCAGACCGAAGGCCGCGCCGCGCACTGCCTCCGGCGTGATGTCGGCGATCAGCGCATCTCGCGGCGCACCGCGGATGCCCTTGCCGACTCTATCCAGCAGCCTCGCGGTCAGCACCATGCCGGTGCTGGTGGCGATGGCGAACAGTGGCTTGGTCAACGCGCCCAGCGCGTAGCCGAACACGGCCAGCCATTTGCGTCTGCCCAGGTAGTCACTCAGCAGGCCCGAGAACACGCGCACCAGCAGCGCAGTGGATTCGGCCAAGCCTTCGATCAGCCCGACCGCCAACGCGCTCGCACCCAGCGCCGTGACCATGAACAGCGGGAGGAGGCTGTGGATCATCTCCGAGGAGACATCCATCAGCATGCTGACGAAGCCGAGCACCCACACGCCGCGGGGGATGCGGCTCAGGGCTTTGTTTTCTGGTTCGTCTGCCATGAAATGGCTCTGGCTCGACGGAGCTTAGTACAACGCCTCGAAGATTCCGGCAGCGCCCATGCCCGTGCCTATGCACATGGTCACCATGCCGTATTTCTGTTTGCGGCGGCGCAGGCCGTGCAACAGGGTCGCCGTGCGGATCGCGCCGGTCGCGCCGAGCGGATGGCCCAAGGCGATCGCACCTCCGAGCGGATTGACGATGGCCGGATCGAGGCCGATCTCGCTGATCACCGCGAGCGATTGCGCGGCGAAGGCTTCGTTGAGTTCGATCCAACTCATGTCGTTCAACGACAAGCCAGCCTGCTTCAGTACCAGCGGAATTGCTTCCTTCGGGCCGATGCCCATGATCTCCGGCGGCACGCCCGCCACGCTAAAGCCATGAAATTTGCCGATGGGAGTGAGGTTATAACGCTTCAACGCCACCTCGGAACACAGCAGAACTGCTCCCGCCCCGTCCGACATCTGCGAACTGTTGCCCGCCGTCACCGAACCCTTTTGCGCGAACACCGTCTTGAGTTTCGCCAGCGCTTCCAGCGAAGTCTCGGCGCGCGGCCCCTCGTCCTGTTTCACCTCACGCACCTTGGCGCTCGCGGTGCGACTCGCCATGTCCGGCACATGCTCCACGATGCTAAACGGCGTGATTTCGTCCTCGAACTGACCGTTGTTGATCGCTGCGATGGCGCGCTGATGACTCTGCAGCGCAAATTCGTCCTGGGCTTCGCGCGACACCTTCCAACGCTCCGCTACCTTTTCCGCCGTCAGCCCCATTCCATAAGCGATGCCGTAGCGCTCGTCCCGCTCGAAGATTCCCGGGTTAAAGGCAACCTTGTTGCCCATCATCGGCACCATGCTCATGCTCTCGGTACCCGCCGCAATCATCACATCCGCCTCGCCGAGACGGATGCGGTCTGCGGCCAGCGCCACGGCCTGCACACCGGAAGAACAGAAGCGATTGATGGTCATGCCCGGCACTGAATTCGGCAAACCGGCCAACAGTAAACCGATGCGCGCCACGTTCATGCCCTGCTCCGCCTCGGGCATCGCACAGCCGACGATCACATCCTGCACCGCTCCCGGCTCCAGGTTCGGGCATTGCATCAGCACGCTCTTCAGCACATGCGCCAGCAAATCGTCCGGCCGCGTGTTGCGAAACATACCGCGCGGCGCCTTGCCGACCGGCGTGCGCGTCGCGGCGACGATGTAGGCTTCCTGAATCTGTCTGGTCATGCGGCTCTCCCGTGGCTGGATGTCGTCCGCGAGGATACCCCGAACCGCAAAAACAAACAACCCTCAGGGGGCACCTGAGGGTTGTTTGTAAAGAGTCTGACGATGACCTACTTTGGTTCCGACATCACATCGGCAAAGCCGATATGAGTCTTCACCG
>MGWR01000035.1 GCA_001801085.1 Gallionellales bacterium GWA2_60_142 | reverse complement strand
TCTTGTGCCGGCCAGCGGCGAGGTCGCCGTCGATGATGGTGCGGATGAAATTGGAGACTGCTGATTGTGGCGCGCTGCTCATGCTGTTTTCTCGGTTCCGGTCGAATTGGGGGATTGCGCGCCGAATTCTACCCGAAAATCCCCTTTAATCCCCTGCCAGAGCCGTGAACAAGGGGCCGTTAATTTGGTAGAATCCGCCGCTATCGAAGCAATCCTCGCGCCGCATGCGCGCTATCGGGAAAAGAATATGCAGAATCGCAGCAACCAGACTCGCTCAATCCGGATCAACCGCCATATCGCGCCGCTCGTCGGCGCGTTGCTGTTGGCTCTCAGTGTCGCCGCTCATGCCGACGACGTGCAGGACGCCAACAAACTGTTCAAGCAGGGCCAGCACACGCAGGCGATGGACAAGGTGAACGGCTATCTCGCCGGCAAGCCCAAGGACGCGCAGGCGCGCTTCCTGAAAGGCCTGATCCTGACGGAACAGGGCAAGAACGCCGACGCGATCCGCATTTTCACGGGACTGACCGAAGACTATCCAGAATTGCCCGAGCCGTACAACAACCTCGCGGTTCTGTATGCCAGCCAGGGGCAGTACGACAAGGCGAAGCAGTCGCTGGAGATGGCAATCCGCACCCATCCGAGCTACGCCACCGCGCACGAGAACCTCGGCGACATCTACGCCAAGATGGCCAGCCAAGCCTACGACCGCGCGCTGCAACTGGATCGCAGCAACACCTCGACCCAGACCAAGCTGTCAATGATCCAGGACCTGTTCTCGAACGGCTCGCGCGCCAAACCCGCGATGCCGGTCGCAGTCGCCGCCGCATCCAAGCCGGTTGCCGCAGAACCCGTTGCGATCGCCAAGCCCGCACCGGTCGCCATCGCGCCAGCCGAGAAAGCGCCGGTCGAGAAAGCGCCCAAGCCGGCTGCCGTCAACAACAGCGACGACGTGCTGAAGACCGTCAAGGCATGGGCTGCGGCATGGTCCGCACAAAACACCAGAAAATACCTGTCGTTCTACGCGCCGGACTTCAAGGTTCCGGGCAAGCAGAGCCGCAAGGAATGGGAAGCCACCCGCAAGGAGCGCATCGCCACACCCAAGTCCATCGAAGTCGGCATCAGCGACGCCAACGTGAGTTTCAGCGACGCCAAACATGCGGCCGTGAAATTCCGCCAGTCCTACCGTGCCAGCCACCTGAAGACCTCCAGCAGGAAAACGCTGCTGATGGTGAAGACCGACGGCGAGTGGCTAATCCAGGAAGAGCGCACCCGTTAAGCCATGCTGCGCCGCGCCCTGATATCGACCTTGCTGTGTTGCCTGCTGATAGGCGCAGTCCAGTCGTCGTCCGACTCGGTCCATGCCGCCCAGTCCCCCAGCCTCGATGCCTACGACGACAGCGCGCTGCCGCCGCTGGACTCGCGCGGAATCGAGGGGCAATTGGCGAAGACCCTGCAGGCCATCAACGACAATCGTCTCGACGCCGCGCTGCAGGAAGTGAACACCCTGCTGCGCTCCAATCCCGACTTCAAGTTGGCGCACCTGGTCAAGGGCGACCTGCTGATGGCGCGCGCCGGCGAAATCCAGGGCATGGGCAGCGCCGCCCGCGCCCCGCAGGACAAGATCGAAGACCTGCGCGACGAGGCGCGCGTGCGCCTGATGCGCGTACTGTCGCAGGACGACAAGAAGCTTGCGCCGCGCTTCCTGTGGCAGATGAACGCAGAGCAGAAATACGCGCTGGTGGTCGACACCAGCCGCTCCACATTGTTCGTGTACGAAAACGTGAACGGCGAGCCGCGCTACGTCACCGACTTCTATGTGACGATAGGCAAGCTCGGCACCGACAAATACACGGAAGGCGACCAGCGCACACCGCTCGGCGTGTATTTCGTTCAGGCCGATCTGCCCAAGGACAAACTGGCCGACCTCTACGGCAGCGGCGCCTTTCCGCTCGATTACCCGAACGAATGGGATCGCCGCAACAACCGCACCGGCAGCGGCATCTGGCTGCACGGCACGCAGTCCGGCACCTACAGCCGCCCGCCGCGCGCCAGCAACGGCTGCGTCGTACTGGCGAACGACGACCTAGACAAGGTCTCCCGCTATCTGCAAATCGGCGTGACGCCGGTAATCATCAGCGAGCGCATAGCCTGGCTGGACGAGCAGGCCCAGGTCGAGCGCGCCGCGCTGCAGCAACAGATCGAACAATGGCGCAGCGACTGGGCCAGCCTCGACACTCAGGCTTACCTGCGCCACTATGCGCGCGACTTCGCCAGCGGAGGCGCGAACTATGAGTCATGGGCGAAACAGAAACAGCAAGTGAACGGAGGGAAGACCTGGATCAAGGTCGGCCTGTCCAACGTCAGCATGTTCACCTATCCGAACCGTCCGGATCTGGTCGTGGTGAACTTCGAGCAGGACTACAGCAGCAGCAACCTGTCCAACAAGATGAAGAAGCGCCAGTACTGGATGAAGCAGGATGGTCGCTGGCAGATAGTCTACGAAGGGGCCGCATAAATGAAAAAGATTTTCGCCGCGCTGTTCGCGCTGTTACTGTGCTGCGCGATGACGCCGGCCCATTCCCAACCCAAGAACTTTCCAACCAAAGGCAAACACACCATGATTAAACTGCACACCAACCTCGGCACCATGACATTGCAACTGGACGCCGAAAAAGCGCCGCTCAGCGTCGCAAATTTCATCGAATACGTGAACAGCGGTTTTTACGACGGCACCATCTTCCATCGCGTGATGGACAACTTCATGATCCAGGGCGGCGGCTTCGAGCCCGGCATGAAACAGAAACCGACCAATGCACCGGTCAAGAACGAAGCCGCCAACGGTCTGAAGAACGAGAAATACACGGTCGCGATGGCGCGCACCTCTGACCCGCACTCCGCCACCGCCCAGTTCTTCATCAACGCGTCGAACAACGACTTCCTCGACCATCCGGGCCAGGACGGCTGGGGCTACTGCGTATTCGGCAAGGTCGTCGAAGGCATGGACGTCGTCGATGCGATCAGAAAGGTGAAGACCGGCAACAGCGGCTTCCACCAGAACGTGCCGAAGGAAGACGTGGTCATCACCAAGGCCGAAGTAGTAGAGCAATAACGAAACGGCGCTTAACGCGCCGTTTTTAACCTAGAAACCGTAGTTGAACGAAGTGTAGTGTGCGTTCATCGTGGTGCAGGGCAAGGCGCGACGACGAGGAATGGTCGTTCCATTCCGAGGAGGAGCAACGCCGCCATGCGCCGCGAGGGACGTGCAATACACTTCGTAGCGCCCCACCTGCCGGGTGAGCGTGGATAAATAACGAATTTCTATTCTGTTCATTTGCTTGCGGTCTCTATGGAGCGGTCAACTGCGGTTTTTAGGTTTAATTCCGATGCCCCATTCCTTATTCATCTCCGACCTGCACCTGTCCGCCGACCAGCCGCGAGCCATGGCGGAGTTCCGCCACTTCGTCACGGCGATCGCGCCGCATGCCGACGCGCTATACATCCTCGGCGACCTGTTCGAATACTGGGCCGGCGACGACGACCTCAGCGATCCGTTCCACGCCGAAGTGGTTGCCGCACTGTCCGGCCTCGCCCATCACCAGACGCTGGTCTACCTGCAGCGCGGCAACCGCGACCTGCTGATGGGGCAACACTTGGCCGCAGCCTGCCAGGCCACATTGCTGGACGACCCGACGCTGGTCGACCTGTACGGCACACCGACGCTGCTGACCCACGGCGACATGCTGTGCACCGACGACATCGAATACCAGCGTTACCGCAAAATGGTGCATGACGAGGAGTTCCAGCGCCTGTTCCTGTCCAAACCGCTGGATGAGCGCAAGGACTACATCGCCGGCCTGCGGCTGCGCAGTATGGTCGAGAAGGAGTCCAAGGACAGCGCAATCATGGATGTCAACGAAGAAGCGGTCGAAGCGATGCTGCGGGAGTTCCAGTACCCGCGGATGATCCACGGACACACGCATCGCCCGAGCCGCCACGAACACCTGGTGGACGGCCATCGCTGCATACGCTGGGTGCTGGCCGACTGGTCCGAGGAAGGCTCCGCGCTGCGCGTGGACGCGATGGGCTGCAACATGATTCTGTTCTCGCCCGGCTCGGTCGATGGCCCGGCGCTGCCGAAGACCGGATTGTTCTGATCTCCATGTTTCACTGTGCAAACATGTGGGAGCGGCTTTAGCCGCGATAGGCAACTCAGAAAATTACGCAATCGCGGCTAAAGCCGCTCCCACCAGAACAACTCCGCAATTGAATGCGGCGAATTCAAGGGATAGTCAAACTCAGCGTAGCTTAACGCCCTCGGCGGCACACAGCTTCTCGCAAGGCCTGCCGTCGTGGTCGCCATCCAGCGGCTTGCCGCCGCAACGCGCGTAGTAGCGCTTGGCATCCGCGCAGGAATTCATCATTGAGCATCGCGCCTTGCCGCATCCGATTTCGTCCGATGCGACTTTTCCTGCCGAAGAGGCGATGGCGGGCGGCGCGACAACCGGCGATGCGACGGATGGTGCGGAGGCATGCTGCTTGCGCCACTGCGACGGTTCGACGATGTCCTCGCCCGCCCACAGCCCGCGCTTCGCCAATTGCGCCTCGCGTTGCAATGCCATCAGCGGACGATTGGAATGGAAGCGCGAATACTCCCAAGCCAGGCCGCGCCGCACCTGTTCGTGATTCACGTTGAGACCGCCGATGCTCACCATCGCGACGATGCGCCCGTAGTCGTCCACTGCGCGACTCTCGACCTGCACCTGTTTGCGCATCACCAGATCGGCCAGCAACTTCTGCGAAGCCGTGCCATAGGGTTGAGCTTTCTCTGGAGCATCGATCTCGGCAAGCCGCAGCTTGAGCGGCTTGCCGCCGCGCGAAACCAACAAGGTGTCGCCGTCCAGCACCGCAATCACCTCGGCGGTAAAAACTTGAGAAGGAGCACTCGCACCCTGCGCCATCGTCGCCGCGAAGAGCGCGACTAACAACAGCAGGATGCGGATCGGCTTCATGCGAGGAAGGTCTTGATGACCGCGAGACAGAGCAGCGCGTAACCGGCGGCGAGCAGATCGTCGAACATCACGCCCAGCCCGCCGTGCCAGTTGCTGTCGAAATAGCGTATCGGCGGCGGCTTGACGATGTCGAAGAAGCGGAACAACGCGAAGGCCAGCAGCCCCCATTCCCAGCCCGGCGGTGTGAAGAACAGCACCAGCAACATCGCGACGATCTCGTCCCACACGATGCCGCCGTAATCGGCATCGCCCAGCGCCTTGCCGGTGATGTCGCACACCCATACGCCTATCGCGAACGCCCAGATCAGCAGCAACAGGAACACCGCCTCGGACAGGCGCGGCGCGAGAAACCAGTAGATCGGGAAGGCAACCAGCGTGCCGAACGTGCCCGGCGCTTTACGCGCGAGCCCGCTGCCGAAGCCGAACGACAGCAGATGCGCCGGATGGCTGAACAGGAAGCGCCAGTTCGGTTTCACGAGCAACTCAGCGGAAGTGGTCATAACCCTCGGTCTCGATATGGAGTGGATTGCCGCTCGCATCCTGCACGATGCAGCCGCGTCCTGCAACGATTTTTCCGATGCGCGTCAGCGGCAATCCCAACCGCTCGGCAATAGCATGGACTTCGACTGCGCGTTCGGCGGGAGCGGTGAAGCACAACTCGTAATCGTCGCCACCGTGCAACGCAAGCTTCTGTTGCGAGCGCAAACGCAATACCTGCGACACCGGCAACATAGCGAAATCGATCTCCGCGCCGACGTTCGAGCATTCCAGTATATGGCCGAGATCGGCCAGCAAGCCGTCCGACACATCGATTGCGCTGTGCGCGATGCCGCGCAATGCAAGACCCAGTTCGATGCGCGGCTGCGGCTGGTGCAGGCGCTGCTCGCAGGCAGCAAGCTCGCCGTCGGACAATACGATGCAGCCCTGCAGATGCGCCAGCGCGAGCGCGGCATCGCCCAATGTCCCGGACACCCAGATGTCGTCGCCGACCTGCGCGCCGCTGCGGCGCAGCGCCTGCTGCGGCGGCACTTCGCCGAAGATCGTCACGCATAAATTCAACGGCCCGCGCGTGGTGTCGCCGCCGACCAGATCGACGCCATGCCGCTGCGCCAGCGCGAAGAATCCCGCGCTGAACCGCTCCAACCAAGCCTCGTCCGCCGCAGGCAACGATAGCGCCAGCGTCGCCCAGCGCGGCGTCGCCCCCATCGCCGCGAGGTCGGACAGATTCACCGCCAGCGTCTTGTGGCCCAGCAGGAAAGGATCGGCGTCGGGGAAAAAATGCGTGCCGCTGACCAGCATGTCGGTAGACACCGCCAGCACCTTGCCCGCCGTCGGTTGCAGCAGCGCGGCATCGTCTCCCACGCCCAGCACCGCGCCCGGCGTGGCGCGGGTGAAGTGGCGGCGGATCAGATCGAATTCGGACATATTGTTCTGGGGAGTGGGACGGCGCTACGCGCCTCAGTGGGAAGTGGGGGAAACCCACACCCTACTTCCCACTCTCCACTCCCCATTTCTCACTTGCGTGCGGCGAACTCCACCGCCCGCACTTGCGGAGCCAGTTTGTCGAGCACGCCGTTGACGTACTTGTGGCCATCGGTGCCGCCAAAGGTCTTCGCCAATTCGACCGCTTCGTTAATGACGACCTTGTAGGGCACTTCGATGCACTGCGACAGTTCGAATGCGCCGAGCAACAACACCGAGAATTCCACCGGGCTGAGTTCGGACATGGGCCTGTCCAGATGCGGCACCAGCAGCGCCTCGACGGCCTCGTGCTGCGCCAGCGCGCCCTGCAGCAGGCGTGAGAACATCGGCTTGTCGTAGCGACCGAGGTTCTTTTCGCCCAGCGTGTGCTTCTCGATGTCGCTCGCGTCGCCGCCCGTTACGCGCCACTGGTAGATGCCCTGCAGCGCCAGTTCGCGCGCGCGATGGCGCGGGCTGGCCGGAGCCTTCTTGACCTCGCCCTCGCTCACGCCAAGCCTCGCAGCAGGTTGACCATTTCGATTGCCACCTGCGCGGCTTCGCCGCCCTTGATGTGCATGCGCGCGATGGCTTGCTCGTCGGTATCGGTGGTCAGGATCGCATTGGCGATCGGCGTACGGGTGACCAGTTGCACATCGCCCACGCAGCGTGCCGATTCGTTCGACACCACCTCGAAGTGGTAGGTGTCGCCGCGTATCACCGCGCCCAGCGCGATCAGCGCATCGTATTCGCCGGTCTCGGCCATGCTCAGCAGCACCAGCGAAATCTCCAGCGCGCCCGGCACGGTTGCCAGCGTGATGTCGTCTTCCGCCACGCCATGCTGCACCAGTTGCGCGCGACACGCGCCCAGCAAGCCTTCGCACACCTCGGTGTTGAAGCGGCTCTGCACGATGCCGATGCGCATGCCCTTGCCGTCCAGATTCTTTTCCAGTTCTTTCATTGCTTTTCCTTGTTTTGACAGTAACGCACCACTTCCAGACCGAAGCCGGTCATGCTCGGCAGCTTGCGCGGGGTGGCGATGAGACACATCTTGCCGACGTTGAGGTCGCGCAGGATCTGCGCGCCGATGCCGTAATTGCGCGGATCCCACTGCGCATGCTGCGCCTCCGGTTTCGCCGCGGCACGCGCCAGCAGACTGGCCGAAGTCTCGTCGTGATGCATCAGCACCAGTACGCCGGCGGGCGATGCGGCGATCCGGCTCAGCGCGGCATGCACGCTGGTGGAGCTCGGGTAAGTCGCCTGTTCGAGAAAGTCGATCACCGACAGCGGCTCGTGCACGCGCACCAGCGTCTCGTTCTGCGGCTGGATGTCGCCCTTGACCAGCGCCAGATGCGTGCGCTGCGAGGTCTTGTCGACGTAGGTCACCAGGTCGAGTTCGCCGTAGGCGGTCTGCACAGTGCGGCGCGCGACGCGCTCGATCAGCGTCTCGTTGTGGATGCGGTATTCGATCAGGTCGGCGATGGTGCCGATCTTCAGCCCATGCTGTTTCGCAAACGGGATCAGGTCGGGCAGACGCGCCATCTCGCCGTCGTCCTTGAGGATTTCGCAGATCACGGATGCCGGCGTCAGCCCGGCCAGTTGCGCCAGGTCGCAGCCCGCCTCGGTGTGTCCGGCGCGCACCAGCACGCCGCCGTTTTGCGCACGCAGCGGGAAGATGTGTCCGGGCTGCACGATGTCGGAAGGCTTGGCATTCTTGTTCGCTGCCACCTGTATCGTGCGCGCGCGATCCGCGGCCGAGATACCCGTGGTCACCCCACTCGCCGCCTCGATGGACACGGTAAAGTTGGTCGCCAGCGGCAGGCCGTTCGCGCTCACCATCAGCGGAAGATTCAACTGCTCGCAATGCGCTTGCGTCAGCGTCAGGCAGATCAGCCCGCGGCCGTGCTTGGCCATGAAGTTGACCATTTCCGGCGTGACGAACTCGGCGGCGAACACCAGATCGCCCTCGTTCTCTCTATCTTCCTCGTCCACCAGCACGACCATGCGCCCGGCGCGTATCTCTTCGATGATTTCCTGTATCGGTGCCACGTCGGTCATTTCGTTTGTTCTTTCTCTGCGTTCATCATGCGTTCCACGTAGCGCGCGATCAGGTCGATTTCCAGATTCACGCGCGTACCCGCTTTCAGTTCGTTCAGCATCGTCATCTTCAGCGTGTGCGGAATCAGGTTGATGTTGAACTCTGCGCCCTCCACTTCGTTGACGGTGAGGCTGACGCCGTTGATGGTGATCGAACCTTTCAGTGCGATGAATTTCGCCAGTTCCTGCGGCGCGCGCACCACCAGCTTCCAACTCTCGCCGATGTCGTCGAAGGCCACCACTTCCCCCACGCCATCGACATGGCCGCTGACCAAGTGACCGCCCAGCCGGTCGGACAGGCGCAAGGCCTTCTCCAGATTCACGCGTCGGCCCTGCGCTTCCAGCCCGACGGTGCAGCTCAACGTCTCGCGCGATACATCGACCGTGAAGTCGTTGCCGTCCAGCGCAACCACGGTCAGGCATACGCCGTTCACCGCGATGCTGTCGCCGAGTTGCACATCATCCATGCCGAGCGCTTCGGTCGCGACGGTCAAGCGCAAGCCGCCTTCGCGATCCTGCGCGGATTTGATTACACCTACATCTGCAATGATGCCGCTGAACATTCTCTCTCCATTTCCGATCATGCATGGTGGGTTACGGCCTGCGGCCTAACCAGCGACTTGGCTGATGTCATTTGTCAGCCAAGTCGATTGGCTATGCAAAGCTAACCCACCCTACACATTTCTTTTCACCTTCGCCGTGATGCGCAAGTCGTTACCGACTCGGCGCACATCCTGCCATTCGAGATCGACGCGCTGATCCAGCGCAGTCAACTCGCCCAATGCTGCAATGCCGCGCGCCATATCGCCCAGCAACTGCGGCGCGACATACAGCAACAACTCATCCACCAATCCTGCCTTGAGCAGCGCGCCGTTCAGCGTGCTGCCCGCTTCCACCAGCACTTCATTGATACCGCGTTGTGCCAAGTCGCTCAATACTGCAATCAAATCTACCTGTCCTGCCGCATCCGGCGACACGCAGACCGTAGCGCCCGTCTGTTCCAGCGCGGCGATCTTCTCTGCATCCCGCAGGGCGGTGTAGATCAAAATTCGCCCCTCACCCCCAACCCCTCTCCCGCTTGCGAGAGAGGGGAGTGATTGCAGCATGTGCGCCGATAGCGGCGTTTGCAGCTTGCTGTCCAGCACCACGCGCAACGGCTGACGTTCGACGGCAATATCGCGCACGTTCAACTGCGGATCGTCCGCCAGCACCGTACCGATGCCGGTCAGCACCGCGCAGGAACGCGCGCGCCAATGCTGCACATCCTGCCGCGCCGCCGGGCCGGTGATCCACTGGCTGACGCCGTTGGCCAGCGCGGTGCGCCCATCCAGGCTCATGCCGACTTTGCTCCTGACCCACGGCCTGCCGCGCGTCATGCGTGCGCAGAAACCGATGTTCAGTTCGCGCGCCGCAGCCTCCATCAGACCGCATTCGACTTCGATTCCTGCCGCACGCAACTTGGCGATACCCTGCCCCGCGACCAAAGGATTCAGGTCTTGCATCGCGATCACGACACGCGCCACACCCGCCGCTATCAGCGCATCGGCGCAAGGCGGCGTGCGCCCGTGGTGGCTGCAAGGCTCCAGCGTCACATAGGCCGTCGCGCCGCGTGCCGCATCATTTGCCTCGCGCAACGCATGCACCTCGGCATGCGGCTCGCCGGCACGCTCGTGCCAACCTTCGCCGATGACCGCACCCGCTTTCACCAGCACGCAACCGACACGCGGATTCGGGCTGGTGGTGTACAGACCGCGCTCGGCCAACCGCAGCGCCTGAGCCATCCAGCGACTGTCTACGGCAGCCAGCATGATCAGGGCTTCTTCGCCGCCGTACGCCTTGCCGGCGTCTTGCGCACCGCATCCACCGCATCGGCGAAATCGTCCACATCCTCGAAGCTCTTGTACACCGAGGCGAAGCGAATGTAGGCGACCTTGTCGAGCTTGAGCAGCTCCTTCATCACCATCTCGCCGATCTGGCGCGAACCGATCTCGCGCTCGCCGAGCGCGAATATCTTCTGCGTCACATGGTCTATCGCCGCGTCCACCAGCTCGGTCGGCACCGGACGCTTGTGCAGCGCGCGGGTGAAACTGGTGCGCAGCTTGTCCGCACTGAATTCGCTGCGGATGCCGTTCTGCTTGACCACCTGCGGCATGCGCAACTCCACCGTCTCGTAGGTGGTAAAACGCTTGTCGCAAGACAGGCAACGGCGGCGGCGACGTATGCTGTCGCCTTCCTCGCTTTCGCGAGTATCCACCACTTGGGTGTCCTCGCCTTTACAGAACGGACATTTCATCGAACACCTCTATAAATCTACTGCGCAGCCCGATTGCGGCGTCGCGTGCTCGTTCATTCCTCGCCTACCCTTCAGGTATGTCTCGTCATTCACTGCGCGGCTCCTTGCACTCGGGCTTGCTCGCTACGATTTCCAGAGGTGTTCGAAACGAACCGACAACCCTAATTAGGCTCCGTAAACGGGGAACTGCGCCGTCAGCTTCTTCACCTCGCCGACGACACGTGCGATCACGGCGTCGTCGGTCGGCGCGTCCAGCACGTCGGCGATCAGGTGGGCGAGCTTTTCGGCTTCGAGTTCCTTGAAACCGCGTGTGGTCATCGCCGGGCTGCCGATGCGGATGCCGGAGGTGACGAATGGCTTCTGCGGATCGTTCGGGATCGCGTTCTTGTTGACGGTGATATGCGCGCGGCCCAGTGCGGCCTCGGCATCCTTGCCGGTGATGTGCTTGGCTTGCAGATCGACCAGGAACACATGGCTATCGGTGCGACCGGACACGATGCGCAAGCCACGCTCCTGCAATACCTTCGACATCACGCGCGCATTCTCCACTACCTGAATCTGATAAGCCTTGAATTCCTTGCTTGCCGCTTCCTTGAACGCCACCGCCTTGCCGGCGATCACGTGCATCAGCGGGCCGCCCTGGATGCCGGGAAAAATCGCCGAGTTCAGCACTTTCTCGAACTCGGCCTTGGCCAGAATAATGCCGCCGCGCGGGCCGCGCAGCGTCTTGTGCGTGGTGCTGGTAACGAAGTCGGCGATGCCGACCGGGCTGGGATATACGCCAGCCGCGATCAGACCGGCATAGTGAGCCATGTCCACGAACAGATACGCGCCGACGCTGTCGGCGATCTCGCGGAAACGCTTCCAGTCGATCACCAGCGAATAAGCGGATGCGCCCGCGACGATCATCTTCGGCTTGTGCGCAGTAGCCAATGCCTGAACCTGGTCGTAATCGATCTCTTCCTTGTCGTTCAGACCGTACTGGATCGCGTTGTACAGCTTGCCGCTAGCGTTGACCGACGCGCCGTGAGTCAGGTGACCGCCGTGCGCCAGCGACAAACCGAGGATGGTGTCGCCAGGCTTCAGCACCGCCATGTACACCGCCTGGTTCGCCTGCGAACCGGAGTTCGGCTGCACGTTGGCGTATTCCGCGCCGAACAGCGCCTTGACGCGATCGATCGCCAGTTGCTCCGCCACATCCACATACTCGCAACCACCGTAATAACGCTTGCCCGGATAACCCTCGGCATACTTGTTGGTCAACTGGCTGCCCTGCGCCTCCATCACTGCGGGGCTGGTGTAGTTTTCCGAGGCGATCAGCTCGATGTGATCTTCCTGGCGGCGCGTCTCATTCTGAATTGCGGCCCACAGTTCCGGGTCAACGGTAGCGATAGTGTTTTTTCTGGAGAACATGGCGAATATTCCTAAAGGTAAAGAAAATGTGTAAAAGCTCGAAATCTGAAAGGCGCGCATTCTAACACGCGGCCTGTTCGCGATACATTCCCCCTCGATTGCCGCACGAACAACAGCGAGCCAGAACAAGTAACGGTAAAATCCGCGCCGAAAAATCAAATACCGAGGATAAAAAACGTGAAGCCTGGCAGAAACGATCCATGCCCCTGCGGCAGCGGGAAAAAATACAAACACTGCTGCTCCAGCCTATCCCAGGCTGGGACAGATCGTCAGCAAACAGGGAGGGAACAGCCCCTCGCCAAGGAACCAACCGCAAACGAACAAAACCACTTGATTGCACTGTATCAGGCAAGGCGCTATGCCGAACTGGAAATCCAGGCCAACCTGTTGCTCGGGCGCTATCCGAATTCGGGGTTTGGCTGGAAGATATTAAGTGCCGCGCTTGCAATGCAAGGAAAGGATGACCTCCAGGCCCTGCAACGAGCCGCACTTTTGCTGCCACGAGATTCTCAGGTACACAACAATCTGGGCGACCGACTCGCGAAGCAGGAAATGCTGCAAGAGGCTGAATCGTGGTTTCGTAGCGCCCTCCGGATCGCACCGGAATATGGCGATGCCCACTACAACTTGGGGCAAGTTCTCAATCGGCAGGAGCGCTATTCAGAAGCAGCGAGTTGCCTTAAGAAGGCTATTGAAATAGACCCCAAAAATATCGAAGCTTATGTGAATTTGTCTTCCGTTCTTAAAACGCAAGACTTGCACAACGAAGCTGTTAAACAGCTCGAACGGGCATTGCAAATCAATCCAAATTCCGCAGAAGCCAACAGCAGCCTGGGGGGAACGCTGGACGAGCAAGGAAAATTCGCAGAAGCCGAGGTTTACTATCGCCGCGCATTGGCAATCAAACCCGATTATGTGATGCCTCGTTTCTCGCTAGTCTCCATAAAGAAAGTAAGGGAAGGCGACAGCGATTTCGAGGCGCTGGTCGCGATGTCGAACCAAATGAAGGCAGGCAAAATTCAGCTAACGTCGAACGATGCCATTTGTTTGCATTTCGGCCTGGGAAAAAGTTACGACGACCTCGGCGACCATGATCAGGCATTTGCGCATTTTGCCGAAGGCTGCCGCCTGAAACGATCGACCTTCGAATACAACGCACAGGACGATACGAAAATATTCGATCAGATTATGCGGACATTCGACCGGACACTCGGGGAAAGGCTGACGGGTGGAGGCAATGAGTCCGATGTCCCGATCTTCGTAATCGGCATGCCGCGGTCCGGAACTACATTAACGGAGCAGATCGTCGCCAGCCACCCCGATGTCTATGGTGCAGGAGAGCTATCAACATTGTTAGAGATAGCTCGCCGCGATATCGCCGACCTCCCCTCCCCCGAAAGTTGGAAGCTGCTCGACCGCGAGCGGCTGTCATCCTGGAGCGGGGAATATGTGCAAACATTGCGCCGGCATGCGCCAGAAGCACGGCGCATCACCGACAAGATGCCCCAGAATTTCCTTGCACTCGGCTTGATACGCCTGATGATGCCGAACGCGAAGATCATCCACGTCAAACGCAACCCGGTAGATACCTGCCTGTCCTGCTTCACCAAGGCCTTTTCCAACCAGAACGTCAAGTTCTCCTATGACCTTGCCGAATTGGGCCGATACTACGTCAACTACACACGCCTGATGGAATATTGGCGCCAAACGCTTCCGCCCGGCGCGTTCATCGAAGTCCAGTATGAAGACATCGTAACGAATCAGGAGACAGCAGCGCAGCGCCTGATTGAATATTGCGGCCTGAAGTGGGATCCCATCTGCCTTGATTTCCACAAGACTGAACGATCCGTGCGCACCGCCAGCGTGGCGCAAGTCCGCAAGCCCGTTTACAAATCATCGATCGAGCGCTGGCGGCGCTATGAACAGCATTTGGGACCGCTTCTGGAAGTCTTGGGGAATTCGGAAACGAACAGGTAAGTCGAATGTGTTGCAAAAAAACCACACCGACCGGACAAACCTTTGACAGCGCTTCCCGCGTTTCTATAAAGTCCGTCCCCAGTGAAAGCAGGGAGGTCTTGCAGTCACTGATAAAATCAAGTTGTATAACGTTAATCAACTTTAAAACCAGAGGAAAACACATGAAGAAGATCGTTCTCTCTATCGCTGGCGTGATGGCTGCTGCCGCGTTCGCACCGGAAGCATCCGCTGTTCCAGCATTTGCACGTCAAACTGGCATGGCTTGTAACGCTTGCCACCAGCAACACTACCCGGTCCTGAACGGCTTCGGTCAGGCATTCAAGGCCGCCGGCTACACCATGATGGGCGCGCAGGAAAAAGTGGAAGGCGAACACCTGTCCATCCCGGCTACCCTGAACGCAGCGCTGTTGCTGAAGGCTCGTTACCAGAAGTCTAACGGCATCGATCCAGTTGGCACCGTTTCCGGCACCACCACCAACAGCGGCCAGTGGCAGATCCCTGACGAGTTCAGCCTGTTCTTCGGCGGCCGTGTCGCTGAGAACATCGGCTTCATGATGGAAAACAACGTGGTTGGCGGCCCTCTGGGCGGTATCGTTGCCGGCTTCAAGATGCCTATCGTATTCGACATGGGCGCAGCTAAGCTGTCCGTGATCCCGTTCCTGACCGACGCTCTGGGCGTGGCTTACGGCTACGACGAGTCCAGCACCGGTATGGTGCGTGGCATCCGCTGGATGGAACACCGTGCTGAAATCTCCGCTATGCAATATGTGGGTAACGGTGCAGGCGCTGCAACCGGCCTGGCATTCGTAGTCAAGGGCGACATGGGTTACATCAACCTGACTCGTTTTGCTCCTGACTTCGCTGCTGCTGCTGGCGCGACTTCGCCGCAACTGCGCTCCAACTTCCTGCGTATCGCTGCGACCCCAACCATGGGCGACTGGAACATGCACATCGGTGCAGCATTCACCAGCGGCACCAGCTGGACATCCGGCGGCACTGGCGGTCTGCTGACTCAAGTCGACACCAAGGCTAGCTCGCTGGACTTCCAAGCTCACGGTCAAGCCGGCGGCAAGGATCTGGGCATTTACGCAACTTACGCCCGTGCTCCTGGCACCGCAGTTGGCGCACTGGTTGGCAACGCGTACAACGCCGCCCCAAATGCACGCACTGCATGGACCATCGGCGCAGACTACAGCGTGATCCCGCACACCCTGCACCTGGGCGCAGCATACCGCGCTGCTGACAATGGCGCGCTGCTGAACAACAACGACGACGCTGTCTCCGTTGCTGCAGTGTACGACCTGACACAGAACGTAGCTCTGCACCTGAACTACTCCGCATACAGCGGTGGCGCTCGTACAGCAGCTCAGGGCAATTCCCTGACCACGTTCCTGCTGGAAGCTGCATGGTAAGTTAGCCAGAGTAGGATGGGTTGAGGCTTAGCCGAGACCCATCACACAAAAGCTGATGAAGTAATGAACAGGGGAGACTTCGGTCTCCCCTGTTTTTTTGCGCTTGTTTTTGCTTAAATTTGTTACACTGCACCTACTGAAATTGAATTGGGAGCAGCCATGAGCACCGTTACATTCGATACCTTAAAGTTCGTTGAAACACTCAAGAAAAGTGGCTTCGATGAAGAAAAGGCAAAAGGAATTACTACCGCCTATCAAGGGGCTGCGGCGGATCAAGAGTTGTTAACCAAAGTGGACCTTGAGCTAACGCTGCAGAAAGAACTCACGCCTATCAAAATGGAACTGCAAATGCACAAATATATGTTGGGCATCGTGCTGGGCGGCATCGTGGCTTTGATACTGAAAGCCTTCTTCTAAGGATAGACCAAGGCCTGTCCGCCCCATCACACAAAAGCTGATGTATAAACAGGGGAGACTTCGGTCTCCCCTGTTTTTTTTGCGCCTATTTTTTCTGCTACACTGGTCATAGAAACTTCAAGGAGGCGGACATGCAGATTACTGTTGAGCAAATAGCCGAGGAGGCTCTGGCCTTGCCAAGCGAAGCACGCGCGTTACTGGCCGATCGCTTGGTGGAGAGCCTCGATCCCGCAGAAGACGGCTATATTCGACAGCTCTGGCTAAAAGAAGCCCAGCGGCGTATTGATGAAGTGCGTAACGGTAACGTCGCAACTATCCCGGGCGAGATTGCTTTTGCCCAAGTTAGATCAGCAATCGGAAGATTGATTTACGAGTTCCATCCTGAAGCGTTGCACGAATTTCAGGAATCTGCGGTTTTCTATAACTCACAGCAACCCGGCTTGAGTGATCGTTTTATCACAGCAGTTCAATCTGCTGTCCATCATATTATTTCTTCGCCCGAAGCTGGGCTGAGTGATAGAAGGTGATGTCCGGAGATTTTTGACCAAGGTTTTCCCCTATGCCGTGTTATATACAGTTGAGCGCGATTACATTCTGTATCGTTGCGGTAATGCACTGCCATCGGGAACCAGGCTATTGGCACCATCGGATCTAGCCTGCGCAGGATGAGTTGAGGCTTAGCCGATACCCATCACACAAAATCTGATGAAGTAATGAACAGGGGAGACCCTTCGACTGGCGCTCAGGACAGGCTTAGGTCTCCCCTGTTTTTTTGCGCTTGCGCCGCCCTCCCCGTTCGGCAAGAATGCGGCTCACATGAGCACGCTGACCATCGCCACCTACAATATCCACAAGGGCTTCTCGCACTTCAATCGTCGCGTCGTGCTGCACGGCTTGCGCGAACGGCTGCGCGAGCTGGGTGCCGACATCGTGTTCCTGCAAGAGGTACAGGGCGAACACAGCGGTCACTCCAGGCGCCGCGACGATTACCCCGACGGAGCACAGCACGAATTCATCGCCGACTCGGTCTGGCCGCACCATGCCTACGGCAAGAACGCGGTGTACCAGGCCGGCCACCACGGCAACGCCATCCTCAGCCGCTTCCCCATCGTGCAATCGCAGAACAGGAATGTCTCGGCCCACCGCTTCGAGAGCCGCGGGCTGCTGCATTGCGAGATCGAACTCGCGGACGGACAGCGCGTGCATTGCCTGTGCGCACACTTCGGCCTGTTCGCGCGCGGGCGGCGTGACCAGACGCAGACCCTGATCGACCATGTGCGCGACACCGTCCCGCCGGACGCACCGCTGATCGTCGCGGGCGACTTCAACGACTGGCGCAACCAGATGAGCGCAACGCTGGCCCGCGAACTCGGCATGCACGACGTGTTCCAGCTGCATGCCGGCGCGCCCGCGCGCAGTTTTCCGGCGCGCCTGCCGCTGCTGCGGCTGGACCGCATCTACGTGAGAGGCTTCGCCGTGACACACAGCGAAGTGCATACAGGCGACGCCTGGCAAAGGCTTTCCGACCACGCGGCGCTGTCTGCGAGGCTGATGCGGCACGGCGGTGACGACGCATGAACGGCGAACATCTGGTCGACGGGAATCGCCTGACGCTGTTGCAGAACGGCACGGCCTATTTTCCGCGGCTATGCGCCGATATCGACGCGGCACGGATCTCGGTCAATCTGGAAACCTACCTCTACGCCGCAGACGACAGCGGTCGCATGATCGGCGAGGCCCTGCGACGCGCCGCCGCGCGCGGTGTCGCCGTGCGCCTGCTGCTGGACGGCTTCGGTTCGGCGGAACTGCCGCAGCGCTGGGTGGATGAGTTGCGCGCCGCCGGTGTCGAAGTGCAATGGTTCCGGCGCGCGGTCTCGCCGTTCACGCTACAGCGCAACCGCCGCCGACGGCTTTATCGCCTGCACCGCAAGCTGGCGGTGATCGACGGCGAGATCGCCTTCGTCGGCGGCATCAATATCATCGACGACATCCCCGCGCACTCGGCGCTCGTCGGGCCACGGCTGGATTATGCCGTGCGCGTGCAAGGGCCGCTGGCGGGCACGGCGCATATAACGGCGCACCATCTGTGGAACACGGTGTCTTGGGCGAACCTGCGCAGACGCGGAAAAATGCTGGCCCAAGCTGCGACCCAGCCAACGGGCGATGCCGCCGTCTCGCTGCTGCTGCGCGACAACCTGCGCCACCGGCGCGACATCGAGCGCGCCTACCGGCGCGCGATCTCCGGTGCGCGCAGCGAGATCGTGATCGCCAACGCCTATTTCCTGCCGGGCCGCGCGTTCCGCCGTGCGCTGGTCGCCGCCGCCGCGCGCGGCGTCCGCGTCGTGCTGCTGTTGCAGGGAAGAGTGGAATATTGGGTGCAGCATTACGCGACGCAGGCGCTGTACGACCGCCTGCTCGCCGCCGGCATCGAGATCTACGAATACCGCGCCAGCCACCTGCACGCCAAGGTCGCGGTCGTGGATGGCGCATGGGCCACGGTCGGCTCGTCCAACATCGACCCGTTCAGCCTGCTGCTGGCGCGCGAAGCGAATCTGGTCGTGCAAGATGCCGGGTTCGCACGGGAGCTGCGCAACAGCCTCTACACCGAAATCGACCGACACGGACAACGCGTGGACCGCAGCGCAAGGGGCTTCTGGGCCCGCGCGCTGGCGCGCCTGAGCTACGGCCTGATCCGCCTGCTGGTAAGCCTGCTCGTCCTGCCGAAGAAACGGAACGAATGACCGCCGCCTCGCGGTGATATTCATGCGCCGCACGTCCAACCGGGCGGGGGCGCCCAAGACAAACCGTCCGCATTGTCGCATTTGCAACACCCCCTCCCGCCGCATTCCCCGCCAAACAAGGCTTTCCCGTCCGGGCCCGTTTATTGCTGCTGAATCCACATTTATTTCAAATGGAGTCAGCACATGAATACCGATTTCGAAACCATTCTTTCCGGACTGCAAGACGGCAGCGTCATCCCCTACCTCGGTGCGGGCGCACTTAACGGCGTGATCGACCCGGCCACCGGCCATGCCATTCCCGCCGACAGCGACAGCCTGATCCTCGCGATGAACAACGGCCAGCCGATGGCGCCCAAGCTGATGTACGAATTTCCGCGCGCGGCGATGAACGTGGAGCTGAAACGGGGCCGCTCGGCGGTGAACAAGTTTCTCGACAAGACCTATCGCGACACGCAATGGAGCACCTCCGCGCTGCACGCCTGGCTGGCGCAGCAGAAACTGCCCTACCTCATCGACACCAACCGCGACACGCAATTGCAGCAGCAATACGCATCCACGCCGCACACGCTGATCGTCGGCATCGCGCGCATGTCCGGCAAGGAATACCGCTTCCGCATCTTCAACTACGACGGCACGGCTTATTCGGCCATCGAGCAGGAAGCGGTGGACACTACCCTGCCCATCCTGTTCAAGCCGCTGGGCACGCCGCTGCCGGAATCGAACTACATCGCGTCGGACGCCGACTTTGTCGATTACATCACCGAGCTGATGGGCGGCTTCGCCATCCCCTCCTTCGTCAAACGCCTGCGCCAGAACAAGCGCTACCTGCTGATCGGCCAGCGCCTGAACCGCGACACCGACCGCATGGTGTTCTCCGACATCATTTTCGGCGCGGGCAAACCTGCCGGCTGGGCGCTGATCCCGCATCCGACCGACAAGGAGAAACGCTATCTGGAGAAGCTCAACATCGAGATCGTGAATGCGGACGTGGCGGACTTCCTCACTGCCGCGCAAAACTGGAACGGCACGCTGGAGACGGCATGACGCATCCTGCGACATGGGACGAAGCCCGCCATGCACTAGGCATGGCGGAGATGGACGACACCCATCGCGAGTTCATCGCGCAGGTGGCAGCGCTCATCGCGGCCAGCCCGGCGGAGTTTCCCGCGCTATTTCAGGCGCTGGTCAACCATACGCGCGCCCACTTCACCGAAGAAGGCCACTTGATGCGCGCCTCCAAATACAAAGGCCTGCCGGAACACGAGAGCGAACACCATCGCGTGCTGGGCGAATTGCTGCAACTCAACCGCAGCCTCAAGCGCGGGCATTTGCCGCTGGTGCGCGCCTATGTAAAGGAAGGGCTGATGGATTGGTTCGACACGCATGTCGCGATGATGGATGCCGCATTGGCGATGCATCTGAAGAAAGATCTCCCTCTTTTGTCGTAAACGCAACAAGCACTCCATGCCGTTCCATTCCATACACAAGAGTTGAGCGCCGAAAAATAAAATTTCCTTACAAAACATTGTATTGAGATTTACCCCCATCTGGCACACAGTTTGCACATGACAAGACATGACCAACATGAATCAGGAGACCAGCATGATCAACCTCACCCCCAACGCAATCTCCGCCGTGGAGAAATTCATCAAGGGCGCTGACACGCCCGTGGCCGGCCTGCGCATCGCCATCTCCGGCGGCGGCTGCTCCGGCTTCCAGTACGGCATGTCGCTGGAAGAAACCAAAAACGAAGACGACACCGTGCTGGAATACGGCGCGGTCACGCTGCTGGTCGATCCGCTCTCCGCCCCCTTGCTCGAAGGCGTGACCGTCGATTTCGTCGACAGCCTGAACGGCAGCGGCTTCAAATTCGAAAACCCGAACGCCAGCTCAAGCTGCGCGTGCGGTTCTTCTTTCTCTGCTTAACGATCAAGGAGCGCACCATGTGGGACTACTCGGACAAAGTTAAAGAACACTTCTTTCAACCGCGTAACGCAGGCGTACTGGAAGGCGCGAACGGCGTGGGCGACGTCGGCTCGATCTCCTGCGGCGACGCGCTGCGCCTGATGCTCAAGGTGGAACCGGAGACCGACATCATCCTCGACGCGCACTTTCAGACCTTCGGCTGCGGCTCGGCCATCGCCTCTTCTTCCGCGCTGACTGAGATGATCAAGGGCAAGACGCTGGATGAAGCGCTGAAGGTGAGCAATCAGGACATCGCCGATTACCTCGACGGCCTCCCGCCGGAAAAGATGCACTGCTCGGTGATGGGGCGCGAGGCGCTGCAAGCCGCCGTCGCCAACTATCGCGGCGAGGAGTGGAGCGACGACCATGAGGAAGGCGCGCTGGTGTGCAAGTGCTTCGCCATCGACGCGGTGATGATCGAAGACACCATACGCGCGAACAACCTCAGCTCGGTGCAGGACGTGACCAACTACACCAAGGCCGGCGGCGGCTGCTCGTCCTGCCACGAAGGTATCGAAGAGATATTGGTGAAGGTGATGAGCGAACGCGGCGAGGCATTCAAGCCCGGCACACCGTCTAAGGAAGAAGCCAAGCCTGCCGGCATGACCAATCTGCAACGCATCCGCAAGATCGAGGCGGTGCTGGAATCCGTGCGCCCGCAACTGAAGCGCGACGGCGGCGACATCGAGTTGCTGGATGTGGACGGCAAGACCATCTACGTCAGCATGACCGGCGCGTGCGCGGGCTGCCAGATGGAGGCGCTGACTTTGCAGGGCATCCAGCAGAAGCTGATGGAAGAACTGAAAGAGTTCATCAAGATCGTGCCGACCAAGGCGGGTGCGTTGAGCAGGGCGAGCTGCCACGTGTGATTTGTAGGGTGGGCACGTTTTATGTGCCCACGCGGCTGAGCAAAATATTCCGTAACGCGTGGGCACAAAAACGTGCCCACCCTACGCCAGATAAGGAGCAATAAATGACCGGCATCTATTTCGACAACAACGCAACCACACGAGTCGATCCCGCCGTGGTGGAAGCCATGCTGCCGTATTTCACCGAGCAGTTCGGCAACCCCTCGTCGATGCACAGCTTCGGCAACAAGGTCGGGCTTGCGATCAAGAAGGCGCGCATGCAGGTGCAGGAGCTGCTCGGTGCGGAACACGATTCCGAGATCATCTTCACCTCTTGCGGCACTGAGTCGGATTCCACCGCGATCCTCTCCGCGCTGAAGGCACAACCGGAACGCAAAGAGATCATCACCACCACGGTCGAGCATCCGGCCATCCTCACCTTGTGCGCATGGCTGGAGAAGGATGGTTACAAGGTGCATTACCTCAAGGTGGACGGCAAGGGCCGCCTCGATCTGGACGAATACAAGAAGCTGCTCGGCGACCAGACCGCCGTGGTTTCGGTGATGTGGGCGAACAACGAGACCGGCACCTTCTTTCCGGTGGTCGAGATGGCCGAACTGGCGAATGCCGCCGGTGCGATGTTCCACACCGATGCGGTGCAGGCCGTGGGCAAAGTGCCGCTGAATTTGAAAGACACGAAGATAGACATGCTCTCCGTGTCCGGTCACAAGCTGCACGCGCCCAAGGGCGTGGGCGTGCTGTACCTGAAGCGCGGCGTGCGCTTCCGTCCGCTGCTGCGCGGCGGTCATCAGGAACGCGGCCGCCGTGCGGGGACCGAGAACACAACGTCGATTGTTGGTTTGGGAAAAGCGGCAGAAATGGCGATGGAGGCGATGGCCTTCGAGAACACCGAAGTCGCACGTCTGCGCGACAAGCTGGAAGCGGGCATCCTCGCGAAAGTGCCGCGCTCCTTCGTTACCGGCAACCCGGATGATCGCCTGCCCAACACCAGCAACATCGCGTTCGAGTTCATCGAGGGCGAGGCGATTCTGCTGCTGCTGAACAAGTTCGGCATCGCCGCGAGTTCTGGTTCCGCCTGCACCTCGGGTTCGCTGGAGCCGTCTCACGTGATGCGCGCGATGGGTATTCCTTATACCGCCGCTCACGGCACGGTGCGCTTCTCGCTCTCGCGCTACAGCACCGAGGCCGAAGTGGACCGCGTGATCGCAGTCGTGCCGGAGATCATCGCGCAACTGCGCAAGCTGTCGCCTTACTGGGATGGCGACGGCCCCGCAGCCGAACCGGAGAAGGCATTCGCGCCGACGTACGCATAAGGCATACATCATGTCCCGCACCATCATCATCGACGACACCACCCTGCGCGACGGCGAACAGACCGCCGGGGTGGCGTTTACGCTGGATGAGAAGCTTGACATCGCGCGCCAGCTGGACGCGCTGGGCGTGCCGGAGCTGGAAGTCGGCATCCCGGCGATGGGCGACGAGGAGCGCGACAGCATCAACGCTGTAGCTTCGCTGGGCCTCAAGGCGAAGCTGGTCGTGTGGAACCGCATGTGCCTGAAAGACCTCAAGGCTTGCGAGCAGGTCGATGTGCAGATGATGGACTTGTCCATCCCGGTGTCGGACATCCACCTGAAAAAGAAACTCGGGCGCGACCGCCAATGGGTGCTCGACACCATCCACGACATCGTGCCGCGCGCCTTTCACTTCGGGCGCGACATCATCGTCGGCTGCGAAGATGCTTCGCGCGCCGATCCCGAATTCATGCTGCAAGTGGCCGAAGCCGCACAGGACGCGGGCGCGCAGCGCATCCGTTTCGCCGACACGCTGGGCGTGATGGAACCTTTCGGCGTGCACAAAGCCATCGCCGCATTGCGCGCCGCCTGCGATCTGGAGATCGAGATGCACGCGCACGACGACCTCGGCCTCGCTACCGCCAACAGCCTCGCCGCCGCGGTGGCGGGTGCGACGCATATCAACACCACGGTGAACGGACTGGGCGAACGCGCGGGCAACGCGCCGCTGGAAGAAGTCGCGCTGGGTTTGAAAAAACTCTACGGCATGGATACCGGCATCGACCTCACGCACTTCACCGATTTGTCGAAGCTGGTTGCAAGCGCATCGGGCCGCCCCGTTCCCTGGCAGAAGAGCGTCGTGGGCGAAGGCGCGTTCACGCACGAGGCGGGCATCCACGTCGACGGCCTGCTGAAGGACCCGGACACCTATCAGGGTTTCGATCCCGTCGAGGTCGGCCGCCGCCACAAGCTGGTGGTCGGCAAGCATTCCGGCGCACACGGCATCATCGCCGCCTACGCCACGATGGGGCTGAACCTCAGCCAGGCCGAGGCGCGCGCGCTGCTGCCGGACATCCGCAGCTTCGCCGAACGCGCCAAGCGTTCGCCGGCGGATCAGGAACTGCTGTTTCTTTACCAACGCTACATCGGGCGCAGCCAGCCCGGCGCGGCGCATTAGGAGAACGGCATGGAAGACGTGATGACCGCCGAGATCGCAATGTCAAAACCCGCACAACCGTCGCTGCTGAGGCTGCTGCGCGAAGACGTGAGCTGTGTGTTCCAGCGCGACCCCGCCGCGCGTTCGCGCTTCGAAGTGCTGACCACCTATCCCGGCGTGCACGCGATCCTGATGCAGCGCATTGCACACCGGCTGTGGAAATTCGGCCTGCGCTATCTCGCCCGTCTCGTCTCATGGTTCGCGCGCCTGCTCACCAACATCGACATCCATCCGGGTGCCACCATAGGCCGTCGCTTCTTCATCGACCACGGTGCGGGCGTGGTGATAGGCGAGACCGCCGAGATCGGTGACGACGTGACGCTGTATCACGGTGTGACGCTGGGCGGCACGACCTGGAACAAGGGCAAGCGCCATCCAACGCTGGGCGACGGCGTGGTGGTCGGCGCGGGCGCGAAAATCCTCGGCGCGATCACGCTGGGCGAACAGGTGCGCGTCGGCGCGAATTCGGTGGTAGTCAAGGATGTCCCGTCGCACCGCACCGTGATCGGCATCCCCGGCAGGATCGTGCTGCGCACCGAAGAAGCGGATGCGAACAACATCTACGGCATCAACCTGGACCATCACCTGATCCCCGACCCGGTCGGTCGCGCCATCGCTTGCCTGATGGAACGCATCGAGGTGCTGGAAGGGAAGTTGAACAAGCGCGGTGAAGCGGTGGACGGGCAGTGCCACACCTGCGATGCGGACGATTTATGCGGCACGGAAGTGGCGCGCCAATTGAGGAAAGCATGATGGATCTGCTGGATTTCGATCAAACCGAGTTGTACTTCGACGAACCGCTGGCGCTGGATGTTTCACATCTGCTGGAGCAAGCGGCGGATACCTACGGCAGCGAAGCGGCGGAAAGCTTTTTGCTGCGCGCCAACCTGATAGCGCCGCAGCATCTGATGGTGCTGGTCGCGCTGTATCGCTATTACTTCTACCAGCATCGCCTCGAAGACGCATTGCTGGTGGCGGAGAGCGCGCTGGCCGTGGTCGGGCGGCGGCTGGAGTTCCCCGACACCTGGGTGTATCTGCGCGAGGCCAACGTCGGCGCGGGCGTGATGCGCTCAATGGGACTGGTGCGCTTCTACCTGATGGTGCTCAAGGCCGCGGGCTACATCAACCTGCGCCTCGGCCATCTCGAAACCGGAAAAGCGATGCTGGAAAAATTGGTGCAACTGGACAGCCACGACCGCATCGGCGGCAAGGCCTTGCTGGAAGTGCTGTATCACACGATGAACGAAGACGATCTGCAAAGGAGAGCATGATGGACGAACTGACCCTGGACGAAGCGATGGAGGAGCTGGTCTCCGCCGAAGATTTTCTCACCTACTTCGGCATCGAATTCGATCCCTCGGTGGTGCATGTGAACCGCCTGCATATTCTGCAGCGCTATCACAACTATCTCGCCAAAACGACCCTGCCCGACGTGGAGGCCGCGCGCCGAGTGATCTACGCGACGCTGCTGCAGCAGGCGTACCAGGATTTCGTAAAGTCCGACGCGCTGACCGAAAAGGTGTTCAAGGTGTTCCACATGCACGAGCCACAAACGAAGTTCGTGCCGGTCAGCTCGATTACGGTGAACAAAGCGGGGGCGTGATGGACATTCTGCCCCGTCATTCCGGCGCAGGCCGGAATCCAGTCGAATCAGACAGCCCGCGCAGCGGACAAAGCCTGAATGCTGTCCCGCTACGCGGGGAATATTTTGTCTATCTGGATTCCGGCCTGCGCCGGAATGACGACAGAGGATAAGCCATGCTGCCTAAATACGAATTCGGCGACGAAGTCCGCATTATCCGCAACGTGCGCAACGACGGCACCTATCCGGGCGTGCCCACCGGCACGCTGCTGATCCGTCGCGGCAGCACCGGCTTCGTCATCAACGTCGGCACCTTCCTGCAGGACCAATTGATCTACACCGTCAACTTCCTCGACCAGGACAAGATCGTCGGCTTCCGCGAAGAGGAGCTGATCGCAATCGATGAGCCCTGGACGCCCAGCAAATACGAGAGCCGCGAGAAAGTGCGCAGCAAAGTCACGCTGGCCGTGCGCGGCGAAGTTCGCGCCGCGCCGGGGATGGAAGGCGAAATATTGAAGGTGCTGCGCGACGAAACAGGCGGCGTGCAGTATCAAGTCATCTTTCACGATCATGTGCTGCAAGTGCCGGAGTCGGCGCTGGAAGCGGTGCATGTCTACGACGACGAGGAGAAAGAACATGCCTGATGTAATCGACAGCGGCGTCGCCTACCTCGCACTCAAGGCCGCGCAGAAAATCTACGGCAAGATTCCGGATGCGTTGCAACCATCCGAATTCGAGCGCGTGCAGAACATGGCGCAGCAGCAACACGAACTCGAAACGCGTGTGCTGGCCGCGCCCGAGGCGCGGGATGCGATGGTGCCGCCCGCCACGCTACAGGCCGCGATGCAGGAAATACGCGGACGCTATCCCAACGAGGACGATTTCGCCGACGACCTTGCGCGCAACGGCCTCGACGAAGCCGGTTTCGCCAAAGCGCTGGAACGCGAACTCAAGGTCGAAGCCATCCTGGAAAAAGTCGCCACGCGCGCGGCCAACGTCAGCGACATCGATGTCGAACTGTATTACCAGTACCACCCCGACCAGTTCCGCCGCCCCGAAACGCGGCTGGCGCGCCACATCCTCGTCACCGTCAACGACACCATCCCCGAGAACACCCGCGATGCCGCACGCCAGCGCATCGCCGATATCGCCGTGCGTTTGCAGAAAGAACCGGAGCGCTTCGAGGAACAGGCGCTCAAACACTCCGAATGCCCCACCGCACTCGACGGCGGCAAACTCGGCGACCTGCCGCGCGGCAAACTCTTCCCGGAACTGGACAGGGCCTTATTCGAATTGAAGGCCGGCGAAGTCAGCGGCGTACTGGAATCCGAACTCGGATTCCACGTGCTGCGCTGCGACGCGATCACCGAAGCCAACGTGCTGAGCCTGGCGCAGGCTCGTCCCCATATCCGCAAACTGCTGGAACAGAAACGCAAACGTGTCTGTCAGCAGGCGTGGGTGAAGACGGTGATGGAGGGCAAGCCGGAATAGGCGGCTAAACCCTGAAGCGGCGAACGCTTTCTTTCAGCGCGTGTGAAAGGTTCACCAGCACGCCGGAGCGGCGACTGGACTCTGCCGAGGCGGCATGCGTCTGCTCGATACCCTGGGCAATCGATTCGATGCGCTTCGCGATATCGTTGCTGGCGGCAGTTTGTTCCCGCAATGCATTGACGATATACGAAACCGCCCTACCGACTTCAAGCGAGGACCGGTCCATCAATTGCACCGCTTTGTTGACGTCCTCGGTCTGGGTCGCGCCATTCAGGGCGAGCTCCTTGACGCGCTGCATGGCGCTCACCGCGGCATCCGTGGTCTGGCCGATGCCTTCGACGATACTGGAGATTTCCTGGGTCGATTTCGTGGTGAGCTCCGCCAGCTTGCGGACTTCGTCGGCGACCACGGCAAAGCCGCGCCCCTGTTCGCCCGCGCGCGCCGCCTCGATGGCGGCATTCAGCGCCAGCAGGTTGGTTTGATCGGCGATGTCCCGGATGGTCTGGACGATGCCGCTTACGCTGCCCACTTTTTTGGCCAGTTCTTCCATCGTGGCCGACGCCTCGGTCATGCGCTCGGCGACATTCTGGATCGTGCCGGTCGTGGCGGAAACCAGCTTCAGCCCTTCGCTGGCCTGCTTTTCGGATTGTGTGGAGAGGTTTCCGGCCTCGTTGGCGTTTTCCGACATGACACTGATGCTGACCGTCAGCTGCTCCACCGCCGCGGCGATGGCTTCAACCGCCGCACTTTGGTCTTCTGCGGATTTCGACAGGCGCGCGGCATCGTCCTGCAAACCTTCGCTTTCGTGCACCACGGAATCGGCGCTGGAGACGGAATTGCCGATCAGCTGGTGGATGTGCGACTGCATCTCCCGCATCGCGGCAATGATGCTGGTGTTGTCGCCGGGGCGGACGGTCACCTGCTGTGTCAGGTCGCCATCGGCGATCCGCCGCAACGTGGTCGCGGCATAAGCGGGTTCGCCGCCGATCAGTTTGAAAATGCCGCGCGCCACGAACACTGTGATCGCGGTAACCATCAGGAAGCTGATCAGGCCGAGCACAATGGAAAAATTGCGCGAACTGTCGAAGCCGGCGACAAGCTCGAGTCTGCTGCTGGCTGCGCCTTCCTCGGAAGTCTTGACCACGCCGAGCAGATCCTCCCTGACTGCGCGCCATGCGGGCGTTTCCCTGGCGACGAGCAGACTCATGGCTTCGGCATTCTTCTGCTCGTTGACCATTTGGAGGATCTGATCCTGCAGCGGCAGCCATTGTTCGATATTGCGCTTCAGCCGGGCGGTGATCTCGGTGCTGCCCATCTGCAAACCGTGGGCATAGGATGCGGTGGCCGAGCGGTTCAGCGCGATCTTCTCATCGACGAAACTGAGCAGTACGGCCTTGCTCTGGTAGGCATGCCAGATGGATGAGATGGCCAGAACGGCGATGCCCGTTGCGCTGATCAGCGCGAGCAGCCACAGACGAGTTTTGAGTGAGAGATTGTTTAGCATAGTTTTGGGTGTCGTTTGAATAAAACAAAATAAATGCTATTGCGCTTCCCGGCTTCGCAATCGCCCCGACTGCTTTATATTATTACCGACGAAAAATATCCAGTGGCAGATACGGGGAATACTTTAGGTCTGTGGAAGTGAAATGTACCGGAGCCGAGTTGTTTTGACTATCCGCGCAGATTCTACGATTTGCCTGTCAGTTTAATCAGCGCCCGTGCCTGTCCCTCGCATGACCGGAGAGTGTTCGCATCCAGCGCCTTCAGCCATTCCTCGGGCATCTCCTCCAGCCCATACAACGCCCCCGCCAGCATCCCCGCGATCGCGCCGGTGGTGTCGGCGTCGCCGCCGCGGTTGACCACATCGATCAGGCAGCCGCGGAAGTCGTCGGTGTCGAAGAAGCTCTGGAACACGGCTTGCAGCGTGTCGGCGACATAGCCGCTGGGGTTCTGGCTCTGGCGCACGGCGCGGAACTTGAATTCAGGATGGCGCGCGGCGAGCGGATGCGCGTGTTGGTGTAGCAGGTCGTTCTTGGTCGCACCGCGCAATGCGTCCTGCACCATGAGCACCAGCGTTTCGCAGGCGGCGTCGGACAGCGCGCAGTGGTGGGTGACATGAGCCTGCGCGCGGCAAGCGACGCGCACCGCATCTTCGCTCTGGCCGAGAGTGGCGAGCGAGACCGGCAGCACGCGCATCGCAGCACCGTTGCCGGCATCGTGGTCGGAGTATGGCGCGTGCGGTTCGCCGGTCTTGCGGAATTGCAACAGGTTGCGCCGCACGGTGTTGCCGATGTCCACGGGCTTGGCGCGCATCCAGGCGTCGAAGGCCTGCGCCGCGGCGAGCGCATCCACCCTGCCCTGCGCGAGGATGGACTCGCCGAGTGCGAGCGCCATTGTGGTGTCGTCGGTGACTTGTCCGGGTTTGAGATGCAGCCAGCCGCCGCCGATCAGGTTGGCATGCGTGCCGTATTGCACGGCGATCTCGCGCGGCGTCATAAATTCCACCGTGGAGCCTAGCGCGTCGCCGATGGCGAGACCTAGGTAGGAGGCGATGGCGCGATCGGTGATGGTCATGAGGTAGCAAGGATATTGCTGGTTTCTACCCCCATCCTAACCTTCCCCCTGCAAGGGGGAAGGAACATATACCCTCCCCCTTGCAGGGGGAGGGCTAGGGAGGGGGTAGATACGCAAGACATACTCAATCCAATGACCAACCGGGCTGCATCGCTTATTCTTCCGGCCCGAAGCATTTCAAATAATCAGTGCAGACTTGGCAGCTCGGCGCGCGGCAGGCGTTGATGCCTTCCTTTTCGCACAGTTGCTTGTAGAGGAATTTTTTCCACTTCATGTCGTGGATGTTTTTTGCGGCCAGCGTGGGGAAATTCTGCGTCATCAACTGGCTGAGAAATGTGCGCGACCACAGGCCTAAGTCCTGCCACAGATGGTCGCTGGCCATGCAGGCCGCGGTGACGATTTCGGCCATCCATTCTTCCGAGCCGTCCTTGAAGGCGCGGTGTTCGAGCAGCAGCGCGAGCACGTCGTCGCGCTCCAGCGCGCGCGGGTCGGCAATCTGCCCGGCATGACGCACGACCAGTTGCATGCCGGGGAAGTGGCGCAACAGCAATGCGGCGAACGCCGCTTCATCCAATCCCAACCCCGGCGGCAGCGCGCCGATGCCGCCGGTCTGACTGACGATCATCTGCGCGAACAGCTCGTCGTTTGGCAAGCCCGCTACGTTAGCCATCAGTTCGGCGTACAGAGACGTTCCCGCCGTGGGCGGTACAGGGTTGAGAAAAGGGCGTTCGAACTTCATGGCTGTTCAGGCCTTGACGACGATGTCGCCGCCCAGCACTTGCGCCTGGCAGGCGAGACGGTGATCGCGTCCGGCCATGTTTTCCTGCAACACCTTGTCTTCCAGCACCGAGCGCTCGCTCATGTGCTCCATGCCGCTGACGATGCGCACCATGCAGGTGCAGCATTCGCCTTCGCGGCAGCCGTAGGTGATGCCCGCGCCGATCTTCTCGGAGATTTCGATCAGGCGCGTGCCGGCGGGAACGCTGACGGTGATGCCGAGTTTTTCGAAGGTAACGTTAGACTTAGGCATGGTTGCTCTCCTCTGGAGTGGAACAAGGTGTTGCATGATGTCCCTTGGGGCAGGCCTCGATGCTACCGTCCGGCTTGGCGTCGTTCAGGCCTATCCATGCATGCACCGCCCCGGCATCGAACCCGACACGGAATACGCCGTCCGCCTCCATCAAGGGACGACGGATCAGCAGCGGGTCGGCCAGCATCATGTTCAACGCCTCGATTTCGCTGAATACGGTTGGAATCACTTCACCGGATTTCACGCGCGGCGATGCGGGGTTGAACCATTGCGCGACCGGCAGTTCGCCGAAGAAGGCGCGCAATCGTTCGGCGCTCCATTTTTCGGTCAGCAGGTTCTTCGCCAGCACGGTGTGGCCGGATGCGGCCAGCCACACCTTCTGCTTCGTGTTGTTACCGCAGCCGGGCTTTTCATAGAAGTGGATGGTTGCCATGGTCTCTCCCCTCAGGCCGCCAGCGGGATGCCGGTGAGCGAGCCGGGCGGATTCAGCGCCACGCCGTCTTCGCTCAGGATCGCGCCTTCGATCGGGCAGATGGCCGCGCACTGCGGCGTTTCGAAGTCGCCCGCGCACTCGGTGCATTTGTTCGCGTCGATCAGAAAATGCGGCTTCGCCTCGAAGATCGCTTTGCTCGGGCACAGCGGCTCGCAAGCGCAGCAGTTGGTGCAGGATTCGATGATTTCGAGTGCCATGTTTGCTCCTAAATAAATTTGCCGGCTATTTGTCCACCCTTTTTAAAGGGGGGATAGGGGGGTTTTCAGCGGACGGCATTATCTCCGCGCTTCTCAAATCCCCCTCAGTCCCCCTTTAAAAAGGGGGAAGTGGTTGCGCTGCTCTTCAGGATTAAGCCACTTTCTGCTGCTCGACGACTTTCGCCTCCAACTTCCCCGCCGCGCGCATCTCTTCGTAGACAGCCATCACCGCGTCCTCGATGGCTTCCATCGCGTGTTCGCCGTTGGGCTGGATGCCTGCGGCTTCCAGCGGCCCCCAGGGTTCGTAGCCGACCTTGCTGCACAGCACCGCCTCGCAGCCGGCCAGTTCGCGTATGGTCACGTCCAGCGCGCTCTCGCCGTCGCCGCAGGTGTCGCCGCCCTCGCAATAGGGAATCGTGCGGCGGTGGCCGATGAAGCGCACGCCTGCGCCGGAGGCTTCATAGATCAGGAACTCGCTCGCGTGGCCGAAGTGTTCGTTGATGACGCCGCCGCCCTTGGTGGCGACCGCCATCAGCACCGGACGCGATTCTTGTTTCTGCTTGATGCCCGAAATGCTCACGAGCTGCGCCTTGCTCTCCTTCGCGAGGCGCTTGCTTTCCATTTCCTCGTTGATCGCCGCGTGCACCTCGGCGCGCATCTTCATCGCCTCGGCGTAGTCGATGTCCATCGCCTCGATCTTGTCGATGGTGAATTCCGCGCCGCGATCTTCGCCCAGCAGCCCGACCGCGTCGGCGCGGCACTGGCGGCAATGGCGCATCATGTTCATGTCGCCCGCGCAGGCGTCCTGCAGGGCTTGCAGCTCTTCGTTGGTCGGGCCGCGCTGGCCGGTGAGGCCGTAGTAGGTGCCGTGTTCCGCTTCGGAAATCAGCGGCATCACGTTGTGCAGGAACGCGCCCTTGGCCTTGACGATCTTGGACACTTCTTCCAGATGCTTGTCGTTCACGCCGGGGATCAGCACCGAATTCACCTTCACCAATATGCCCTTGGCGACCAGCATCTCCAGCCCCTTCTGCTGCTGGGCGATAAGAATCTCGGCGGCCGCGCGGCCCTTGATGCGCTTGTTGTTCCAGAAGATCCACGGATAAATCTGCGCGCCCACGTCGGGATCGACACAGTTGATGGTGATGGTCACGTGGTCGATGTTGTAGCTCGACATCTCCTCGACGTTCTCCGGCAACGCCAGGCCGTTGGTCGAGACGCACAGCTTGATGTCGGGCGCCTGCTCGGACAGCTTGCGGAAGGTCTCGAAGGTGCGTGCCGGATTCGCCAGCGCATCGCCGGGACCGGCAATGCCCAGCACCGTCATCTGCGGGATGGTCGCCGCGACGGCCAGCACTTTCTTCACCGCCTGTTCCGGCTTCAGCACCTCGGACACCACGCCGGGGCGCGACTCGTTCGAGCAATCGTATTTGCGGTTGCAGTAGTTGCACTGGATGTTGCAGGCCGGGGCGACCGCCACATGCATGCGGGCGAAGTAGTGATGCGCCTCTTCGGAATAGCAGGGATGGTTCTTCACCTTGTCGCGGATGTGATCCGGCAGGTGGCCCATCTGGTCGTCGGTCGAACCGCAGGAACCGGAGGAACATCCTCCCTTGGGTGCTTCTGATACGGCGTTATTGATTACGGGTAATTGCACGATTTGTCCTCCGCTAAGGTCTGGCTGACTAGGAGCAAACAGCGTGCCCATCCGGCCACCTTAGCTAACTCATTGTTTTACAAGAGTCGTAGCAGGGGGATGTATCGCACTGTTGCAAATAACACATGACAGCGCGGACGGGTTGTGGCGAAGACGACAAAATCGGAAAGCCTTCTTGATTCAAGTGGCGGGTTGAACAAGGCCGCCATCGTTTTCCATGGGGTGGCGCTGTATTTGCTTGTACACAGGCATGAACATAAATTCGACAGCCGGACGTAGCACCCCATGAAACATCACCTCGATTGGTCGTCCTACGAAACCGCCGGGCAAGGCGACGCCTATGCCGGCATTCCCGCCACCGGCGGCGATTTCGCCAAAGCCGTCGCCGTGTGCATAGGCGACAAGCAATGCCAGCGCAAACCCAAAGGCGTGATGTGCCCCAGCTTCCGCGCCACCGACGACCCCGCGCATTCGCCCGGCGGCAGAGTGAAAGTGCTCAAGGCCGCGCTGAACGGCGAACTTGGGGAAACCGCCTTCGCCGGCAAGGAACTGGCCGAGGCGATGGAACTCTGCGTCGGCTGCAAGGGCTGCAAACGCGAATGCGCCAACCAGATCGATATGGCCGCGATCAAGATCGAGTATCAGGCGCAGCGCAATGCGCGGCTGGGCGTGTCCTGGCGCGACAGACTGGTCGCAAGCCTGCCCGAGCAACTGCAACACCGGCAGTTCGTGCGCAGCCTGATCCGCTGGCGCAACCGCGCGCCGTGGCTGGCGAAGCTGGGTGAAACATTTTTCGGGATTGCGGCGGGGCGTAAGTTGCCGGAACCGGCTGCTGTGGCATTCAACGCGAATAATTCATCAGGGCAAAGTCCGCTCCTTCCCCCTTGCAGAGGGGTTGAGTCTTTGAGTGGCAACATTTCTACCCCCACCCTAACCCTCCCCCTACATGGGGGAGGGGATGCGAACGTCATCCTCTTCATCGACACCTTCGCCACCCACTTCGAGCCCGAAATCGCTCATGCCGCGCATCAAGTGCTGAGCGCCGCAGGCTATAACGTCACCACCTTGCAACCGCCCGCAGACGACGAAGAGCCGGAGCGCGCGCTGTGCTGCGGACGCACTTACCTGTCGCTGGGGCAAGTCGAGGCGGCGCGGCGCGAAGCGCAACGCATGCACAGAGCGCTACGCCCGGCTCTGGCCGCAGGCACGCCCATCGTCGGGCTGGAGCCCTCGTGCATCCTGTCGCTGCGCGACGATCATTTGAAATTGGGCTTGGGCGAAGAGGCTATCGCGCTATCGAAGCAGGTCTATCTGTTCGAGGAATTCATCGCGCGCGAACACGACCGCAAACGCTTCACGCTCGAATTCAAACCGCTGCCGCCCGGCAAGACGCTGGTGCACGGACACTGCCACCAGAAAGCCGTCGGCGCGATGAAGTCGCTGCGCAAAGTGCTGCGACTGATTCCCGAATTCGAGTTCGAATTCATCGAAGCAAGTTGTTGCGGCATGGCGGGCAGCTTCGGACTGGAGGCCGAGCACGCCGCCATCTCCATGCAGATGGCCGAACTCGATCTGCTGCCCGCCCTGCGCGCCGCGCCCGATGCGGCCATCCTCGCCAACGGCTTCTCCTGCCGCCACCAGATTAGCGAAGGCGCGGACCGGAAAGCGTTTCATGTCGCGCTGCTGCTGCGCGATGCGCTCAAAGGGACGGCAAATAATTCATAGGCCGGACACCGGGCGCTCGCTCTTGCCGGAAAGCCGGTAAACCTTGTACTCGGCTCGCCTCAGGGCATCGGGCGATTCCGGATCTGGCTCGAACACGCTTTCGACATAAGCCAGATCGATCTCGAATGCTGCCGTATAGAGTCTGGCGATTTCTTCATCCACCCCCGCGGCCTGGCTCAATGTCGCATCTTCCGCCGCATCTTCTATCGTCAGCAGAAACACCCCGGCGTTCTTCGGCACCAGCCGCCCCAATTGCGCCACATACAGACCCCGCACGTTTTCCGGCAAGGCCGTCAGCGCCGCCCGGTCATAGACGGTGTCGAATATCCCGATGTCGTCGGCATTCAACGCAAAGTAATCCCCGCACAGGATGCAGAGCTTGCCGTGACTCCACAGAGTGAACTGTCCCGCTTGCCGTTTCACCGGCTGCAAACCGTTCTCCCGAAAAAAATCCTCCACCGCGACGGGGCTCAACTCGACGCCCAGAACTTCATGCCCCTGTTGCGCGAGCCAGATCATATCCAGGCTCTTGCCGCAAAGCGGGACGAACACACGGCTGCCGTGCACCAATTTCAGGCTGGGCCAGAACCGGCTCAGCAACGGGTTGACCTCGCTCTGGTGAAAATCGGTACGACGCTCGCGCCAGCATTGCAGCCAGAGCTGGTTGTCGCCATCGCAACGGCCCGGCTCCTCCGCAACGACGGGTTCGGCTTCTACAGCAGGATGCGACTCGGTGGTTTTTCTCATTGAAAGGATCATGCACCATGAAAACGTTCTGATCGAACAGGCACAAAACTTTGCGAGAGCAGTATGCGAATCGAAGAAGCAAGCGCGAAAAGATATGCCGCGATTGCGTGGGGTTGATTAATTATTCGGCGTTCGAGGGTAACACGGTTTTACAGTTCGGCTCTGCCGCCCACAGTGAGACACCGCCCGCATCCAGATAAACCAGATAGGTCCGCAGATCGAATTCCAGTTGCGCGTAATCCGGCGCCATGTGGCGGCACAACTGATAGAACGCCTTGTCGTGCTCCCGCTCCTTGATGTGCGCCAACTCGTGCACAGCTATCATGCGCAGAAACTCCGGCGGCATCTCTTTGAACACCGCCGCGACGCGTATCTCGCGCTTGGCCTTGAGGTTGCCGCCCTGCGTGCGCGAGATGCTGGTGTGCATGCCCAGCGCGTTCTTGAGGTGCAGCCTGCCGTCGAACGCCACCCGGCTCAACTGCCCCGCGTTGCGCAGATACTCGCTCTTGAGCTCCAACACATAGTCGTACAGCGCCTTGTCCGTGCGCACCTCATGCGCCTGCGGATACTTCTGCAACAACAGCCCGGCGAGCTTGTCCTGTGCGATCAGTTGCCGCACTTGCGCGACCAACGCGGCGGGGTAGCCGGCGAGGTAATCGGGAGGAGGTTTGGGGCGCATGGGGCGGTGAGGGAATGCCATTAGAGGCTATTGATTCTAAGAGTCCCTGAATCTATAAGAAAGCGTAAACGTTTGAATTTACATTCCTGTGCGGCTTTTCATGCAGCCTAGTAAATGAAGGATTAGATATCATCGTCAAAAATTAGCTGATTAGACCTTGAGCCTTTAAATAATGTCCATGCGCCCGCTCCGTTGCATTGAGTCTCGACTATTGGATTAGAAGGCCGCAGTAGTAATGCTCCAGTATAGTGAGAAAAATGATCGGCAAAATCGTTTAACACGACACAACTTTCACTTGGCTTGAAGAATGCCAAATAAAAGGTAAACGAACGTAGGTGAACTGCCCTCAGGAGCTTCTCGCCAACACCGTGCACGCGAAAAAAGATGTGCCCAACACGATTCATCGTAGGTTTAAAAAAGACTGGGCAATCCGCAGGAGCATTGGCGCTGAGCTCTTCCTCAGGCACTTCTTCAGGATATGAAAGCTGAAGGAAAAGTTGGACTGATTTCCCAAGTGTGGAGCTTTCACCCATGATGTAGGGAAGCATAACGTCTAGGGCATAGAGATCTCGCGAGTTATGTACTCTTGCCGAGTTGAAGCACAATTTTAATAGCCATCGCTTGAGAAGATGGTAGTCGTGCTCAAAAGTCACGCGTTCGTGCCGGTTTGGTATATGAACCAATGTGCTATCAAAAAGCTGGCATATGTATGCATCTAATTCAGAGAGCACCACATTATTGCAATGAGCACATACATCACGTATTTTTGGTTCACTTGGAATTTCCCTTTGAAGTCGAGCTAACCAGAACGAGTTCGATGTTTGCTTGTTCGCAGCGGAAAGTCTGCTATGCAAGGATGCAGGCCAAAGATGCTCACGAGTCAGCGCATTAGGTAATTTGCAGTAGGCACAAACGGGTTTAGTCATACTAATCCTAACCTTGAATTCAGCAGAATATACCGGTGTCGATTCACACCACTACCCGAGCTTCTTCAGCCACTCCGGATGTTTCTTGACCAGCATTTGCAAAGCCGCATCCATGCGGGTTTGCCAGCCTTCGCCGGTAGCGCGGAAATACGACAGCACTTCGGGGCTGTAGCGGACGCTTACCTGTTCCTTGCGCGTGCCGCTGACCGGGCGGCCGCGTCTCTTGCGGTATGCCTCGACGCCTTTTTGCATTTCTTCACGGGTCAATGGACGCTCGGTTTCGTCCTTGCCGTCCCAAACGTAATCGCCGCCCGGTGGCGCTTTTCCGGTCGCGTCCAGAATCGCTTTACGCTGTGTAGTCATTTTCGAGCCACTCATGATAGACCTCTCGTTCCTCTTCGCTTGCCGTACGAAAACTGATGATGTGATGCTGTTCGCGCGGCAGATGCACTACGGTGAGCACGGCCAGCCGATCGAACACGTAGGCGAACGACTGCGTGCGCTGCTCATGATTCCTGATGCTTTCCACATCGAGCCGGAACTGGCTATTCAGCACCATTCCCGCATCGGCGAAATCCAGTCGATGTTTTTCCAGATTGGCCGTCCGCTTCTGCTCGTTCCATGTAAAGCGCGATTTCATTGAATTATTGTAGATGCACTAATTGGTACAGGTCAACCGTGACTGGCGGTCAGCCTGCGCGGCTCCCGACCCAACCGAATCGCAATCAGCGTTTTCCAAGCGGATCGAGCAGCGACGCCAAGCCGTTGTGGTCGATCTCCTGAATCAGCGCCAGCAGCTTGCCGATCCCGCAAGAAGCGGGCCGGCGGCTCCGGTATAATCGCGCCGCATGTCAAACCTGAATCCCCCCCTCGAATCACTCGAACTCCTCGCCCCGGCAAAAAACGCCGCCATCGGACGCGACGCCATCCTGCACGGCGCGGATGCGGTGTACATCGGCGGGCCATCGTTCGGCGCGCGCGACAAGGCGGGCAACTCCATCGAGGACATCGCCGGGCTGGTAGAATTCGCGCACCGCTACCGCGCGAAGATTTTCGTCACGCTGAACACCATCTTGCACGACGCCGAACTGGAAGCCGCGCGCAAGCTCGCGTGGGATTGCTACGACGCGGGCGTCGATGCGCTGATCGTGCAGGACATGGGGCTGCTGGAGCTCGACCTGCCGCCGATAGACTTGCACGCCTCGACCCAGTGCGACATTCGCACGCCGGAGAAGGCGCGCTTCCTCGCCGACGTGGGCTTCTCGCAGATCGTGCTGGCGCGCGAGCTGACGATTTCGGAAATCGCGAAGGTGCGCGCTGCCGTGCCCGCCGACACCGTGATCGAGCACTTCATCCACGGCGCGCTGTGCGTCGCCTATTCCGGCCAGTGCAACATCAGCCACGCGCACACCGGACGTAGCGCGAACCGCGGCGACTGCTCGCAGGCTTGCCGATTGCCGTACACGCTGACCGACGCGCAAGACCGCGTCGTCGCCTACGACAAACATCTGCTGTCGGTGAAGGACAACAACCAGAGCGACAACCTGCGCGCGCTGATCGCCGCCGGGGTGCGCAGTTTCAAGATCGAGGGTCGCTACAAGGACGCGGGCTATGTGAAGAACATCACCGGCCACTATCGCTTGCTGCTCGACGAGATACTGGAAGAGCGCAGCGACCTCGCGCGCGCCTCCAGCGGACATACGAAACTGCTGTTCACGCCGAATCCGGACAAGACCTTCCATCGGGGCGCGACGGACTATTTCACCAACGGCCGCAAGGCCGACATCGGCGCGTTCGACACACCGACCTTCGTCGGGCTCGAACTGGGCGAGGTGACGCAGGTCGGCGACAAGTGGTTCGAGATGGAATCGAACGAAGCGCTCGCGAACAGCGACGGTTTGAACTATCAGCACAAGCGTGTAGTGCATGGCCTGCAAGCGAACGTCGTCGAAAACAAAGGCACGATGTGGCGCGTGTTTCCGAACGAGCCTATGCATACGCTGGAAGGGCTGCGCCCCGGCGTGGTCATCAGCCGCAACCGCGACCATGCGTGGGAACAGGCGCTGGCGAAGAAGTCCGCAGAGCGACGCATAGGCGTCAGCGCCGTGTTCGCCGAAACACCGGACGGTTACTCGCTGACGCTGCGGGACGAGGACGGCATCGAAGCGACTGCGAACGTCGCCTTCGACAAACAGCCGGCACAACACCCGGCCGAAACCGAGGCCGCATTGCGCGAACAACTCGACCGCTTCGGCGGCAGCGATTTCGAGCTGCGCCCACTGTCCCCTCTCCCTTGCAGGGAGAGGACTAGGGAGAGGGTAGAAACTCTGCCACTCAACAAATCTACCCCCACCCCAACCCTCCCCCTGCAAGGGGGAGGGAGTGAAGCGGAGGCCATCGCCATCGAGTGGTCCCAACCCTGGTTCGTCCCCGGCTCGATCATCAACAAGCTGCGCCGCGACGCGGTGGAGAGACTCGAAGCCGCACGCCTCGAAGCCTACATCCGCCCGCAGCGCAAGGCCGCCGCAAAGCCGCCCGCGCAGTATCCGGAAGAGTCGTTATCCTTCCTCGCCAACGTCTACAACAGCGCGGCGCGGGCGTTCTACGCAAAGCATGGCGTGAAGCTGATCGCCGCCGCCTACGAGTCGCACAAGGAAGCGGGCGAAGTCTCGCTGATGGTCACGCGCCACTGCATACGCTATTCGATGAGCCTGTGCCCCAAGCAGGCCAAGGGCGTGGTCGGCGTACAGGGTACTGTGCGCGCCGAGCCGATGACGCTGGTCAACGGCAGCGAAAAGCTGCGGCTGGAATTCGACTGCAAGGCTTGCGAGATGCATGTGATCGGCAAGATCAAGAAACACATCCTGAAGACACCGTCGCCAACTTCGACACCGGTGACGTTCCATCCGCGCCGCCCGCCCGCCGCTTAAACCTGAACCAAACAAGCCGGAACCAAATGCAGGTCGGGCTATGCCCGACCACTTCGACAGGCTCAGGACAGGCATGGTGGGCATAGCCCACCCTACGGATACTGCCTACCGCATCTTCGCTCCAGCGCCATTAACAGGCATACTGAACATGCTCATGGCCAAGTCCGGCAAACTGAAAGGTTCTCATCGATGAAAGCTTTTGTCTGGAATTCACGTTTCGAAACCGGCATCGCCTCGGTAGACGAGCAACATCAGCGGTTGGTCGAAATCATTAATCTTATCGGCAATGCGCTGATAGCCGGCAACGCGAGCGAGGAGGCCATCGGCAAGATATTCACCGAACTCGCCGACTATGCGGCCTTTCATTTCGCCGACGAGGAGCGCCTGATGGCCGAGACCGGGGTCTCCGCGGCCCATGTCGAACAGCATCGCCAGCATCACCGCCAATTCGTCGAACAGCTCACCGGCATGTGGAAGAGTCGCGCCGACCTCGTCAGCCCGGCCGAGGTGCTGCACGGCTTCCTATCCTCATGGCTGACGTTCCACATTCTCGAAGAAGACCAGTCGATGGCGCGGCAGATCGCGCTGATACGCAACGGCGCGGCGGCGGAACAGGCTTTCCAGCGGGAGCAGATGCCGTCCGACCAGAGCAGCGCCGTGCTGCTGGCTGCGATGCAGCAGCTCTATCACGTGCTTTCGTTGCAGAACAAGGCGTTGGCCGACTCCAACACGCTGCTCGAACAGAAGGTGGAGGAACGCACCCGGGAGCTGCTGCAGGCCGGCAAGATGGCCGCCATCGGCCAGCTGGCCGCCGGGGTTGCCCACGAGATCAACAATCCGGTCGGTTTCGTCAATTCCAACCTCGCCACACTGCGCCGCTATGCCGCTCAATTGCTCGCCGTCGTCGACGCCTGCGCAGCCAGTGCGGCGGGACATGCCAAGCTTGAGCATCATCTTGCCGGAAGCAAGACCGATCTGGACTTCATTCGCGAAGACTTGCCCGCATTGCTCGACGAATCCCGGGCAGGGCTGGATCGCGTCACCCGCATCGTGCAGACGCTCAGCGACTTCGCGCATGCCGAACCCACCGAGATGCAGATTTCGGATCTGCTGGCCGGACTGGAAAGCACGCTTAACGTGGTCTGGAACGAGCTCAAGCAAAAAGCGGAGTTGGTGCGCGAACTCGTCCCCCTGCCGCAGGTGCGCTGCATCCCCGGCCAAATCAACCAAGTCTTCATGAATCTGTTGCTCAACGCCGCACAGGCCATCGACAGCCACGGCGTCATCACGCTGCAAAGCGGTCTCGACGACAAGGGCGTATGGATAGCCATCGCCGACAACGGCTGCGGCATGCCGGACGAGGTGCGCAAACATCTGTTCGAGCCGTTCTTCACCACCAAGCCTGTAGGCCAGGGCACCGGCCTGGGCCTGTCGGTCTCATGGGACATCGTCGTGAACAAGCATGGGGGGCGAATCGATGTGGAAAGCGAACCGGGCAAAGGTAGCCGCTTCACGGTATGGCTGCCACGGCAATAACGCCGCCGCCCGCAAGTGTAGTGTTGCATTCTGTTTGGAACTTATGCCTGCGGGCAAAGCTGCATTGGTAGGGTGGGCTCCGCCCACCATGTCGGGCGAAGCCCGACCTACATGAGTTCGCCCTGCTGCGTATTGGGGCGAATCAATCTTCTTCGATGTTATGTTCCCGCTTTTGGGGCGGAGGAATGACCGGCTCGGGGTGCGCCGGTGGTTGCACCTCGACGGGCGCGGGGTGTTGTCTCGCTACCGGTTGCGATTGAGGTTTCGGCTGATGCGGCGCTTTGCTTTTTACCGTCCAGAAATCGCTCGAACAGGCTGACAGCAACAGAACCAGAAAAAAAACATAATGCTTCATGTCACCCCCTTCGGCGAGACCACCCCGCACGACAAGCCTCCAGTATTCCCCGGTGTTGCACCGGCAGAAGGATAGACAAGTAGTCGGGACGATCTGTTGCGGTGTCGCGCCAGTCTAGTCCATGACCGAAGCTGTCCGCAATCGCTATCGCCTGATATTTGCGAGCCTCGCCGGCAGAAGAAGATATGTTCAATCATTTTGGCTATGTTCTCCCAGATAGGTTTCTATCGCGGCGACAGCCTGGTCCATTTTTCCTGCGGCATCTTCGATCAACTGCTGATATTCCCCGGCATTCCCTGCCGCGATGGCCTGCTCCAGTCGCTCGGCGACCTCGGTCAGCAAGGAGGCTCCGACGGATGCCGCGACGCCCTTCAGCGAATGCGCCAAACGTTCGGCGGTAGCGACGTCGCCGGCGGCAAGCGCATCGCGTATCGACTGCACCGCATGCTGCTGGCTGGGGGCGAACTTGGCCAGCATGGACAAGTAGAGCGCCTTCTCTCCCATTCTGGCCATCGCGCTGCCCGCATCGAGGACTGCATACTCATCGCCCCGGAGCCGGACCTCGAGCATGGGTTGCGTCGGCAGCCCGTCGCGATGCGTCCAGCGGGCAAGCGTGGCGTACAACGTCCCGGTATGCAGCGGCTTGGAAATATAATCGTTCATCCCGGCGGCAAGACATATCTCGCGATCCCCCGCCATGGCATTGGCCGTCATGGCGATGACGGGCAGGTCGGCCAGTGCCGGATCGTCCCTGATGCGCTTGGTCGCTTCCAGTCCGTCCATTTGCGGCATCTGCATATCCATCAGCACCGCATCGAAGCTTTCCCGTTGCAATGCCTGCAGCGCCTCGACCCCGTTGTCGGCGATGCCGACTTCGATTCCGACACGCACCAGCAGGGCATTGGCCAACTGCTGGTTGAAGCTGTTGTCTTCCACCAGCAGCACATGCAGACCGGACAGGTCGGCATGCGCGTCGCTCGCCTGTGCGGGCTGCGGCAATATGGCCCGGCCTGAAAGACTTGTCATGATCGCATCCAGCAATCCGGACGACGTGACGGGCTTGTTGATCACCGCATCCAGCAGCTTTGCCGCTCCCGACACATTGATCATCTCGGTATGTTTATGTCCGGAAAGATAAATGACCTTCGGCCGTTGCTGGTGCAACGGCGATTTCTGTTTGATGCGCTTCGCCAGTTCCAGTCCGCTCATGCCGGCCATGCTCCAGTCCAGCATCACGCAAGTAAACGGCTGCCCGCGTTCATCGGCGGATTCGATGGCCGCCAACCCTTCGAGACCGTCGGAGGCAGAGCTGGCCTCGATACCGAACGATTCCAGCATGGCCAGTATGACGCGACGCGCATTGTCGTTGTCGTCCACCACCAGCATCCGAAGGCCGGCCAGTTCCGGCACCTCGCCGGTATCCTCGGGCAAAAAGGTGAAGGGTAGCTCGAATGTAAAAACACTGCCTTTCCCCAATGTGCTTTCCACCCATATCCGCCCGCCCATCAATTCCACAAGACGCTTGGATATGGCCAACCCCAATCCGGTACCGCCATATTTCCTGGTGGTGGAAACATCGGCCTGACTGAAAGACTGGAAGAGCTTTTCGATTTGTTCCGGCGTCATGCCGATACCGGTGTCGCGCACCGCAAAGCGCAATACGACCCGGCCGTAAGTCTCCCCCCGGCTCGGGACCATGTGTTTTATCCCGATCTGGATGACGATTTCTCCCGTCTCGGTGAACTTGACGGCGTTATGGGTCAGATTGTTCAGAACCTGGCTCAGGCGCAATGAATCGCCGACCAGCATCTGGGGTATCCCGTATTCCGCATCGATCAGGAACTCCAGGCGCTTCTCTTCCGCGCGGATGCTGACGATGGCGGCAACGCCTCTCAGCACGGCGACCAGACTGAAAGGCACCATTTCCATATCCAGCTTGCCGGATTCGATCTTGGAAAAATCCAGTATGTCGTTGATGATGCCCAGCAGCGAGTTCGCGGAAATGGAGACCTTTTCCAGATAATCGTGTTGTATGGGCGTAAGCGGGGTCTCCAGGCACAAGTTCGCGAACCCGATGATGGCATTCATCGGCGTGCGGATCTCGTGGCTCATATTGGCGAGAAAGTAACTCTTGGCCTGACTGGCCATCTCCGCGTCCGACTTGGCCGCGATAAGCTCCTGCTGGATCCGCTTGCGCTGGGTGATGTCGCGCACCATGCAGGTGAAATAGCGCCGCCCGCCCAGCATCATCTCGCTAACCGCCAACTCCAGCGGAAAGGTGCTGCCGCTCTTATGATGCCCCACGATCTCCAGCTCGCCGCCGCCGGCGACTCCGGCTTCTTTGCTTGCAGGCAACAGATAATTGTCGTTCAACCAATGGGCCGATTTCGGCATCAACATGCTGACATGCTGCCCGATGATCTCGTCCGTGGAATAGCCGAAGATGCGTTCGGCATTGGATGAGAACTCTTCGATGATGCCGCTTTCGCTGAAAGTAATGATGCCGTCCGCGATGGTATGCAATATCGCGTACATCCGCGCCTCGGCGTCGCGCAAGGCCAACTGCTTGGCATATTCCGCCTCGGCGATACTCAAATCCTGTTGCGCCTTCAGCTTGGAATAATGCATCTTGGTGTAATACCAGCAGCCGATCAGCAACAGCGACAGCATTCCTGCCGCGTAGAGCGCGGTGGAACGCATCACCTTGGAACTCAATTCGTATATCTGTTCGTTCGGAACGAACGAAACCACCTTCCAATAGTATTTGTCCGGATCGACACTGGTGCGTATCTCGCTGTTGTCATCTTCATGCGAGCTTTTGCGCGGCTTCAAGGGGTACACCGTATCGAAGTTCCACAAGCCGCTGTCGTCTTCGTATTGGCCGTACTTCTCCACCGCGATCTTTTTCCATGCGTCAGGAAAGCTGGCGCCGAGCGTCAGCGGCTTGTCGAACATGAACCCCCATTCCTCGGCCGGATTGTCGCTCTTGAGCCAATAACCGTCGCTGTTCAGCAGCATGTGCTGGCTGATGGAGACATCGTTGCTGGACTCTATGCGCGACAGAAGTTCATCGGCGGCAACGGTGACAACCAGCACCCCGAGGCGGTGCGCCTTGGCATCGAACACGGGCGTGGCGATGCGGATGATGGGTTGGTGGGGAGTGACGACACTCTTGTTCTCGAACTCCAGTTGCATGGGGGATACATATACCTTCCCCGGATCCAGCGTCAGGCTCCCGGTAAAGTAAAAGCGGTCACTCTTGTTTTCCAGTTGGCTCTGCTCCGTGACGCGAACATTCCCGTCGAGATTGGTTATTCTCAGAACCTCTTTGCCGTTTTCATCTATCAGGCGCAGCCTGGAATACGCCGGGTGCGTCAGACAAAACAGGATGAATGCCCGGTGCAGGTTCTGCATGCCGGCTCGGGTGATCTTCCGTGCCGCCGTCAATTCCGGAAGGGATGCAAGGTACAGCACATCCTGGACGCTGGCATCCAGCGAGCGCTCGATCGAACGCCCTCCGGACACCACGTTGAGCGAACCGTCCGCTCTCAGAATGGCCTTCTGGTCATCGACCGCCTGATTGAAAAGATAAACTGCCGCCAGGGCAACCAGCAGCGCCAGGGGAACAAACAGCCTGAGGAAGCTTCGGCGAAACTGGCTGGACATACGGAAGCCTTTCATGGATTGCCAAGACTTGCCCGACGCCGGACCATCCGCCTCACGCGGGGAATGGCCCGGATCGCCTCCGGAGTCAACGCTTGACGAATTGCTCCCCACCCCACATAAAATCCCTCAACTGCTGCAACTCGGTCGATTTCTCGCCGACATCCTTCAGCAGTTTGGTATTTTCGATTCTCAGGTAATCCTGCATCAACTTGACCTTGAGGTGAGTCCGAACCCGCGCAGTGACGATGGGCACGCTGATCGGCTTATGGATGAAATCCGACGCGCCCACCGAGAACCCGAGCTCCTCGTCCTTGATCTCGTTCTTCGCGGTGATAAAAATCACCGGCACATGCATGGTCGCGGCATTGCTCTTCAACTGGCGGCAAACCTCGAAGCCATCCATATCCGGCATCATCACGTCGATCAGGATCAGATCGGGCGGAGCTGCAAAGGCAAGCTCGAGCGCCTCCGGTCCATTGACGGCTTTCAGCACGTTGTAACTCTTGTTCAATATCTCATCCATCAGACTGAGATTGAACGGCTCATCGTCCACCACCAACACTGTCGGGCATTTAGAAGGAGCTGACATGGCACATCCTTTCATTTATTTTGATCGCCCCGGAATCTCCGCGACCGGGAGCGACGGAATGCCGGATCGTTTTGGCTCGGAACGGCGAGAAAGAACCGGACCGATGTCCTGCAAAAACGATAGGCATCCAATTGACCGGGCGATCATGCACCGCACATCCGGCAGTTATATCCACATTCAGGCTTCCCGATGTGTCGATACGCGCCACGGATTCTATGCCTGCATGGCGCCGTTGCAATTGGGGTATTGACCTACCTTGCAAGGTAGGTCAATACCTACCATGGATACTTCTCCGGTCAGACCGGAAGCGGCCCGAACGCGCGCAAATAAAAAAGGCAGCGCGATGCGCTGCCTTTTTTATCGATACGACCTGCCGGAACTTATCTGACGCAATCCACGAAGTAGCGCTTCACGCCGTCCACTTCCTCGGCGACCAGGCCGTGAATGTCGGTCTCGAAGCCGGGCAAGTGCTGGCTGAAGTCGCGGGCGAACTTGAGATAATCGACGATGGTCTTGTTGAATATCTCGCCCGGAATCAGCAGCGGGATACCCGGCGGATAAGGCGTCAGCAGCACGGCGGTGATGCGGCCTTCAAGCTGGTCAATTTCGACGCGGTCGATCTCGTCGTGCGCCATCTTCGCGAACGCATCGGACGGTTTCATCGCCGGCTGCATGTCCGACAGATACATCTCGGTGGTCATGCGCGCGACGTTGTGTTTGTTGTAGGCGTCGTGGATCTGCTGGCACAGATCGCGCAGGCCGGTGCGCTCGTATTTCGGGTACTTCGCGGCGAATTCCGGCAGGATGCGCCAGAGCGGCGCGTTCTTGTCGTAGTCGTCCTTGAACTGTTGCAGCGCGGTCAGCAGCGTGTTCCAGCGGCCCTTGGTGATGCCGATAGTGAACATGATGAAGAACGAGTACAGCCCGCATTTCTCGACGATGACGCCGTGCTCGGACAGATACTTGGTCACCATGGACGCGGGGATGCCGCTATCGGCGAAGTCGCCGTCCACGTCCAGTCCTGGCGTGATGATGGTCGCCTTGATCGGGTCGAGCATGTTGAAGCCGTCCGCGAGCTTACCGAAGCCGTGCCATTTGTCGGCGGCTTTCAGCACCCAGTCCTCGCGCGAGCCGACACCTTCGTCGGCGATCACCTCCGGCCCCCACACCTTGAACCACCAGTCGTTGCCGAACTCCTCGTCCACCTTCTTCATCGCGCGGCGAAAATCCATCGCCTCGGCGATGCTCTCTTCCACCAGCGCGGTGCCGCCCGGCGGCTCCATCATCGCCGCCGCCACATCGCACGAGGCGATAATAGAATACTGCGGGCTGGTCGAGGTGTGCATCAGATAGGCTTCGTTGAAAGTATGGCTGTTCAATTTGCGCGTCTGCGACTCGCGCACCAGAATCTGCGACGCCTGCGACAGGCCCGCCAGCAACTTGTGGGTGGACTGCGTCGCGAAAATCATCGACTCCTGCGCGCGCGGCCTGTCGCGACCGATGGCGTGCATGTCCTTGTAGAAGTCGTGGAACGCCGCATGCGGCAGCCAGGCTTCGTCGAAGTGCAGCGTGTCGATGCGTCCGTCCAGCATATCCTTCAGCATCTCGACGTTGTACACCACGCCGTCGTAAGTGCTCTGAGTGATGGTCAGGATGCGCGGCTTCTTGGTCTTGTCCTTGATGAACGGGTTCGCGTCGATCTTGCGCTGGATGCTCGCCGGCTCGAATTCCGATTTCGGGATCGGGCCGATGATGCCGTAGTGGTTGCGCGTCGGCGTCAGGAACACCGGCACCGCGCCGGTCATCATGATCGAATGCAAGATGGATTTGTGGCAGTTGCGATCCACCACGACGATGTCGTCCGGTGCCACCGTCGAATGCCACACGATCTTATTGGATGTGGACGTACCGTTGGTGACGAAGAACAGATGATCAGCATTGAAGATGCGCGCCGCGTTGCGCTCGGAAGCCGCGACAGGGCCGGTGTGATCCAGCAACTGGCCGAGTTCGTCCACCGCGTTGCACACGTCGGCGCGCAGCATGTTCTCGCCGAAAAACTGGTGGAACATCTGCCCCACCGGCGACTTCAGGAACGCGACGCCGCCGGAGTGTCCGGGGCAGTGCCAGGAATACGAACCGTCCTGCGCGTAATTCAGCAACGCACGGAAGAACGGCGGCGCGAGCGAATCGAGATAAGCCTTCGCCTCGCGGATGATGTGACGCGCAACAAACTCCGGCGTGTCCTCGTGCATGTGAATGAAACCGTGCAGCTCGCGCAGGATGTCGTTCGGAATGTGGCGCGAAGTGCGCGTCTCGCCGTACAGATAAATCGGGATGTCGGCGTTCTTGAAGCGTATCTCCTCGACGAAAGCGCGCAACGATTTCAACGCAACCTCGGTCTCTTCCTTGCTGCCCGCACCGAACTCCTCATCGTCGATGGACAACAGAAACGCCGACGCGCGGCTCTGCTGCTGCGCAAACGAACTCAGGTCGCCGTAACTGGTGACGCCGAGCACTTCCATGCCCTCCTTCTCTATCGCCGCCGCAAGGGCGCGGATGCCGAGACCGCTGGCGTTCTCGGAACGGAAGTCTTCGTCGATGATGACGATAGGAAAACGAAACTTCATGTAGCGCTCCTTATGGCGATCAATGGAAAGCAGCGCAACGGGCGCTGGCGAAACTTGAGAAAGGGTTGAGTTTCAGTGGGGACTCATATCGGCCGCAGGCCGATGTGATGTCGTAACTAAACCTGAATTTCATTGTTTAACTCCCAGTGGGGATAACGATTTGGCGCGGATTGTCGCAGATTTCAAAGGTAGCGTGGCCCGATGTTGGGGCAGCCGGAGAAGACTAGTCCTGTGGCGGGAAGGAGCTTTCCAGCGATGCGACCAGTTCGACCAGCACCGCGCGGAACTGCTGCTCGTCGCAGCCCATCAGCACGGCGTCTTCCAGCGCGTCCCGGCAGACCTGGCGGATCTCGGCGAGATTCTCCTGCATCACCTTGTTCTTCTCGATGCAGGCGATCACGTCGCCCGTGGGCGAGCGCCAGACTATGTCGTGCTTGCGCGGCATCAGGTCTTGGGCAGGGTCACGCCGACCTGCCCCTGATACTTGCCGCCGC
>MGWR01000034.1:10810-16549 GCA_001801085.1 Gallionellales bacterium GWA2_60_142 | reverse complement strand
GTCTGAAAATCGTGATGTCTTCATGTAAAACTCCCTCGCTTTCTAATTGAGAAAATTCTACTTTTAACTGCGGCTAATTTCAGGGGGGATTACCGAACGTCCTGATCTTTGAATGGCTGTTTGTTGAGAAAAAATACATCTCTCACAGAGTCAACAAGGTACGCTTCCAATACTGAAATTAGACGTATAAAAACAAGTTCACTCAATTGTCCCATCATCGTTAATCCAAAGGACTTTTTTTGTTTGAACTTGGGTGGCGGCTTTAGAATGAGAAAGTTGGGGTCAAGCGATTTTTTGTGCTTTGTGCGATAGCGTAATACTTCTTCTGTTTGTTCAAATGCAAAGCGTGAGGCAGCATGGAGTTTTCTTAAATTATTTAATTCTGTTTTAGCATTGTCATACGCTTTCATGCTTACTCCTTGGAGTGTGTGGCTAGCAATTTCTTCAGATAAATCTTCTCCAGCGCCGCCTTCGGGCTGAGGTCGTTGCGGCTGCAAATCGCGCAGTGCCGCGACCAATGGCTGCCTTTTCGGCATGGCGAGTTCATCATGTCCTTTGCTTCCACACCGCCGGATTGCGCGCACTGTGGAATACAGCCAGCACGACGATCTTCTGATCCCGCTCGCGAAAATAGATGCAGTAGGGGAAGCGTCTGGCGACGGCCTTGCGCACGTCGCGGTACAGCATGGGGAATTGCTTCGGGTTGCTGGCGATGCTGTGGATGAGCAGATGAATCTCGGCAAGGAATTCCAAGCCCAGGCCGGGGCGTTCTTTCTCGTACTAGTCGCCGGCCTCGTCGAATTCAAGGTGGGCCTGTTTGCGAAAGACGACTTGGCGCATCAGCGCTGCCAGCGGGTCTGGGCTTCGGCTTTGATGGTTTCCCAGGCAACGGTGTCGTTGGGAGTTGAGTCATCCTCGGCAAGACGGCGATCCAGTTCCGCCTGTTCCGATGAGGAGGGAGGAAGCAGGCCGGCTTCGATGGCTACCGAATCCCAGATGTCCTTCACCAGGGCGATGCGGTCTTCGACGCTCATGCTGTCTATGCCCAATACGTGCAGTGCTTGTCCCATGATGGTCTCCTTTGCGGCCTATGCTACACCAGCTTCTTCAACTGATAAATCCTCTCCAGCGCGTCCCTTGGGCTGAGATCATCCGGCTGCAACTCTCGCAGCGCGGCGACCAGCGGATGCTCTTCCGGCTCCGGCGCTGCATACGGCGGCGGGGCGGCGAACAGGTCGCCTTGCGGGTTTTGCGCGGCGCTTTGTTGTTCCAGCCTCACCAGTTGTTTCTTCGCGGATCGGATAACGCTGTTCGGTACGCCGGCGAGCGCGGCAACTTGCAGGCCGTAGCTTTGACTCGCCGCGCCTTCGTTGACGCTGTGCAGGAAGACGATGCTGTGCTGGTGTTCGACGGCGGCGAGGTGCACGTTGGCGAGCTGGGCGAATTCTTCGGCTAGTCTGGTCAGTTCGAAGTAGTGCGTGGCGAACAGCGTATAGCTGCGGTTGTTCTCCAGCAGGTGGCGCGCGATGGCGTAGGCGAGCGCTAAGCCGTCGAACGTGGAGGTGCCGCGCCCGATCTCGTCGACCAGCACCAGACTCTTCTCCGTCGCGTTGTGCAGGATGTTGGCGGCTTCAGTCATCTCGACCATGAAGGTGGAGCGTCCTGATGCCAGGTCGTCCGATGCGCCGATGCGGGTGAATATCTGGTCGATCTCGCCGAGCACGGCTTCCTGCGCGGGGACGAAGCAGCCGACGTGTGCGAGTAGCGCGATGATCGCGACCTGGCGCATGTAGGTGGATTTACCGCCCATGTTCGGGCCGGTGATCAGCAGCATGCGGCGGCTGTCGGAAAGCTGGGTGTCGTTCGGCGTGAACTGCCCGGACTGGTCTCTGATCTGCGCCTCGACGACCGGATGGCGGCCTTTGACAATGTTGATCTGCGCGTCGTCGCTGAACTGCGGCGCGCTGAAGTTCAGCGTCGCGGCGCGTTCTGCAAAGGTGGCGAGCACGTCGAGTTCGGCGATGGCGGCGGCGATGCGTTGCAGTTGCGGGATGCTGGGGGCGAGGCTGTCCAGCAACTGGTCGTACAGGTGTTTCTCGCGTGCCAGTGCGCGGTCGTTTGCGGACAGCGCCTTGTCCTCGAAGGCCTTCAGTTCCGGCGTGATGTAGCGCTCGGCGTTCTTCAGCGTCTGGCGGCGGCGGTAGTCGTCCGGCACCTTGTCCGCATTGGCGACGCTGACCTCGATGTAGAAGCCGTGCACGCGGTTGTATTCGACCTTGAGCTTGTCGATGCCGGTGCGCGCGCGTTCGCGCGCCTCCAGCGCCAGCAGGAAGTCACCGCAGTTGGTCTGGATGCCGCGCAGTTCGTCCAGCTCGGCGTCGTAGCCGTCGGCGATCACGCCGCCTTCCCTGAGAACGGAGGAGGGTTCGGGTTTCATTGTTTTTTGCAGCAGCTCGACCAGGGGGGCATCGGCTTGCAGCGCGTCGGCCAGAGTTTGCAGCAGAGCGGTGTAGGGTGGGCACGTTTCTGTGCCCACGCGGTTTTCGTCGCGGGATACCGCGTGGGCAGCAGAGCTGCCCACCCTACCAAGTTCGGCGTGCAGTTGCGGCAAGGTCAGCAGCGTGTCGCGCAGGCCGGAGAGGTCGCGCGGCCTTGCACTCTTCAGCGCGATGCGCGCGGTGATGCGCTCGACGTCTACGCTGGGCTTGAGCTGTTCGTGGACGATGCGATGGAGTGCAAACCCCTCCCAGCCTCCCCTTGTCAGGGGAGGAGCGGAAGTTGCGGGCATCGCCGGTACTGCTCCCTCCCTGACAAGGGAGGGCTGGGGTGGGTTTGGGTTTGATGCGATTAGTTGTTCGACCGCCTCCAGCCGTGCCCGCAACACATTGCGGTCGCGCAATGGGTGATGCAGCCAGTTCGCCAGCTGGCGGCTGCCCATGTTGGTCGCGCAGGTGTCGAGCAGCGACAGCAGCGTAGGCGCGGGTTCGCCGCGCAGGGTCTGGGTGATCTCCAGGTTGCGGCGGGTGCTGGCGTCCATGCGCACGTAGCGATCTGCGCTGTAGACCTGCATGCTGCGGATATGCGCGATGCTCTGGCCTTGCGTGAGTCTGGCGTAGCCGAGCAGCGCGCCGGCGGCTTCGAGGCCTGCGGTGAAATCGTCGCAGCCGAAGCCGGCGAGATCGATGGTCGCGAACTGCTGGCACAGTGCGCGGCGCGCGGTCTCCAGTTCGAAGTGCCACTCCGGCAGCGACTTCAGCGCGACGCGGCCCGCGATTTGCGGCGCGCTGTCTTCGGCGTGCAGGATCTCGGAAGGTTGCAGGCGCTCCAGTTCGGCGGCGAGGTTTTCCGGGGCGGTCTCGCATACGAAGAATTGGCCGGAGGCGAGGTTCAGCCAGGCCAGGCCAAGCTTGCCGCGGCGCTGGTGCAGCGCCAGCAGCAGGTTGTCGCGTTTCTCTTCCAGCAGTGCGGAGTCGGTCACCGTGCCGGGCGTGACAATGCGCATCACCTTGCGTTCGACCGGCCCTTTGCTGGTCGCCGGGTCGCCGATCTGTTCGCAGATCGCGACCGACTCGCCCATCTTCACCAGCCTTGCGAGGTATTGCTCGGCGGCGTGATAGGGCACGCCCGCCATCTTGATCGGGTTGCCGTTGGATGCGCCGCGCTGGGTCAGCGTGATGTCGAGCAGCTTGGCGACGCGCACCGCGTCGTCGTGGAACAGCTCGTAGAAATCGCCCATGCGGTAGAACAGCAGTTTGTCGGCGTGTTCGGCCTTGATGCGCAAATACTGCTGCATCATCGGCGTGTGTTTTTCGAGTGTCTGGTCGTTCATGGTTGTTCGTCGTTGCGCAGCCGCCAGCGTACGAGCCAGAGCGCGATGGCGACATGAACGGCCATCACCGGCACGCTGCTCCAGGATTCGTAGGTGGTTTCGAAGGGAAGGAAGAAGAAGCGCACGGCACTCAGTCCGGCGACTTCGGCGAGGAAGGGCAGCAGCATGTTCAGCACCAACAGGTACAGCATGGTCGCGCCGACCGCGCGCTTGGCGTTGGGCGCGAAGGAGAAGAACAGCAGGATGCAGGCATCGCGCAGCAGCATCAGCGCGACGGTGAACGCATATTGCGGATGCAGCATGTTCACCGGGGAAAATTCATCCTGCGTGCCGGACGAGGTCAGCATCACCATCAGCGCGAACGCGAAACTCAGCGCCAGCGTGGTCGGCCACACCGGCAGGTGTTCCAGCCAGCCTCGCAGGTCGTCGCGTTCCCGCAGCAGGCTCAGCTTGCGCCAGCGCAGCAGCGTGTTGGGTTCGGTGAACAGTGCGGCATAGGTCATCGCGACCGAGACGAACAGGCCGATCAACCACAGCGAGGCGTTTTCATGCGCGAAGCCCGCGAGATAGACGGAAAGCAGGCAGGCGAACGCGGGCCATGCCCAAGGGCGGGTGCGCACCTGCAGGGCGTTGCAGACCACGCGCCATGCGGCGAAGGCGGCGCAGGCGGCGAACAGCAGCGCGGTGTCCAGCCAGAACAGCGCGTGGCCGATCTCCATGCCCCACCAGTGCACCGGCTTCTGGTCGCCGAAGGAGAAAGCGGGCATGAACATGAACACCAGAATGATCACCAGCCAGCCCATGCCGCCGCGCTGGATGACGCGCGATTCGAACTGGCTGGTGTGCAAGTTCAGCGCGATCAGCGCGGCGTGCAGCATCACGCCGACCGCGCACAGCGAGATCACGTTTGCGAGCACGTCGGGCTTGCCTGCGGCGAAGCCGGCGGTGGCGACGACCACGAGGCACATCGCGCCGCCGTACCAGTTGAACGAGGTGGAGCCGAACAGCTTGCCCCAGGTCATCGTCCACGGATCGAGTGCGCTCATGCGCTGCTGATCCCAGGTCTTGTCGCGCAGCTCGTCGACGATGGCGGCGTTCGCGTTGCGCGCGCCCCATAGCCAGACGATGAAGATGAACAGCATGATGGCCGCGGTATACAGCCGCCCGGCGACATTGTCCTGCGGGTCGGCGAGCGCGGCGGCGAGGAAGGTGAGGCCCAGCAGCGCGGGCATCGCCGCGAGCCGGTGCGTGGAGAACGATAGCCACAGGTTGCGCCTGAATTCCGGGTTGCTCATCGGCTGCTCTCCATGTGCGCCGCGACCGAGCGCAGGTAAGACTGCTGCAAATTCTCCTTGTGTTCGGAGAGGCTGCTGACCGCGTAGCCTTCATGCACCAGCGCCTTCAGCAGATCGGCCTGCGCATGCAGGTCGCCGCGGAAGTCGAATTCGGCATGGCTTTCGTTCGCATTTTTGAGTGTGATCAATGCATGGGCCTTGAGCCATTCCGGCAGGCGCGCATCCGGCTGTGCCACGTCGAGATGCAGTCGGCGGTATTCCTCCGATGCATGCGGGGTTTTTAGCGTACGGTTTTCGAGGATGCAACCATCGCGTAGCGCCAGCATGTGCGTGGAATATTCGTCGAGTTCGGCGAGGATGTGCGAGGACACCAGCAGCGTCATGCCATCGGCCTGCAGCTGGCGGAACAAGGCGGCGAGGCTTGCGCGCGCCTCAGGGTCGAGGCCGGAGGCGGGCTCGTCCAGCAGCAACACTTTGGGCTGGTGGATGATGGCCTGTCCGATGGCGACGCGCTGGCGCTGGCCGCGCGACAGGTTGCCGCTCAACTGGTGCAGCTTGTCCGTCAGGTCGAGGCGTTCGGCGGTGCGCGCTATCGCGGCGGGGATGTCGTCGTCC
>MGWR01000034.1:4175-10797 GCA_001801085.1 Gallionellales bacterium GWA2_60_142 | reverse complement strand
TGCGGCCTTCGAGCGGCGTCTCCAGCCCGGCGATGCAGCGCATCAGCGTGGTCTTGCCCGCGCCGTTGGGGCCGACCAGCGCGGTGACGCTGCCGCCGGCGACGCTCAGCGTCACATCGTTCAGCGCGCGATGTCCGGGGTAGTCGAAGGTGAGTCCGCTGATTTCGATCATGGGATGTATGGCCGCGGACTTAGCTGATCTTGACCACGATGTCGTGCAAGGTGTTGGCGCATTGCGCCATGTGCTGGGCGGCGTTGGTCAGGTGGCGGTAGATCTCGCGGCGCTTGAACATGTTCACGTAATCGGTGCCCTCGAACAGGATGGGCAGCGCGACGCGATAGAGCTTCTCGGCATGGCGCTCTGCCTTGCGCGCGGCATCGGCGTCGTGCGCGGCGTCGGCAGGCTTGGTGCTCAGCTTGGCGAAGCCGACGGCCAGCGCATCCACGCCTTCTTTGATGTGGCGCGAGATTTCGCGCATGAAATTGTCCGGCGTGACGTCCAGTACGTCCATTTCGTGGACTGTGGTCTTGCAGTACATCACGATGTCGTCGAGGCTCATGATCGCGCGGTAGATGTCTTCGCGGTCGATGGGGGTGGAGAATGCCTCGTTCAGCTCGTGCAGGTTGCGCACCTTGATGACGTCGGCCTCGTGCACGTTCTGTTTCAGCGCGTCGGCAATTGCCGGGTCGCCGTGTTCCATGTAGTCAACCAGCAAATTGACGGTGTGCGTGACCTGGATGTTCTGCTCGGACAGCATCGTGAAAAAGTCCGGCATCTTTGGGAAAACTCGATCCAGGATGATCGCGAGCAGTGTTTTGGAGGCATCGTTCATGGCATTTCCTCAGAGGAATATTTGGGCGACAAGGTAGCAGCAAATCGACATCAACGCCGCGCCGGGTATGGTGATCAGCCAGGTCGTGACGATCTCGCGCGCCTTGCCCCAGCGCACGGCCTTGGGGCGTTCCGACGCGCCTATGCCCATGATGGACGAGGCGACCACATGCGTCGTCGAGACCGGCGCGCCCGCCAGCGATGAGGCAAAGATCACGCTGGCGGCAGTCATCTGCGAATCCAGCGCGTGCAGTGGACGTATCTTGTAAATCGAAAAGCCCAGCGTGCGCACGATCTGCCAGCCGCCGGAGAGGATGCCCAGCGTGATGGTCATCGAGCAGGCCAGCATCACCCAGAACGGCACGTCGAAAGTGGGGATGAAACCGCCGAGCACCAATACCAGCGTGAGTATGCCCATGCTTTTCTGCGCGTCGTTCGCGCCGTGCGAGAACGCGAGGCCGGCCGAGGTGACGAATTGCAGGTGGCGCAGGTCGCGGTTGATCGAGGGATGCGCGCCGCGCAGCATCGCCATCATGACCTTGTGCAGCAGATAGCCTACCCAGAAGCCGATGATGGGCGAGAGGATCAGTGCGACCAGCACCTTGGCGACGCCGGTCAGTTCGCCGCGCATCAGTTCCGCGAATCCCCAGGAGACATGGTTGGAGCCGGCGGCGACCATCACCACGCCGGCCAGTCCGCCGACCAATGCGTGCGAAGAGGAGGAGGGGATGCCGCGCCACCATGTCAGCAAATTCCAGGCGATTGCACCCAGCAGTCCGCAGAATACGATGGTCAGCGCCGTCACCCGGTCGAGGTCGTCCAGCGTGACGAACTTGCCTATGGTGTTGGCAACCGCAGTGCCACCGAGCAGCGGGCCGAGGAATTCGAAGATGGCCACCACCATCACCGCCTGCACCGGCGTCATCGCGCGCGAGGCGATGACCGTGGCGATGATGTTGGCGGCATCGTGGAAACCGTTGGTGTACTCGAACATCAGCACCACGACGATAGTCGCGATGGCCAGAACGAGGATGGTGTCCATGTCGGCCGGCTCCGTCGCTTACTGCCCTTTCAGTCCGGGCGTCAGGTGTGGGGCGATGACTTTCAGCAGTTGCTGGTGGATGTCCGGATTGCCCGCGCAGATGTGGCCGGTCTTGAGGAAGGTGTCGGAGCCATGCAGGTCGCTGACCATGCCGCCCGCCTCGGTGATCAGCAGCGTGCCGGCGGCGATGTCCCAAGGCTTGAGGCCGGTCTCGTAGAAGCCGTCGAGGCGGCCGGCGGCCATCCAGGCCAGGTCCAGCGCGGCGGAGCCGGGGCGGCGCAGGCCGGAAGTCTTTTCCATCAGGTCGCGCAGGATTCCGATATAGGCGTCCATGTGTTCGAAGCGGGTGTAGGGGAAGCCGGTGCCTATCAGGGCGTCGGCCAGATGCACGCGCTTGGTCACGCGGATGCGCTTCTCGTTGAGGAACGCGCCGCGGCCGCGGGTCGCGGTGAACAGCTCGTTCTTGGTCGGGTCGTACACGACGGCCTGGGTGATGATGCCCTTGTGTTGCAGCGCGATGGACACGGCGAATTGCGGAAAGCCGTGCAGGAAATTGGTCGTTCCATCCAGCGGATCGATGATCCAGACGTACTCGGACTCGCCGTGAACACCGCTCTCTTCTGCTAGAATCGCATGGTCCGGATAGGCCTCCAGCAGGGTCTGGATGATGGTCTGCTCGGCTGCGCGATCCACTTCGCTGACGAAATCCGCATGGGACTTCTTGGTCACGGTGAGGTGATCGATCTTGTCGGTGGCGCGGTATATCAGGTTGCCGGCGCGACGTGCGGCTTTCACCGCGATGTTGAGCATGGGATGCATGGGTAACGACCTTTTAATGAGCTGATCGGGAACGCAGATATGGTTCCCACGGCGCGCATTTTAGTTGGAATCACGCTTTGAATAAACAAAATCCTTTTGATTCTGTGCGGGTGGTGCTCAGCCACACCTCGCATCCCGGCAATATCGGTGCGGCGGCGCGCGCGATGAAGACCATGGGCTTGCGCCATCTGCATCTGATTAACCCATATCGATTCCCCGATCCGCAAGCGACGGCGATGGCGGCGGGGGCGGACGACATTTTGGAAAATGCTGTGGTGTGTTCCTCCATCGACGAGGCGCTGCACGGCGTGGCGTTCACGGTGGCGATGACGGCGCGGCTGCGCGACATCTCGATCGAGGTGAAGACACCGCGCGAGGCGATGCCTGAGCTGTTGCAGCAGGCATCGGCGCAGCCGGTCGCGTTGCTGTTCGGCACTGAGATGTCGGGGCTGACCAACGAGGAAATGGGCAAGGCACAGGTGCTGGTCAACATTCCCACCGATCCGGATTTCTCCTCGCTGAATCTCGCGGCGGCGGTGCAGGTGATGGCCTACGAGCTGAACGTGGCGGCACAGGGCTTCGTGCCGAAAGTGGCCGAGGCGAGGCCAGCTTCCCATGAGCAGATGGAAGGGTATTACGCGCATCTGGAGAAGGTGCTGTTCGAGATCGGTTTCTTCACCACGCAGAATCCGGCGCGCATGATGCAGCGCCTGCGCCGTTTGTATGCGAGGGCGAGGCCGGAGCCGGACGAGATCAACATCCTGCGCGGCATGCTGAGTGTCACGACCGAGTACAATGCACGCCTCAAAACGCGCTATCAGCAAGAGCACCAAGATTCGTTGAACATCCACGCCAATAATCAGCAAAATGTTTAAAAACATCAGAGAAGACATCGCCAGCGTATTCGACCGCGACCCGGCGGCGCGCAGCACCTTCGAGGTGCTGACCTGCTACCCCGGGCTGCATGCGCGCATCCTGCACCGTTTATCGAACAAGCTGTGGCACGCCAACCTGAAGTGGATGGCGCGTTTCCTGTCGCATATCGCTCGTTTCTTTACCGGCATCGAAATCCATCCGGGCGCGACCATAGGCCGGCGCTTTTTCATCGACCACGGCATGGGCGTGGTGATCGGCGAAACTGCCGAGATCGGCGACGACGTGACCATGTATCACGGCGTGACGCTGGGCGGCACGTCATGGAAGGAAGGCAAGCGCCATCCGACCTTGGGCAACGGGGTGGTGGTGGGGGCGGGCGCCAAGGTCCTCGGGCCCATCCATATCGGCGCGGGTGCGAAGATCGGTTCGAACGCGGTGGTGGTCAAGGACGTGCCGGCGGGTGCGACTGCGGCCGGCATCCCGGCGCGCATCCTCGACGAGGAGAGAAAAAAGACCGGCGGTTTCAATGCCTACGGCATAGGCAACGACCAGAACGACCCAGTTACCAAGGCGCTGCATGGCCTGATCGGGCACAGCATGACCGTGGACCAGCGTATCGACTTCATCCTGCAGCAACTCGAAAAGATGGGTGTGCCCGTCGACGAGGAGCGTGCCACCGCCGATAAATTTGACCCTAATCACCTGAATAAGATAGTTGATTAAAAAATTCAGGTATTCTATTATTGCTCACGAAAATTGGAACGGGCCCGCAGGGCATCGCTAATTGGCTGAGCAACAAATTGAGAGAGGTAATGACATGCGATTGACGACGAAGGGACGATTTGCCGTGACGGCGATGGTTGATCTGGCGATGCGCGGCGGCAAGGGGCCGGTGACGCTGGCTGCGATCAGCGAACGCCAGAAGATTTCCTTGTCCTATCTGGAACAGTTGTTCGGCAAGCTGCGCCGCAACAACCTGGTCGAGAGCGTGCGCGGACCCGGGGGCGGCTATTACCTGGCGCGCGCGGCGAATACGATTTCTGCCGCGGACATAATCCAGGCAGTGGACGAGCCGCTGGATGCGACCAGTTGCGGCGGCAAGGGCGATTGCCACGACGAGATGCCCTGTATTACCCACAACCTGTGGATGGGGCTGAACGAGAAGATTTTCGACTATCTGGAGTCGGTCAATCTGCAGCAGCTGGTGGACGGTTGTGCCAAGCACAACCCGGAAGCCGTGCCGGTGATGCTCGATCGCATGCAAAAGGCGCAGGGCGCCCCTGTCTGAAGGATTCAACGTGAAACTGCCTATTTACATGGACTACTCCGCAACCACGCCGGTCGACCCGCGCGTGGCGGAGAAAATGATCCCTTATCTGACCGAGAAGTTTGGCAATCCGGCTTCCCGTTCCCACGCCTTCGGCTGGGAGGCCGACGAGGCGGTCGAACTGGCGCGCGCGCAAGTCGCCGCGTTGGTGAACGCCGACCCCAAGGAGATCGTCTGGACCTCGGGCGCGACGGAATCGAACAACCTCGCGATCAAGGGCGCTGCGCATTTCTACAGCGGCAAGGGCAAGCACATCGTCACGATGCGCATCGAGCACAAGGCGGTGCTGGACACCGTGCGCGAACTGGAGCGCGAGGGCTACGAGGCGACTTATCTCGATCCGGAGCCTAGCGGCCTGCTCGACCTGGAGAAATTCAAGGCCAGCCTGCGTCCCGACACCGTGCTGGTGTCGGTGATGCTGGTGAACAACGAGATCGGCGTGGTGCAGGACATCGCCGCCATCGGCGAGATCTGCCGCGAGCGCGGCATCCTGTTCCACGTCGACGCGGCGCAGGCGACCGGCAAGGTGGCGATCGACCTGCAGAAGCTGAAGGTCGATCTGATGTCGTTCTCGGCGCACAAGACCTACGGCCCGAAGGGTATAGGCGCGCTGTACGTGCAGCGCAAGCCGCGCGTGCGCCTGGAGGCACAGATGCACGGCGGCGGCCACGAGCGCGGTATGCGCTCCGGCACGCTGGCTACGCACCAGATCGTCGGCATGGGCGAGGCGTTCCGCATCGCGCAAGAAGAAATGGCGAGCGAGAACGAGCGCATCCGCATGCTGCGCGACCGTCTGCTGAACGGCCTGAAGGACATGGAAGAGGTGCATGTCAACGGCGACATGCAGCAGCGTGTGCCGCACAACCTCAACCTCAGTTTCAACTTCGTCGAGGGCGAATCGCTGATCATGGCGGTCAAGGACCTCGCGGTCTCCAGCGGCTCCGCCTGCACCTCGGCGAGCCTGGAGCCGTCCTACGTGCTGCGCGCACTGGGTCGCAGTGACGAACTGGCGCACAGCTCGATCCGCTTCAGTATCGGCCGCTTCACCACCGTCGAAGAAGTCGACTACGTGATCGCGCTGCTGAACGACAAAATCGGAAAATTGCGCGAGCTATCCCCCTTATGGGATATGTACAAGGAAGGCATAGACCTGAATACTGTGCAGTGGGCGGCCCACTAAGGACTGACGATTTGCCCGCCTGACTGCGTTATCGGGCTGCTTGTTTACTTGATGTAAACGGCGCAACCCTCTGCCTTGTCAGACAGGCAACTTGTCAGTCCTCGACGGATTGGAGGATAAAGATATGGCTTATAGCGAAAAAGTACTGGATCACTACGAGAACCCGCGCAACGTCGGTTCGATGAACAAGGACGACAGCGACGTCGGCACCGGCATGGTCGGGGCGCCGGCTTGCGGCGATGTGATGAAGTTGCAGATCAAGGTCGGCAAGGACGGCGTGATCGAGGATGCGAAGTTCAAGACCTACGGCTGTGGTTCCGCGATCGCGTCGAGCTCGCTGGTGACCGAGTGGGTCAAGGGCAAGACCGTCGATCAGGCGCTGGCGATCAAGAACACCCAGATCGCCGAGGAGTTGGCGTTGCCGCCGGTGAAGATCCACTGCTCCATCCTCGCGGAAGACGCGATCAAGGCGGCGGTGGCGGACTACAAGGCCAAGCACGGCGAGAACGTCGAGACGGCGGCCTGCAAGGGCGGTATGTAATGCAA
>MGWR01000034.1:0-4167 GCA_001801085.1 Gallionellales bacterium GWA2_60_142 | reverse complement strand
GGCCGCGAAACATGTGCTGGGCTTTATCGCCAAGCGCGGCAAGGGCGTCGGGCTGCGCATCGGCGTGCGCACCAGCGGCTGTTCCGGCATGGCCTATAAGCTGGAGTTCGCCGACGAGATCGGCAGCGACGACATCACGTTCGACAGCAACGGCGTGACGGTGCTGGTCGATCCGCAGAGCCTGCCGTATATCGACGGCATGGAACTGGACTACGCCCGCGAGGGACTGAACGAAGGCTTCAAGTTCAACAATCCGAACGTCAAAGACACCTGCGGCTGCGGCGAAAGCTTCAAGGTGTAATGCAACCCTCCGGCTTCAACTTCCAGCAAAACCACTTCCAGCTTTTCGGGCTGCCGCAGTCCTTCGCACTCGACGCGACGCAGCTCGACCAGCATTACCGCGCCTTGCAGACGCAGGTCCATCCCGACAAATCCGCCCATCTGTCCGAGGCCGAACAGCGCCTCGCGATGCAGCATTCCACCCAAGTGAACGAGGCATATCAGACGCTGCGCAATTCACTTAGGCGTGCGCGCTACCTGCTGTCGCTGCAGGGGGTGGACACGCAGGAAGAGACCAACACCGCGATGCCTGTGGATTTTCTGATGGAGCAGATGGAATGGCGCGAGGCGGTGGCCGAGGCGGACGATGTTTCGGTGCTGGACGAACTGGAAGCGCGGCTGCATCGCGAGACGCGCGTGCTCGAAAACGAACTCGCGGGCAAGCTCGATAACGAAAAGAACTACGCGGATGCCGCCGGACTGGTGCGCAAGCTGCGCTTCATGGAAAAACTCGCGGAAGAAATACATTCTGCCTACGACGCAATAGACTCCTGATGGCTCTTCTACAGATTTCCGAACCCGGCCTTTCCACCGCGCCGCACCAGCACAGGCTGGCGGTCGGCATCGACCTCGGTACGACCAACTCACTGGTGGCGACGGTGCGCAACGGCATCAGCGTCGTGCTCAACGACGACAATGGCCGCGCGATGCTGCCCTCGGTGGTGCGCTATGCGGCCGACGGCGATGTGACCGTCGGCGAGTCGGCTCAGGCCGCGCAGAGCGAAGATCCGGTGAACACCATCGTGTCGGTGAAACGCTTCATGGGGCGCGGGTTGAAGGACATCGGCGACATCAGTCGCTTGCCGTATCGCTTCGTGGACACTGAGGGCATGCTGCAACTGCGCACCGTCGCGGGTGCCAAGAGTCCGGTCGAAGTGTCTGCGGAAATTCTCAAAGTATTGCGCGAGCGCGCCGAGGCGTCGCTGGGCGGCGAACTGGTCGGCGCGGTGATCACCGTGCCGGCGTATTTCGACGACGCACAGCGGCAGGCCACCAAGGATGCGGCGAAGCTTGCCGGGCTGAACGTGCTGCGCCTGCTGAACGAGCCGACCGCAGCAGCGATTGCATACGGGCTGGATAACGCCGCCGAAGGCGTGTATGCGGTGTACGACCTCGGCGGCGGCACGTTCGACATTTCCGTGCTGCGCCTGTCGCGCGGCGTGTTCGAGGTGCTCTCGGCCAACGGCGACTCGGCGCTGGGCGGCGACGATTTCGACCAGCGCATCCATTGCTGGCTGCTGGAAAAAAACGATCTCTCCGCGCTCAGCCCGCAAGACACGCGCTTGCTGCTGACCCATGCGCGCACCGCGAAGGAGCAATTGACCGACCATACCGAGACGCGCATCACCGCCGTGCTGTCCAGCGGCGAACTGATCGACAACGTGCTGACCCGTGAAGCGTTTCAATCGATGTCACAGAACCTGGTGCAGCGCACCTTGCAACTGTTGCGCCGCGCGCTGCGCGACGCGAAGCTGGCGGTCGATGATGTCAAGGGCGTGGTGATGGTCGGGGGGGCTACGCGCATGCCGCAGGTGCAGCATGCGGTGGGCGAATTTTTCGGCCAGATGCCGTTGACCAATCTCGACCCGGACAAGGTGGTCGCGCTGGGCGCGGCGATACAGGCCAACTTGCTGGCGGGCAACCGCAGCGGCGACGACTGGCTGCTGCTGGACGTGATCCCGCTGAGTCTGGGCATCGAGACCATGGGCGGCCTGACCGAAAAGATCATCCCGCGCAACAGCACGATCCCGACCGCGCGCGCGCAGGAGTTCACCACCTTCAAGGACGGACAGACCGCGATGAGCATCCATGTGGTGCAGGGCGAGCGCGAGCTGATCAGCGACTGCCGCTCGCTGGCGAAATTCGAGCTGCGTGGCATCCCGTCTATGGTCGCCGGTGCGGCGCGCATACGTGTGACCTTCCAGGTGGACGCCGACGGCCTGCTGAACGTGGCGGCGCGTGAGATGGGCAGCGGCGTCGAAGCGCATATCGCGGTGAAGCCATCCTACGGTTTGAGCGATGCCGAGATCACGCGCATGCTGCAGGAATCCGCGCAGCACGCGCAGGACGACATGCTGGCGCGCGCGTTGCGCGAGCAGCAGACCGAGGCGCAGCAGTTGCTCGAAGCGGTGCGGCATGCGCTGGCGCAGGACGGTGCGCTGCTGAACGAGACCGAGCGCATCACGATCCAGAGTCGCATCGACAATCTGAACGGATTGCTGCAACAATCCGACCATCAGGCGATCAAGCGCGGCATCGAGGCGCTCAACGTCGCGACCACCGAGTTCGCGCAACGCCGCATGGATACGAGCGTGAAGAGCGCGCTGGCCGGACACAACATATCGGAACTGGGGAGCTGAAATGACGCAAATGATCGTCCTGCCGCATGTAGAACTCTGTCCCAACGGTGCGGTGATAGACGCCAAGCCCGGCGACACCATCTGCGACACGTTGCTCGCCAACGGTATCGAGATCGAGCATGCCTGCGAGAAGTCCTGCGCCTGCACCACTTGTCACGTCGTGCTGCGCAAGGGCTTCGACAGCCTGCAACCCGCGGAAGAGATCGAGGAAGACCTGCTCGACAAGGCCTGGGGGCTGGAGCCGACCTCGCGCCTGTCCTGCCAGGCGGTGGTGGGTGAACAGGAGCTGATCGTCGAGATACCCAAGTACACCATCAACATGGTCAAGGAGTGACGGCATGAAATGGATAGACGTGCGCGACATCGCGATCGCGCTGAGCGAGAAATATCCGGACATCGATCCGCGCACCGTGCGCTTCACCGACCTGCATAACTGGGTCGTCGGGCTGGAAGGTTTCAACGACAATCATGCTCACGGCGGCGAGAAAGTGCTGGAAGCGATACAGGCAACTTGGGTAGACGAGGCGGAATGATGCTGGAACTCTGGCGCAAGATTTCCAATCGCTGGCTTTACCTCGCGGGTGCGCTGTATGCCAGCGGCCTGATGGGTTTCGGCTTCTACCTGCAATACGTCAAACATCAGGACCCCTGTCCGCTGTGCATGGTGCAGCGCGTGGTGTTCATTGCTATCCTGGTGCTGTTCGCGCTGGCCGCCCTGCATGGTCCGAAGCGTATGGGCGAGCGCATCTATGCAGCGCTGATAGGCCTGCTGTCGCTGTCCGGTATCGCCGTCGCGGCGCGCCATATCTGGATACAGAACCTGCCCAAGGATCAGGTGCCCGCCTGCGGCCCCGGCCTAGACTACATGCTGGAAACGATGCCGTTGTCCAATGTGTTGAAGGAGTTGATGCACGGTTCGGGCGAGTGCGCGGAGAAGGGCTGGACCTTTCTCAGTCTCGGCATCCCGGAGTGGTCGCTGCTGTGTTACATCGCGCTGGGCGTGTGGGCAGTGCTGATCGCGTCCAGAAAAGGTCGCTAAAACCGGGGATCGGCGCCACTTTGAGCGATAAACTCAAATACAAGTTGAACATTCTGGATTCATTCGGTAGAATCCGCGCTCTTTTGAAAATCGGTTGGAGTAGAACCATGGCACGTGTATGTCAAGTGACGGGTAAAGGCCCGATGGTTGGGAACAATGTTTCCCACGCAAACAATAAAACTAAGCGTCGTTTCTTGCCTAACCTGCAACGTCGCCGTTTCTGGGTTGAGAGCGAAAATCGCTGGGTCAGCCTGCGTCTGACCAATGCTGCGCTGCGCACTATCGACAAGAACGGCATCGAAGCCGTGTTGTTCGAAATGCGCGCCCGTGGCGAAAACGTTTAAGGAGCTAGCAAATGCGCGAAAAAATCAAACTCGAGTCCAGTGCCGGCACCGGTCACTTCTACACAACGGACAAGAACAAGAAGAC
>MGWR01000033.1 GCA_001801085.1 Gallionellales bacterium GWA2_60_142 | reverse complement strand
CCCTGCGGTGTTCGTCAGGCTCATAATTTCTTAGAACCAATACGCACAGCGTAAGGTCGCAATCCAATTCGTTACTGTTGTGCGCGTCCCTAGTGGATGTACCTGATGTAACCGGAGCGCGGCCCTCTTGGACCCAGGTTCAAGATAATTGGGTCAACGGCACAGGCGGGGGGCTTTATTCCAAGTGCGATCTTTCGAGATCGCACTTTTTCTTTGTGGACGTGAAATATGCGTTACTGGCTGATGAAATCCGAACCCTCCGATTGCAGCATCGACGATCTGGCCGCGATGCCGAACCGGAGCGTAGCCTGGTACGGCGTGCGCAACTATCAGGCGCGCAACTTCATGCGCAATCAGATGGGCATAGGCGACGGCGTGCTGTTCTACCACTCCAATTGCAAGGAGCCCGGCATCGCCGGCATCGCCAGAGTCGGCGCGCTCGCCTATCCCGATGCGACGCAGTTCGATCCGAAGAACAAATATTTCGACCCGAAGGCCACGCACGAGCAACCGCGCTGGTTCAACGTCGACGTGCAACTGGTGAAGAAGATCGCGCTGATCCCGCTAGACGAATTGCGCCGCCATCCGGAACTGGCGGACATGCGCACGCTGCAGCGCGGCAACCGTTTGTCGATCACGCCGCTCGATCCTTCCGAGTGGACGTTCATTACGAACCGGCTGGTACGCGAATAGTGGAGTGGTACGTCGCCTATCTGGTACTGGGTGCCGTCGCGGGATTCCTCGGCGGCATGTTTGGCATCGGCGGCGGCACGCTGCTGGTGCCGATACTGCTGATGCTGTTCGAGGCGCAGCATTTTCCGCCTGAAAGCGCTATGCACCTCGCACTGGGCAGCAGCATGGCGATTATCCTGTTCACCGCAGCCGCCAGCATGCGCAAGCACCACCAGCTCGGCGCGGTGAACTGGCGCGTCGTCATCGGCATCACCCCGGGAATCCTGCTGGGAACCGCGCTCGGCGCGCTCCTTGCCGCCAGCGTCTCCCCTCGCTTCCTGGCTATCTTCTTCACGCTGTTCGTTTATTTCGCGGCGACGCAGATACTGCTCGATGTCCGCCCGCATGCATCGCGCCAATTGCCCGGCCCTGCGGGGCTCACGCTGGCCGGCACGTTCACCGGCTGGCTGAGCACATTGGTGTCCGTCGGCGGCGGCATCATCGTCGTGCCTTTCCTGATCTGGTGCAACATGCCGCTGCGCCACGCGATAGGCACGGCTGCCGCGATCGGCTTTCCTATCGCCATCGGCGGCACGATGGGCTACATATTTACCGGCATGAATGCCACGCTGCCCGCCCCGCATCTGGGCTATGTGTATCTGCCCGCAGTGCTCGGTTGCGCGCTCGCCAGCGTCATCACCGCACCTCTGGGCGCAAAGACCGCACACCGGACTAACGTGGCCTTGCTGCGCAAATTGTTCGCCGTGCTGCTGCTCGTGCTGGCGACCAAACTGCTGCTCAACGTCGTGGCTTGATTCCCGCCTCGCGATCCAGTTCGCCGCTGGCCAGCTTCGCCTGATACTCACCCAGCGCGACCTTCACCTTGCCGCTCAGCAGATACAGACCGATCAGATTGGGGAAGGCCATCGCCAACACCAGCAGATCGGTGAAGTCCACCAAGTTGGCTGCGTTGGCGATAGAGGCGACGACCAGAAAGCCGATGAAGATACCCTTATACAGGATGGAATAACGTTCGCCGAATACATACACCCAGCAGCGCTCTCCGTAATACGACCATGAGATCGCCGTGCTGTAAGCGAACAACACCACCGACAGCGCCAATATCATCGGGAACCAGTCCGACACCGTCGCAAACGCAGCCGAGGTAAGTGCGGCCCCCTGACTCGCGGCGCGCAAGGCTTCGTGTTCCGGCGCGCTGTACACCCCGGTGATGACGATCACCAGCGCGGTCATCGTGCAAATTATCACGGTATCAATGAACGGTTCGTACAGTGCGACCAGCCCCTGACGCACCGGATACTTCACCGATGCGGCCGAGTGCGCAATCGCGGCGGAGCCCAGCCCCGCCTCGCTGGAAAATGCGGCGCGCTTGAATCCCTGCACGATTGCGCCGACGATGCCGCCCGCGACCGCAATCGGCGAGAACGCCTCGGTGAATATCTTGCCCAGCGCCTCCGGTACCAGCCCCGCATTGCTGCCGATGATCCACAGGCACGCACTCATATAGATGATGACCATCGTCGGCACCACCGCCTCGGCGACATGGGCAATGCGCCGCAGACCGCCGACGATAACCAGACCGACCGCGATTCCCATCAGCAAACCATAGGCGATAGGCACTTCGCGGAAGAACGGAATCTGCGCCTGCACCGCGCCCATCGACTGGCTGACCTGGAACGCACTGCCCGCGCCGAACGAGCCGAGGATGGTGAAAATGGCGAACATCACAGCCAGCACCTTGCCGGTCGTCGGAGCGCCATGCTCGGCCAGCCCCTTGGAGAGATACTCCATCGCACCGCCCATCAGCTTGCCGTCGGGCCTCACCTCGCGATACATCTGCGCCAGGCTGGCCTCGGTGAACTTGGTGGTCATGCCGAGAAACCCGGCGACTATCATCCAGAACGTGGCTCCCGGCCCACCGATGGAAATCGCAATCGCCACACCGGCGATGTTGCCCAAACCGACCGTCGCGGAAAGCGCGGTAGACAGTGCCTGAAATGGCGTCACCTCACCCTTGTCGTCCGCCGTGCGGTATTTGCCGCGAATGACGCGATAGGCATGGCGCATCATCCGCAGATTGACGAAGTTGAAACGCAACGTGAGGAACACCGCCGCAACGATCAGCCAGGCGACGATGAACGGCATGACCGGCTCACCCGGGAATACGTCGAAGAAGATGATCTGCGCGAGAAAACCGTTGATCGAACCGAAGATCGCATCGATGGCGGCATCGTCAGCCAGAGCCTGCTGCGGCAACAACAGCAACAGCGCCCACCAGGCCGGATTGGGGTGTTTCATGATTCTCCCTGATTTCTTATTGGTATCGGGGACGGATTAAACCCTGAACCGGCAGCGGACTCAAGCGAGTCGGCATTGTCGGCAATCAAATTGCCCTGATCGGCTTCACCCAACCTGCTGCCTGGGCAGCACAGGCCAACAAAAAAAGCCGGCTTACGCCGGCTTTTTTTGAAGCATGTCGCGAATTACAGACCAGCGATGAATTCCGCCAACATCTTGATGTTCTCAGGCTTGGCACCGCCCTTTGGAGGCATAGAGGCTGCGAAGCCCCAGCCAAACTTGCCGCCCTTTTCGATGTTTGCAGCGATCTTGCTGACCGCATCCTTGTCGCCCTTGTACTTGGCAGCAACGTCCTTCCAAGCCGGGCCAACTTGCTTCTTCTCGATGGAATGGCAAGCCTTGCATGCAGCACCTTCCTTGGGAATATCAGTTGCCATTGCGCTGCCTGCAACCATCAAGCCTGCTGCTGCGATCATGCTTACGACGATAGATTTCATGTTCTCTCCGTTTATGATTAATAACACCTGAACAGTGGAAGGCACTGCCTTCGCCACCGATTCTAAACAACTCCGCCAACCTTGCAAACCAGATTTTTCGACGGGCAAGGAGTTAACGCCTTCCAACCGTTCGGCGTTGACAGCTTATTTCAGCGACAGAACGAATCTCGCCAGCGCCCGACGATCCGCCTCGCTAATCTTGGGATTTGCCGGCATCATTATCGCGCCCCATACGCCGCTGCCGCCCTTGGCGATCTTGTCCATCATCCGCGCCTCCGCACCTGCATCGCCGCGATACTTGGCCGCCACATCCTTCCAGGCCGGGCCGACCACTTTTTTGTCGATAGCATGACATACGAGGCAACCGCTCTTCTTCGCCAGTGGCAATGCATCGGTCTCGGACATAGCCGCGACAGGTTTTGCTTCAGGCGCCACGGCAACTGGAGCCGGATCAACCTTTACTATCGGCGTAGCAACAGCGGGATTCGCTGCTGGCTCCTTCATGGCGACAGGCTTTTCCTGCACCACTGGCGCGGCCTTTTCGACCGGAACTGGTACGACAGTTTGTTCCGGAGAGGATGCCGGAGTCATGGCAAGCGGGACAGAAGCAGGGGCAACTGGCGACTCCATCGCAGAACCCGCAGGCGGTTGAGCCGGGGTTTCCGGCTGACAGCCGTAGAGTGCAACCAACAACGATGCCAACAACAGATTTCTTGTACGCATGATGCTCTCCTTGTTCACGATTGATTGAAAATCACAACGATTCGGCACGGTATTCGACTATCAGCGTGTGCTTGGTTCCCGCAGCGACCTTGACGACGTTGTCGATTGCATTGACAGACTCCACGCAGACCATCTCGCGCCAGCCGTCCGGCTGCCCCATGTCGCCCATCTTGTTCGCCTTGTCGCTCCACGGCGTCCACACCACGGTGGACAGACTACCGGACTTGGCGACATGGATGCGGCGCTTCAACCTGTCGTCTTCGATCACGCACTCGGCCGCAGTGTCGATGTACACACGGTCGGTCTCGCCGGAGAAGGCGATCGCGCCGTCCTGCTTGCGCAATGTCGAACCGCCGACCTTGTCCCAGTAATCGCAGCCTTCCAGCCCGGTGACGCGCACCGCACCGATATCGCCAATCTGGAAATAGGTATGCAGCGCCTCGCCGATCACGAACGCTTCCGCGCCGGTGTTCTCGGTGGTCATTTCCATGCGCAGCGTGTCGCCGACGATCACGGTCAGATCCAACGCGCAGTCATGCGGCCATTGGGCGCGAGTCTTCTCGCTCGCCACCAAGCGCAACGTCAGACGCGTCGCGCCGTCCGGCTCGGTGCCGGACTCGATCACAGTCCACGGCACGGTGCGCGCAAAACCGTGACCGGGGAAGCTTGTTTCGGACGCATGTGCACCGAACCATGGCCAGCAAACCGGTGCGCCGCCGCGAATGGACTTGCCCGCCGCCAGCTTCGCATCGCGCGACAGCCATACCACCGGCACGGCCTGGCTCTTTGGACGCCAGGTCATCAGGTGTGCGCCCTGCAGACACAGCGACGCGGTCGCCTGCGCGTTGTCGATTTCCGCAACCACGAGCCCGCTCGCGTCCTCGCGAAAACTCAGTTGCCCCTTGCCGAATTGTGTGTTCAGTTGTGCTGCAGTGGTCATGCTTTTTCCTTCGTATTATTGTTTGTCGTTCGATCTGCCGGAATCACTCGATTTGCGACACGTCGCGCACCGCACCTTTGTCTGCCGAGGTTACCATCGCCGCATAGGCGCGCAATGCGGTCGATACCTTACGCTGACGTTCGGTGGCAGGCTTCCATGCCTGCTTGCCTTTCGCATCCATCGCCGTGCGGCGTTGCGCCATCTCGGCATCCGAAATCGCCAGATCGATGGTGCGATTCGGGATGTCAATCTCGATGCGGTCGCCTTCCTGCACCAAGCCGATCGCGCCGCCGCTGGCAGCTTCCGGCGAAACGTGACCGATGGACAACCCAGAGGTGCCGCCGGAGAAACGCCCGTCGGTCAGCAATGCGCAGGCTTTGCCCAGCCCCTTCGACTTCAGGTAGGAAGTCGGATACAGCATCTCCTGCATGCCCGGCCCGCCCTTCGGGCCTTCGTAACGTATCACCACCACGTCGCCCGCGACGATCTGGTCGGCCAGAATAGCGGCGACCGATGCATCCTGGCTCTCGAACACGCGCGCGCGTCCGGTGAATTTCAGAATGCTGTCGTCCACGCCAGCGGTCTTCACGATGCAACCGTCCAGCGCGATGTTGCCGTGCAGCACCGCCAGACCGCCGTCTTTGGAATAGGCGTGCGCGCTGTCGCGGATGCAGCCGCCGGCCCTATCGGCATCCAGCTCGGGATACAGCATGGATTGCGAAAACGCGATGGTGGTGACGATGCCGCCGGGCGCGGCGCGGAAGAATTTCTTCACGTCCTCGTCGCCTGTCTGCACGATGTCCCACTGCTTCAGCCCGTCGCGCAGCGTCTTGCTGTGCACCGTGCCGGCATCGCCGTGCAGCAGCCCGGCCCTACCCAGCTCGCCTAGGATCGCCGCGATGCCGCCGGCCCTGTGCACGTCTTCCATGTGGTACTCGCTCGATGGCGCGACTTTGCACAGCGTCGGCACATGGCGCGATAAGCGATCCATATCCTTCATCGTGAAGTCCACGCCCGCTTCGCGCGCGATAGCCAGCAGGTGCAGCACGGTGTTGGTCGAGCCGCCCATTGCGATATCCAGCGTCATCGCGTTCTCGAACGCATCGAAAGTCGCGATGCTGCGCGGCAACACCGATGCGTCGTCCTGCTCGTAATAACGCTTGGTGATATCGACGATCAGCCGGCCCGCGCGCAGGAACAACTCCTTGCGCTGGGCATGCGTCGCCACCAGCGAACCGTTACCCGGCAGCGACAGACCCAATGCTTCCGTCAGGCAGTTCATCGAGTTCGCGGTGAACATGCCGGAGCAGGAGCCGCAGGTGGGGCAGGCGGAACGCTCGATGGCATCGACTTCTTCGTCGCTGATCTTGCTGTCCGCCGCCGCGACCATCGCATCCACCAGATCCAGGCCCTTGATCTTGCCCTGCCAGTTGACCTTGCCCGCTTCCATCGGGCCGCCGGAGACGAACACCACCGGGATGTTCAACCGCATCGCGGCCATCAACATGCCCGGGGTAATCTTGTCGCAGTTGGAGATGCACACCAGCGCGTCGGCGCAGTGGGCGTTGACCATGTATTCCACCGAGTCGGCGATCAGGTCGCGGCTGGGCAGCGAATACAGCATGCCGTCGTGGCCCATGGCGATGCCGTCGTCGATGGCGATGGTGTTGAATTCCTTGGCGATGCCGCCCGCTTTCTCGATCTCGCGCGCCACCAACTGCCCCATATCCTTGAGGTGGACATGGCCGGGCACGAACTGGGTGAAGGAGTTGGCGATGGCAATGATGGGCTTGCCGAAATCGCCTTCGGTCATGCCGGTGGCGCGCCACAACGAGCGCGCGCCGGCCATGTTGCGGCCGTGGGTGGAGGTGCGGGAACGATAAGCAGGCATGTTGTCTCTCTAAAAAATTGCAGGGCACGTATAATTGCCCGCTCGATTTTAACCCAATACCCCATGCTCGTTCATCCGCAATTCGATCCCGTCGCCCTGCAACTCGGCCCGCTCGGCATCCACTGGTACGGCCTGATGTACCTCGCCGGCTTCATGACTTTCCTGTGGCTGGGCCGCGTCCGCATCGCCGCATTGCTGCGCCCGCCGGTCAATGCCAAGCAACTCGACGACCTGCTGTTCTACGGCGTGCTCGGCGTGATCCTCGGCGGACGGCTGGGCTATGTGCTGTTCTACAAGTTCTCGTATTACGCCGGGCATCCGCTGGAAATCTTCGCACTGTGGCAGGGAGGCATGTCGTTCCACGGCGGCTTCCTCGGCGTGCTGGTCGCGTTGGTCTGGTTCGCGCACAAGCAGCGGCTGCACTGGCTGCAACTGACCGACTTCATCGCGCCGCTGGTGCCGCCCGGACTCGCGTTCGGCCGAATGGGCAACTTTATCAACGGCGAACTGTGGGGCCGCCCCAGCGACATGCCCTGGGCGATGGTCTTCCCCAACGTCGACGAACTGCCGCGCCACCCGTCGCAACTGTACGAATTCGCGCTGGAGGGCGTGTTGCTGTTCGTCCTGCTGTGGCTGTACGCACGCAAGCCGCGCCAGGTCGGCGCGCTGTCCGGCCTATTCCTGATCGGTTATGGCAGCTTCCGTTTCCTGGTCGAATTCACCCGCGAGCCCGACGGACATCTGGGACTGCTCAGCCTGGGCATGAGCATGGGCCAATGGCTGAGCCTGCCGATGGTGATCGGGGGTATCCTGCTGGTGCGTTACAGTCAGCGGCGCGCCGCTTGACACTCACCAGCCACTCACCCACCATTTCCGCCATCGCATTCCGAACGCCCCGACCTTGGACGACATTTCCCTAAGTACCCTGTTTATCATTCTCCTCGCGCTGTTATTTTGCAGCGCGTTCTTTTCCGGCTCGGAGACCAGCATGATGGCGATCAACCGCTATCGCCTGAACAGCCTGATCCGCAAAGGTAACCGCAGCGCCAAGCTGGTCAACCGGCTGCTCGGCCAGATAGACAAGTTGCTGGGTTCCATCCTGCTGGGCAACACACTGGTCAACGTCGCCGCGGCGGCCATCGCCAACATCATCATCCTGCGCCTATTCGGACAAAACGACCTGGCGATCCTGCTGGGTACGTTGACGCTCACCTTCGTGATCGTGGTATTCAGCGAGATCATGCCCAAGATCATCGCGGCCAGCCACCCGGAACGCATCGCCATGCCTGCAAGCTATGTGCTCACACCGTTGATCACCCTATTTCATCCTGTGGTCACGGTGGCGACCGCGCTGGTAAAAAGCATGCTCTGGCTGCTGCGCATCAAGATAGAAACCGATCAGAGCAAACAGAAGATGTCACTGGAAGAGTTGCGCGGACTGGTGCTCGATGCCGAGCACTTCCTGCCGCGCAAGCATCAGAAGATGCTGCTGAACCTGGTCGATCTGGAGCGCATCACCGTCAACGACGTGATGATCCCGCGCAACCAGATCGAGGCACTGGACATCAATGCCACCCCGGACGAACTGCGCCAGCAAATCATCACCAGCCATCACACGCTGCTGCCTGTATACGCCGACACCCCCGGCAACATCATCGGCATCCTGCACCTGAAACGGGTTCCGGCACTGCTGCAGGACACAACACTGGATCCGGAACATCTGCGCGAAACGTTGTACGAACCCTACTTCATCCCATCCGATACGCCACTGCTCAGGCAACTACAGAATTTCCAGGAACGTCAGGCGCGCCTCGGACTGGTGGTGGACGAATACGGCGAGCTGCTGGGACTGGTGACGCTTGAAAATATCCTGGAGGAGATTGTCGGCGAATTCACCACCCAGTCTCCGACCCAGACCGGCAAGTTCCTGCGCCAGGACGACGGCAGCTTCCTGCTGGAGGGCGGCAGCAGCCTGCGCGAGCTGAACCGCAAGCTCGGCCTGCATCTGCCGCTGGAAAGCGGCGCAAAAACGCTCAACGGACTGATACTCGAGCATCTGGAAGACATCCCGGAGGCCGGCACCAGCCTGAAGATCGCCGACTATCCGATCGAGATCATCCAGATCCAGGATCGCAGCGTAAAAGTGGCGCGTATTTTTCCCGCGCAGGCAAACAGCAAATCGTAGGGGCGTGCCCCGCCTTGCCGCCTCCCCGCGGCTTTACAAGCAGGACAAAGCTCGGCATCATGCCCACCAACGCAGGACATCCCCCTAAGGAACCGCTATGGCAGTCGCCGCAAAATCAAGCAAGATAAAAGAACAGTCCTACCTGTGGGAAGGCAAGGACAAGACCGGCAAACGGGTCAAGGGCGAAATGCGCGCGGCCGGCGAAGCCTCCGTCTCCGCCCATTTGCGCCGCCAAGGCATCCAGGTAATCAAGATCAAGAAGTTGCGCAGCAGCGGCAAGCCGGTCACCGAAAAAGACATCTCGCTATTCACCCGCCAACTCGCCACGATGATGAAATCCGGCGTGCCTTTGCTGCAAGCCTTCGATATTGTCGGCAAGGGCCATAGCAATCAGTCGGTGGCCCGACTGCTGTTCGACATCAAGACCGATGTGGAAACCGGCAGCAGCCTGCAACAAGCCTTCAAAAAATATCCGCTGTATTTCGACGAACTGTACTGCAACCTGATCGGTGCGGGCGAAGCCGCCGGTATTTTGGACACATTGCTGGACCGTCTGGCGACCTACAAGGAAAAAATCCAGGCGATCAAGAGCAAGATCAAGTCGGCGCTGTTCTACCCGGTTTCGATCATCGTGGTCGCATTCATCATCACCGCAGTAATCATGATTTTCGTGATCCCCGCGTTCAAGGAACTGTTCTCCAGCTTCGGGGCCGATTTGCCTGCGCCAACATTGCTCATCATGGCGGTATCCGACTTCTTCGTCACTTGGTGGTGGGCAATCTTCGGCGGCATCGGCGGCGGCCTCTACACCTTCTTCTATTTCTGGAAACGCAGCAAGAAGATGCAGGCCGTGATGGATCGACTATTGCTCAAACTGCCGATCTTCGGCGAACTGATCCGCAAAGCCAGCATCGCGCGCTGGAGCCGCACCTTGGCGACGATGTTCGCCGCCGGCGTGCCGCTGGTCGAGGCGTTCGACTCGGTCGCCGGCGCGGCCGGCAACGCGGTGTATTTCGACGCGACCAAATACATCCAGCGCGAAGTCAGCTCCGGCAGCAGCCTGACGGTCGCGATGCAAAACACCGAAGTTTTCCCAAGCATGGTGTTGCAAATGGTCGCCATCGGCGAAGAGGCCGGTTCGCTCGATTCGATGCTGAGCAAGGTGGCCGACTTCTACGAAGCCGAGGTGGACGACGCCGTCGAAGCGCTGTCCAGCCTGATGGAGCCCATCATCATGGTGGTGCTCGGCACGCTGATCGGCGGCATGGTGATCGCGATGTACCTGCCGATCTTCAAGATGGGCCAGGTGGTTTAACGAGGATGGGGAGTGGTGAGTAGGCCGACGCTGCGCGTCTCAGTGGGGAGTGGGGAAAGCCCGTTCCCCACTTCCTGTTTATCTCTCCCCATCTCCTTGCTGCGCGCTGCCTGACACCCACTTCCCACTCCCTACTTACCACACCCCCAAATGAGCTTCATAGACCTCCTCCAATCCTCCCATCCCGTATTTACCGGCGTCTGCACCGTGCTTGGATTAATGGTCGGCAGTTTCCTGAATGTCGTGATCCACCGCCTGCCGAAGATGATGGAACTCGGCTGGCAACAACAGTGCGCCGAACTGCGCGGCGAACAGCCTGCCGAAACGCCGCGCTATAACCTGCTCGTACCTGGCTCCGCCTGTCCGCATTGCAATCACGCGATTGGCGCACTGGAGAACATTCCGGTAATCAGCTACTTGCTGCTGCGCGGCAAATGCAAGGGCTGTGGCGCGGCCATCTCGCCGCGCTACCCCATTATCGAAACCATCAGCGGCGTACTGAGCGCCTACGCGGCATGGCACTTCGGTTTCGGCTGGGCAGCGGCCGGCGCACTGCTGCTGGTCTGGGCGCTGCTGGCACTGACCGCGATTGACTTCGACACCCAGTTGCTGCCGGACGACATCACGCTGCCGCTGCTGTGGATCGGCCTGCTGCTCAACAGCTTCGGCGCGTACACCGACCTGCATAGCGCGGTGCTGGGCGCGATCTTCGGCTATCTGTCGCTGTGGAGCGTGTACTGGCTGTTCAAGCTCGCCACCGGCAAGGAAGGCATGGGCTACGGCGACTTCAAGCTGCTCGCCGCGCTGGGCGCCTGGCTGGGCTGGCAGATGTTGCCGCTGATCATCCTCTCGTCGTCTTTCGTCGGCGCGGTGGTCGGCATCACCCTGATCGTTGTCGCCCGCCATGGCCGCAACATCCCTATCCCGTTCGGCCCCTATCTGGCCGGCGGCGGCCTGATCGCCCTGTTCTGGGGACAAACCCTGACGCAGGGTTACCTGCAGTTGCTCGCCGCGCCATGACCCTTAGTCAAGCCGACTCGACAAACCCGGAACAAGCCCGGGACAGGTGTCTGGTCGTCGGCCTCACCGGCGGCATCGGCAGCGGCAAAAGCACCGTGGCCACCCTCTTCGCCGAACAGGGCGCAGCCATCATCGACACCGACTCCATCTCGCGCCGGCTGACCCAGAGCGGCGGCATTGCCATCCCCGCGCTCCGCGCCGAATTCGGCGACCGTTATATCGGCAAGGACGGAGCGCTGGACCGCTCAGAGATGCGTGCGCTGGTTTTTTCCGATCCGGCTGCCAAGTCACGGATCGAACAGCTGCTGCACCCGCTGATCCTCGTCCAGACCGAAGCCGAACTGGCGCAGGCCGGTGCGGCCCCCTACGCCATCCTCGTCGTGCCGCTGCTACATCAGGCCCCGGCGTTCCGCCGCCTGGCGCAGCGCGTGCTGGTCGTGGACTGCGACGAACAGGCCCAACTGACACGCGTCGTTCGGCGTAGCGGCCTGACCGAAACGGAAGTGCGTGCAATCATCGCCAGCCAGACGCCGCGCGCCGAAAGGCTTGCACTGGCCGACGACATCATCCGCAACGACGGCGATCTCGACGGCCTGGCCGCGCAGGTCGCCGCACTGCATCGCAGTTATATGCAAAACAACGATTGACGATATGCCGAAATCCAATATATCGTTCGCCCCCAATAACCCAACTACCATGCACCGAGCGACAACAGCGTGATCAGCTACGAGTTTCCTCTGAATGAAAAGATGCGCACCCTGCTGCGCCTTGAGGATTTGTTCGCTCGCATGAGGTATTTCACCGCGCAGGACAGCAGCATGGAACACCACGCCGCGCTGACCACGCTATTCGAAATCCTCGAAGTGTCCAGCCGCGCGGATCTGAAATCGGAACTGCTGCAGGAACTGGAGCGCCAGAAACGCCTGCTCGCCGCGCTGCACAACAATCCCGCGATTTCCGAAGATGCGCTGGACGCGATCCTGAACGAAATCGAACACATCGCCGCCGACCTGCTCGCGATGAGCGGCAAGATCGGCCAGCATCTGCGCGACAACGAGTGGCTGATGGGCATCAAGCAACGCGCCTGCATGCCCGGCGGCACTTGCGAATTCGACCTGCCTTCCTACCACTACTGGCAGGAGCAGGACGCCCCATCGCGCCGCCGCGACCTGCAGACCTGGCTGACCCCGCTGCTGCCGATCGCCGGCGGCATGAACATCGTGCTGCGATTACTGCGCGAGAGTGGCAAGGTGCTGCGCTTCACCGCCCATCAGGGGGCATTCCAACAGATGCAGGGCGGACGCGTCGCCCAGATGCTGCGCGTCAGCCTGAATCGCGACTTGGCCTGCATTCCCGAAGTCGGCGCCAACAAATACGCCATCAACATCCGCTTCATCGCCGCCAACTACGCGGCGAAGACCACGCGGTACGATCAGGACGTCCCGTTCGAACTGACCTTTTGCAGCCTGTCCTCGTAATGTCTTCCAAACCGATCGTCGCCTGCCCGCAATGCGGCAAAGAACACCAATGGGATACCGGCAACCGCTTCCGCCCGTTCTGCAGCGAACGCTGCAAAATGATCGACCTGGGGAAGTGGGCGAACGAGGAATATCGCGTTGAACAACGCGAACAGGATTTACCAGAAACCGATCACCAGGCTTGACGCAACAGCGCCACGCCATGCGCTCCATGCTGCCAAGCCGTCTCCATATTGCCCAGTTGTAGTCCGCCCAGCGCATACACCGGAATAGACGAACCCGCCGCGATAGCCGCGAAACTCTCCCAACCCAGATGCGGCGCGCCCGGGTGGGACTTGGTCGGCAACACCGGCGACAGCAACACGAAATCGCATCCCAGCGCTTCAGCCCGACGTAACTCCTCCGCGCTATGACAGGACGCAGCACACCAATCCACCGCCGGCCGCTCGCTCAGTTGCACGAGTTGCGTCCCGGTCAGTTGCACCCCATCCGCACCGACCTCCTGCGCCAGCTCCACATCGCCGTTCAACAGCACCTTCGCGCCATGGGCATGGGCCAGCCCCACCACGCGCCGCGCCAGTTCGCGCAACTCATCGCGAGCGAGATTTTTCTCGCGCAACTGCACCAGCCGCAGCCCGTTCGATAGCGCAATCTCCAGCCGCCGCAGGAACCCCTCCACGCCCAGCTCAGCGGCGTTGCTGATCGCATACAGCGGCGGCAGCTCCAGCGCGCGCAGGATGGGCACGTTGGCGGGAAGGATCGGAGACACGGAAATCGAAGATGCGGAATCCCCCCTGCTCCCCCCTTTGCAAAAGGGGGGCTGGGAGGGATTGCATTGCCACGCAAACTGCTGCCCCTCGTGCGGATGCAACTCGCCGCTCCACGCCGTCACGCGAAAAAAGCTCAGCCGCACCGTTGCGTGCGGATAGGTGAACACGCGCGTGATCCACGGATAAGCGGTCTCGACCGCGATGCCCAGTTCCTCGCGCAGCTCGCGCACCAGCGCATCGCGCGGCGTCTCGCCGGGCTCGACCTTGCCGCCGGGGAATTCCCAATAGCCGGCCCATATTTTGTCGGGGGGACGCTGGGCAAGGAGGAAGGAGTTGTCGGGGCGCTGGAGGACGGAGGCGGAGACTTCGACGATCTTTGTGTTTTCGGTTTGCGTGTTCAACGTATTCTTTCAGCGTGCGTAGGTTGGGTGGAGCGCAGCGATACCCAACATCAGAATCAAAATCAACACCGTCGGGGGTAGCCCGACAGCTAGGTACTTTCTTTTGCTTCGCCAAAAGAAAGTACCCAAAGAAAAGGCGACCCCGGTTTGCCGCCCTTCGGGTTCCCTGCGTTGCTCGACTGGTCAGGCGGCTGCGGAACTCGCGCTACGCGCTCAGACAGT
>MGWR01000032.1 GCA_001801085.1 Gallionellales bacterium GWA2_60_142 | reverse complement strand
GATCGTTCCCGGCGAGATGGGCGAACTGGGTATCTACCCGCGCCACACCGCGCTGATGACCCGCATCAAACCGGGCGCAGTGCGCATCAAGCGTCCAGACCAGGAACAGGAAGAGCTGATCTACGTATCGGGCGGCATGCTGGAAGTGCAACCCAGCGTGGTCACCATCCTGGCCGACACCGCGATCCGCGGCGGCGACCTGGACGAGGCCCGCGCGCTGGAAGCCAAGCAGGCGGCGGAAGAGGCGATGAAGAATCGCACCTCCGACATGGACTACGCCCAGGCGCAAGCCGAGCTGGCCGAAGCCATCGCCCAACTGCGCGCGATCCAGCAACTGCGCAAGCAGACGCACTGATCGCGTTCGGCAAAGCAACATCGAAAAAGCAGCTTCGGCTGCTTTTTTTGTGCCTGTCGTACGAGCGTACGATGCATTTCATTGCACCAGCCATTAAACTGATCTCGTTCCATTTTGGTGTCATGCCATGACTAAAGAGAATTTCATTGCCGCGCAGCAAGGACAGAAACTCACACTAGAGTTCCTGCTGCGTTGGCTGGTGCGCGACGGCATGATCCCGCCGGAGGAGGCGGAAAAACTGCTCAAGCGCTACCGCGGCGAGCATGTCCATCCGCTGGTCGTGCTCGGCGAGCAGAAATGGAGCAACCGCTTGCCACCGAATAAGCTGCTAACGGTCGAGTTCCTCACCGAATGGCTGGCCGCCCATGTGGGTATGACATATCTCCACATCGACCCGCTGCAACTGAACTTCGCGGACATAGGCAACATCGTTTCCAAGTCCTATGCCGAGCGGCTGAAAATCATGCCGGTCAGGGTCGGCGACCGCGAAGTGGCCATCGCGACCGCCGAGCCTTTCGTCACCGACTGGGTCGCGGAACTCGAGCGAGTGCTGAACATGAAGATCGAGCTGGTGCTGGCCAGCCCGCTCGACATCAACCGCTACCTGCCGGAAATCTACAACCTCGCGCAATCGGTGCAGCTTGCCAGCAAGGCCAAGGCAGGACAGGCGATAGGCGTGCAGAATTTCGAACAACTGGTCGAACTGGGCAAGAACAAGAACCTAGATGCCAACGACCAGCATGTTGTCACACTGGTGGACTGGCTGTTCAAGTACGCCTTCGAGCAGCGCGCCAGCGATATCCATCTAGAACCGCGCCGCGATCTCGGCATCGTGCGCTTCCGCATCGACGGCGTGATGCACCAGGTTTACCAGTTGCCGGCCCCGGTCACCAACGCGATCACCAATCGCATCAAACTGCTCGGGCGCATGGACATGGTCGAGAAGCGCAGGCCGCAGGACGGACGCATCAAGACCGTCAGCGCAGACGGCGACGAGATCGAGTTGCGCCTGTCTACTATGCCCACCGCCTTTGGCGAGAAGCTGGTGATGCGTATCTTCGATCCGGAGATACTGGTGAAGAACTTCATCGACCTAGGCTTCTCGCGCGAACAGACCGCGATGTGGAATGACTGGACGCGCCAGCCCAACGGCATCATCCTGGTGACCGGCCCCACGGGCTCGGGCAAGACCACCACGCTGTATTCCACGCTGAAGCAACTCGCCACACCCGAGGTTAACGTCTGCACCGTCGAAGACCCGATCGAAATGATCGAACCGGCGTTCAACCAGATGCAGGTGCAGCATAACATCGGCCTGAACTTCGCTGACGGCATTCGCACCCTGCTGCGGCAGGATCCGGACATCATCATGGTCGGCGAAATCCGCGATGTCGAGACTGCCGAAATGGCGATTCAGGCGGCATTGACCGGCCACTTGGTGCTGTCGTCGCTGCACACCAACGATGCGCCCTCTGCGATCTCGCGCCTGCTGGAACTGGGTGTGCCGCCTTACCTGCTGAACGCGACGCTGCTGGGCGTGATGGCGCAGCGCCTGGCGCGCACGCTGTGTCCGCACTGCAAAACGAAAGTCGAATTGAGTGACGAGACCTGGCAGGAGCTGGTCAGCCCGTGGAAGGATGCCAAGCCCGCGCAGGTTAATGTCGCCACCGGCTGCCTGGAATGCCGCATGACCGGCTACCGCGGCCGCACCGGGATCTACGAGATGTTGCCGCTCAGCGCCGAAATGAAGAAGCTGATCGTCAAGGACGCCGAGCTTGGCAAGATCAAGGCGCTGGCGCGGCAGGAAGGCATGAGGCCGTTGCGCCTGAGCGGGGCCGAGAAGGTCGCCGCCGGCCTGACCACGGCGGAGGAGATCATCAAGATCGCCCCGCCGCTGGACTGAGGGAAGGGCGCGCTACGCCTTCTTGACGAACTCCGTCTTCAACTGCATCGCGCCGATGCCGTCGATCTTGCAATCGATGTCGTGGTCGCCATCGACCAGGCGGATGTTCTTGACCTTGGTGCCGACCTTGACCACCGAGGACGAGCCCTTGATCTTCAGATCCTTGATGACGGTCACCGAATCGCCGTCGACCAGCACATTGCCGAAGGCGTCTTTATAGACGCGCTGCTGCTCGCCGACAGCGGCGGGCGCATCCTTGGGCCACTCGTGCGCGCACTCGGGGCAGACATAGTTGCTGCCATCCTCGTAGGTAAATTCCGAACTGCATAGTGGGCACTTGGGCAAACCGCTCATGATGGATTCCTTGATTCAAATTGATAATGTTGCGACAGGCGCGCAGTTTAGTCTCTGGAAGCCATATGTGGAAGAAGGTATCCGCAATGGCGCTATGGGTAGATGAGTCGGGGTAAGTGTATCGGCTATAATCCGCCATCTTTAAAGCGACGGACATTCCCGTGTTGAACATCGTCATTCTCGCTGCCGGTAAAGGCACGCGCATGTATAGCCACAAACCCAAAGTGTTGCACGCGCTCGCGGGCAAGCCGCTGGTGCAGCATGTGCTCGATTGCGCGGCGACGTTGCGGCCGCAACGCGTCTGCGTTGTGTACGGGCACGGCGGCGAAATGGTGCCGCAGGCGATGGCGCAATACGACGCGCAGTTCGTGATCCAGGAGCCACAGCTCGGCACCGGTCACGCGGTGCAGCAGGCGATGCCGCATCTGCCGGACGAAGGCCGCACACTGGTGCTGTACGGCGACGTGCCGCTGATCCAGCACAGCACGCTGCACCAAATGCAGCAGGCCGGCGACGGCTTGGTGCTGTTGACCGTCACGCTCGACAACCCCGCCGGTTACGGCCGCATCGTGCGCGATTCGCAAGGCGATGTGCAGTGCATCGTCGAGGAGAAGGACGCGACGCCGGAGCAGCGCGAGATACGCGAAGTGAACACCGGCATCCTGCTCGCGCCGACCGCCCAGTTGCGCGACTGGCTGGGTAAGCTGGGCAACGACAACGCGCAGGGCGAGTACTACCTGACCGACATCGTCGGCATGGCGGTGCGGCAGGGCGTGGTGGTACACACCGTGCAGCCCGCGCAGCGTTGGGAGGTCGAGGGCATCAACAATAAGATGCAGCTCGCCACGCTTGAACGCACTTGGCAGCGGGTCGAGGCCGAGCGCCTGCTGGCGCACGGCGTCACGCTGGCCGATCCGGCGCGGATCGACGTGCGCGGCCGTCTGGTCTGCGGGCGCGATGTCGAGATCGACGTCGGCTGCATCTTCGAGGGCGAGGTGACGTTGGGCGACAACGTGCGGGTGGGCGCTTATAGCGTGATCCGTAACGCGACCGTCGCCACCGGCACCGACATCGCGCCCTACAGCCACATCGACAGCAGTGCCGTGGGGGCGAACTGCCACATTGGCCCCTACGCACGGCTGCGTCCCGGCACCAAGCTGGCGGACGGCGCGCATATCGGCAACTTCGTCGAGATCAAGAACAGTGAAATCGGAGCGGGCAGCAAGGCCAACCACCTGAGCTACATCGGCGACAGCACCGTCGGCAGCCGCGTCAACATCGGCGCAGGCACGATCACCTGCAACTACGACGGCGCGAACAAATTCCGCACGGTGATCGGCGATGACGCCTTCATCGGCTCGGACACGCAGCTGGTCGCGCCGGTGACGGTGGGCCGCGGTGCGACGATAGGCGCGGGTTCGACCATCACCAAGGACACGCCGGACAACGAACTGACGCTGTCGCGCAGCAAGCAGCTGACCGTCACGGGCTGGAAGCGCCCAATCAAACAAGTAAAAGGAAAAAAATGAGAGCTACGAGTTTCTCCCACTTTCTACTTTCCACTTACTACTCCCCGGGACTCTAAACATGTGCGGAATCGTCGGCGCTATCGCCAACAACAATGTCGTACCCTTGCTGGTCGAGGGACTGAGCCGCCTGGAATATCGCGGCTATGATTCGGCGGGTATCGCCGTGATAAATGCAGACGGGATTCGGCGCGTGCGCGCGGTGGGTCGTGTCGCGGAGATGCAGGGGCGCGCCGATCGTGAAGGCCTGACGGGCAACCTCGGCATCGGCCATACGCGCTGGGCAACCCATGGCGGTGTCACCGAGTTCAATGCCCACCCGCATGTCTCCGGCGACGACATCGCCGTGGTGCACAACGGCATCATCGAGAACCATGACGAGCAGCGCACTCGCCTGAAGCAGATGGGCTATGCGTTCGAGTCGCAGACCGACACCGAAGTTATCGCGCACCTGATCCATCACTATTTCCAGCAAAGCGGAGACCTGTTCGCCGCAACGCGGCAGGCTGCCGCCGAACTGACCGGCGCGTATGCCATCGCCGTCGTCAGCCAGCAGACGCCTGATCGCCTGATCTGCGCGCGCATGGGCTGTCCGCTGCTGATCGGCCTGGGCGAGGGCGAGAATTACATTGCCTCCGACGTATCGGCGCTGCTGTCCGCGACACGGCGGGTGATCTATCTGGAAGACGGCGATTCCGCCGAGCTGACTCGCGGCGGAATCACGCTGCTCGACCGCAACGGCGACCGGATCGCGCGTCCGGTGCATGTCAGCGACGTGTCGCTGGCCTCGCTGGAGCTGGGGCCGTACAGCCACTTCATGCAGAAAGAGATCCACGAACAGCCGCGCGCGCTGACCGACAGCATCGAAGCGGTGATCGACAGCAACGGCTTCGATGTCGAGCTGTTCGGCGCGCAGGCCGCAGAGACCTTCCGCGACATCGACTCCATCCTGATCCTCGCCGCCGGCACCAGCTATTACGCGGGTCTCACCGCCAAATACTGGCTGGAGAGCCTCGCGAAACTGCCGGCCTCGGTGGAGATCGCCAGCGAATACCGCTACCGCGTCTCGGTGCCGAATCCGCGCCAACTGATCGTCACCATCTCGCAATCCGGCGAGACGCTGGACACGATGGAGGCGCTGAAGCACGCCAAGTCGCTCGGCCAGACGCAGTCGCTGTCGATCTGCAATGTGCAGGAGAGCGCCATTCCGCGCGCCTCGAAGCTGGTGTTCTACACCCGCGCCGGCGCGGAGATCGGCGTCGCCTCGACCAAGGCTTTCACGACCCAGCTGGTCGCGCTGTTCATTCTCACCGCGACGCTGGCAAAGCAGCGCGGCGCATTGTCGCAAGCGCAGGAACACGCGATGCTGGAGGCGCTGCGCCAGATACCCGCCAGCGTGCAGCACGCGCTCAACCTCGAACCGCAGATACGAGAATGGGCCAAGGCCTTCGCCGACAAGCAGCATGCGCTGTTCCTCGGCCGCGGCATCCATTACCCGATCGCGCTGGAAGGCGCGCTCAAGCTCAAGGAGATCTCCTACATCCACGCCGAGGCCTATCCGGCGGGCGAGCTCAAGCACGGCCCGCTGGCGCTGGTGGACGAGAACATGCCGGTGGTGGTGATCGCGCCGAACGACGCGTTGCTGGAGAAGGTGAAATCCAACATGCAGGAAGTGCGCGCCCGCGGCGGCCAGGTCTACGTGTTCGCCGACCTCGACAGCCACTTCGGCGAAAGCGAGGGCGTGCATGTCATCCGCACCCCGCGCCACGTCGGCCTGCTCTCTCCCATCCTGCACTCGATACCGGTGCAACTGCTGGCCTACCACACCGCCCTCCTCAAGGGCACGGATGTGGACAAACCGCGCAATCTTGCAAAGTCCGTCACGGTTGAGTGACGGACCTTGCGCGCGGTTTACGGCGAAGGCTAACTTGCGCAGCAAGTTAAGCCCCGCAGGGGCGGCCGAAACCACAAGCCAAGAAACCTCGCTAAATCTGTCACGGTGGAATAGCGCCAGATTATTGAGTCGGTCATTAAATAGATTGGAATGAACGCCCCATCGTAGGCTGGCGGTGAGCAACGCGAACTCCAGTGGAGTGATGTCGGCAAATGCTGGGGTTCGTGCCTGATGGAACAACTAGCCATTCCACTAAGCAATCAAAAAACGATTGCCAAGTGGCTGGTTATCACCGCCAGCCTACAAAACTATTTGCTGGCTGAGTCTATAATCAGGTTGCGTTTCTCATTCAAACGAACGAGGACGCGGGATATTCAGCCCCTATTCCCAGCACAATCCGGCTGCCACTCTGGCATATTACGCAGCATCGAAAAGTGGCTGCGAATTCAGGGCGGATTTGCCTTGTTTTCAGCGGGAACGCAATCCGCGCAGCCTTCGGCAATACCTCAATCGTGGAGATCATAAGAGCATGGCGGTAATCGCCGTATTCAATCAAAAGGGCGGGGTGGGTAAAACCACCACCTGCCTGAACGTGACCGCCGCGCTGAACCTCGCGCGGCAGTCTCCGATCGCGCTCGATATGGACCCGCAGGGACACCTGACGCTGGCCAGCGGTGCGACGCGAATTGCACCGGACGCGGGCATGGCGGGCTTCTTCAAGCACAAGACGCCGCTGTCCAATCTGCTGCACAAAACCCCGCGCGGCTGGCAGTTGATTCCGGCCTCGCTGGAACTGGCCAAGATCGACGCGATGTTCGGCAGCGACCCCAAGGCGGCGACGCTGCTGCGCCGCGGCATGCAGGACGAACTCGCGTTTGTCGGCTCGCCGGTGCTGATCGACTGCTGCCCGATGCTGGGCGTGCTGACGCTGAACGCGCTGCTGGCGACCGACCGCGTGCTGATCCCCGTGTCGGCGGACTTCTTGTCGCTACAGGGCGTGCACCGTCTGGACAGCGCGTTGAATGTGCTGGAGAAGAAACTCAACCGCCGCTTCGAACGCAAGATCGTCGTGACCCGTTTCGATGCCCGGCGCAAGCTGGCGTTCGATGTGGACGACAAGCTCAGGGAAAGATACGGCAACCTGGTCTGCGCTACGCGCATCGGCGAAAACGCCGCGCTGGCGGCCAGCCCGATGCACGGCCAGGACGTGTTCGAATTCGCGTCATTCAGTCCGGGCGCGGCGGACTACCGGACATTGACCGAGGAGTTGTGGGAAGGCGGATTTTTTGTTTGATTCACTGGCAAATTTGCCAATGAAAAGCCCCGCCTAGGCGGGGCTTTCTGCTTTTGTAGGAGCGGCTTTAGCCGCGATTTCCTTGCTATTCTCTACGACCAATCGCGGCTAAAGCCGCTCCCACCAGACCCACAAGACCGATTTACAATCCGACGCGTAGCGTCTGCCAGGCCAGCAGTCCCAGCACCACGACGATGGCGACCGACAACCGGAAGTTGATCCTCTTCTGGTGCTCTAGCTCTTTATGTAGAGTTACGTCGTGCAAGCTGGTCTGGTGGCTGGTTTCCAGATGGCGGTGCAGCAGACGTGGTAGTTGCGGCAGCAGCGTAGCGTAGCGTGGCGCTTCCTCGCGCAACGACTTCAGGAAGCCGCGCCAGCCGATCTGTTCGTTCATCCAGCTTTCCAGCCAGGGCTTGGCGGTCTTCCACAGGTCGAGTTCCGGGTCGAGTTGCAGGCCCAATCCTTCGATGTTCAGCAGGGTTTTCTGCAGCAGCACCAGCTGCGGCTGGACCTCGATGCCGAAGCGGCGCGAGATCTGGAACAGGCGCAGCAGCACGCGGCCGAACGACACCTCGCGCAGCGGGCGGTCGAAGATCGGTTCGCACACCGAGCGGATCGCGCCTTCGAGTTCGTCCACTCTTGTGTCGGCGGGCGCCCAGCCGGATTCGATGTGCACTTCGGCGACGCGCTTGTAGTCGCGGCGGAAGAAGGCGATGAAGTTCTGCGCGAGGTAGTGCTTGTCGCTGTCGGTCAGCGTACCCATGATGCCGAAGTCCAGCGCGATGTAGCGGCCGTCGAGCGCCACCTGTACGTTGCCCGGGTGCATGTCGGCGTGGAAGAAGCCGTCGCGGAATACCTGCGAATAGAATATCTCGACGCCGTTCGCCGCCAGTCGCGGGACGTCGATGCCGGCCTCGCGCAACGCGTCCACCTGGCTGATCGGGATGCCGTACATGCGCTGCATCACCATCACTTCGCTGCTGCAAAAATCCCAATAGATTTCGGGCACGACCAGCAGCGGCGAATTGGCGAAGTTGCGCTTCAATTGGCTGGCGCTGGAGGCTTCGCGCATCAGGTCGAGTTCGTCGCGCAGATACTTCTCGAATTCGCCCACCACCTCGTGCGGCTTGAGGCGGCGACCTTCGGACCACAGTCGTTCGATCAGGTCGGCGCAGATGTCGAGCAGCGCGAGGTCGTGCTCGATCACGCTGGCGATGCCGGGGCGCAGGATCTTCACCGCCGCGTCGCGCCCGTCCGGCAGCACCGCGAAATGCACTTGCGCGACCGAGGCGCTGGCGACCGGCGTTTCCTCGAAGCGCTTGAACACCGCGCTCAGCGGCTTGCCGTAGGCGGCTTCCAGCATCGCGACCGCCTGAGCGGAAGGGAAGGGCGGCACCTGATCCTGCAATTTCGCCAGCTCGTCGGCGAGGTCGGCGGGCATCAGGTCGCGGCGCGTGGACAGCATCTGGCCGAACTTGACGAAGATAGGGCCCAGCGCTTCCAGCGCGAGCCGCAGCCGCACCGCGCGCGGACGCGAGGTGTCGCGGAAGAACAGCAGCAGGTTCAGCGGCGCGCGCAACCAGCGTACCCGCGCATGGGCAAGCAGGAATTCGTCCAGCCCGAAACGCAGCACGACGAAGACGATCTTCAGCAAACGCAACAGACGCAGCATCAGGAATTACCGGAGGATTTCAGGCGGGCAACGCGTTGTTCGAGGCGGGCAATATCGTCGCGCAGGGTGTCCACTTGCTGCACGAAAGCGGCGACCTGCGCCGGCTTGACCAGCAGCGGATGTTCTTCGGTCAGGTACTCCGCGGCGGCCTGCGACAGGTTCAGCGCCGCATCGCTCAGGTGTTGTTTCCCTTGCTGCACCGAGTGCACGATGCGTTCGGCCGCGACGTCGCCGGTGACGCGGCTCAGGTCTTCCGCCGCATCCCAGCGCAGGTTGCGGAACAGGAAGAATATCTCCGTGAGCAGCGCGGCATCGCCCTCGCTGCGGATGTCCGCATGAGCCCGCTCGTCGTGCAGCGCCAAGCGCGGCAGCAGCGAAGGGGCGATCACGCAGACGGCGTCGGCGCTGGTCGAGTTGTCGGCGCTGGCCAGCATGCCGTCCGGCAACACGGTCCACGCAAATGAAAACGGCGCGATGTCGAATCGCGCCGTCTTGCCGGCGAAGCGGACCAGCCGCGGCAGCGCCCAGCGGTTCTGCTGGAGCAGGTGGTTAAGCGCTGCGGCAGTGGGCTGGGCGAACATGGGAGATTATTGCAGCGTGGTCTGCTGGATGCCGGCGAGCAGCCAGACCGACTTGTCGTCGCGCAGATCCTTCTGCACATGCCATATCTCATCGATGCTCTCCGGTGCGCCGTCGTTCTCACGCAACTGGCCGGTGAAACGCACGCTGGCAATCGCCAGGTCGTTTTCGTTCGCCACTTCCAGCAGGTCGGTGTGGATAGCCAGCACGTCGGTCTTCTGCGCCGCGTCGTCGCGTTCCTGCATTTGCATCGAGATCTCGGCGAACATCTCCGGCGTGGTGTATTCGCGGATGTCGTTCAGGTCCTTGCGGTCGTTCGCGGCCTGCAGGCGGATGAAGCTGGTCTTCGCGCTGCGCAGGAAGCTGTCTACCGGAAAGTCGGCTGGGATGTTGCGCGCGCTCTGTGCCGGGGCTGCGGCGCTGGAGCCGGGCAGAGGCTGCGACACCGGCTGCTGCGTGCCGCTGTAGGGTGCGCCCGCGCCGGCGTATTGCATTGCCGCCGGCTGCTGCTTCTTGCGCAGCATGGATACCAGGAACATCACCGCGACGACACCGAGCACGATCATCAGCAGCATGCCCATGCCTTCGCCCAGGCCGAAGTGGGAGAATAGCGCGGCCAGACCCAGACCGGCGGCGATGCCGGCCAGCGGGCCCATCCACTTGTTGCCTTGCTTGGCCGGCGTTGCGTTTTGCATTGGGGTGGGCGTTGCGGCGGGCGCTTGCTGCGCCTGTTGCGGCGCTGTCGAGCGTTGCTTGCCGAAGCTGCCGCCGCCGCCGAGGCGCTTGGCTTCAGCCGTTGCGGCGAACAGGGTCAGACAGGTCATGGCGATGGTCAACAGGGTCAAAAAGCGTTTCATGCGATTCCTCTTGGGTGGTTAAGACTAAGCGGGCGAAAGTATAGCATCGGTGAGCGCCCGGAACGGGGGATCGCTCGCCAGCGTCAGCGGCCGGCCGTCGAGCGGATGGACGAAGCTCAGCCAGCAGGCGTGCAGCATCAGCCGTTCGGCTGGGCGTCCGCCGTACAACTCGTCGCCGACGATGGCATGGCCGATGGCCAGCAGATGCACGCGCAATTGATGCGTGCGACCGGTGATCGGCTCCAGTTCGACGCGGCTGGTGTCGTTGCCGGCGTCGTAGTCCAGCAGGCGGTAGCGTGTCAGCGAGGGCTTGCCGATGTCGTGATCCACCTTCTGGCGCGGGCGGTTCGGCCAATCCGCGATCAGCGGCAGCGCGATCTCGCCGGTTTCGGGCGAGATCTTACCGGCGACCAGCGCGACATAGCGTTTCTCGACCAAGCGCTCGCGGAACATTCGGGACAGTTGGCTCTGCATCTCCGCGCCGCGCGCGAACAGGATCAGCCCCGAGGTCGCCATGTCCAGTCTATGCACCGTTAGCGCATCGGGGAATTCGGCTTGCACCCGCGCTACCAGGCAGTCCTGTTTGCCCTCGCCGCGTCCCGGCACGGCCAGCAGCCCTGCCGGCTTGTTCGCCACCAGCAGGCATTCATCCCGATAAATGAGTTCGAACCCGCGCTCGGGCGCGGCACGGGAAGGCTGCGGAAGGTTCAAGACGAAATCAGGATGCGCCGGAGGTCGGGGCGTGATGGGACGTGATCGAGAATTCGACCAGGTCGGCGGGATTCTCGGCGTAGCTCTGCCCGAGGCTGAGAGAGCCCTTGCCGTGCAGGTTGATCTCCTCGCGGAGGAGACGGGTCACATGACCGTCCTCGAAGCGGGCATAGGTGCCGTTGGTGCTCTGGTCGACCGCGACGAACTTGCCGAAGCGCAGCTCGATGCGCAGGTGCTGGCGCGACGCGTAGTTGTTCATCACGATTAGGTCGCAGGCGTCGCCGCGACCCAGCACGACGCTGCGGCGTTCCTTGTTGATCTTGAGGATCTGGTCGCGATAGCGCAGCAGCAGCTCGTCGATATTGTCCGGGGTTTTGCGGAACGCGGGCGTGCCGATGCGCGTGCTCATCATGTCGTCCATCTCCCATACGACCAGCGAGATGTCGAACTGTTCCTGCTTGCCCTTGAACTCGGCGCGCATGATCTGGCGCGTCTTCTCGCGCGATTCCGGCGTCAGCGCATCGACGACGGCCTGGGTGGTCATGATCTGGCTGGCGCGGGTGATCGCCGCGACGCGTGCGGCGACGTTGACGGTGTCGCCGAACACGTCGCCGTCCTCGTGGATCACGTCGCCGTAATGGAAGCCGACGCGGATATGCATCGGGAAGCCGCTCTCGAACTGGCCCTTCTCCACCGCGTTCTGCATCCCGCAGGCGGCGAGGAGCGCATCCTCGGTGCTGGCGAAGGTGCACATGATCTCGTCGCCTATGGTCTTGACCAGCGTGCCGTTATGGGCCTGCATCTCGCGCAGCATCACCGCGATGCACTGGGCGATCAGCCGGCGCGCCATCTCGTCGCCGCGGCTCTCATAGAGCGCGGTGCTGCCGCTGATGTCGGCGAACAGGACGGCCAGTTTTTCTACGCGTTGTGACATACCGGGGTTCGGGCCCATGGGGCGATCAAAAACGGGGTTGCCATATTATCCTAGAAACCACAGTTGACCGCTCCACTCGGTACGCATGATGTTGAACAGGAAAATTTTTTCTGATTTATCCACGCTCACCGTTTGGGTGAGTCGCTACGGCACGTATTGCACGTCCCTCGCGGCGCATGGCGGTGTTGCTTCTCCGGAATGGAATGACCATTCCTTGTCGTCGCGCCTTGCCTTGCACCACGATGAACGCACACTACATGCCGTCCAACTGAGGTTTCTAGGATTATGGAATAAGTTTGTGCGTGCTATGTGCACGTCTTTGCGCACGAATTGTACGCGAAGTTGGCGGCGGCATACTCCAAAAACTAAGGGATGGGGCGCGATACCCTCTTGAAATCAATCAGGCTTCCGGCCGTTGCCGGACGGGCTTTTGTCGCCGGTCGCAGCGGGCTTCGGGCGATTTTTGCTGTCGTCCGCGAATCGAAAACGCCCGGCCAGCACGCAGCCCTTCATGCCGATGTCGCAGGTCTTGTTCAGCACCTTCTGGCACTTGCCGTTGACCTCATGCGGGCAACCCCAGCCGCTCATGTTTCCTCCTAATGATTTACAGCTTGTTAACCGGGGGAAATTGTCCGCTGTAATGCAAGGGCGGGGTTTGTAGGATGGGTGGAGCAACGCGATACCCATCGCCGTTATGCATGATGGGTATCGGCTATCGCCTCCACCCATCCTGTGCGGGCTCATTTCAAGGATTGTTTAGCCTGTGCCTTCTTCAATTTCGCGCTGAGCTTACTCAGCACCTTCTTGGCCGAAACATATTCCCCGCTTTCGCGTGCGGCAACCCGTGAAGCTAGTCCGCGCGCAATGAACTCCTGCTGCGCCCGGCGCAACTCCACATTGCGCCGCAACGAATCCTCCACGAACGCGGAAAGCATCTCGCCCGGACGCAATATCTCTTCGGCGGCGTGCCTCAACTCGGGCCGTACGTGCAGCGCAGGCATGGTGGGAGTTTCATGGAACACCTCGTGCATCGCAAATGCGATGCATATCTTCATCGAAGTCGGCGGGCGATGCAAGGTCGGGGTTATGTAGGGCGGAATAGCGCAGCGTATTCCGCCGGATGTTTGCATGCGGCGCACTGCCCGTTGGTTACCTCGAAGAGGTTCTTGCACCCTTGGGTGTTGCGCCCTACGCGGGTTGATTGGCTGCGCGCTTCGCTTTTGTGGCGGCACTTTGATATGCCCTTTCTGCTTTCTTTCGAATATCAACAGCCTTGGCGAGAGCCTCCTCGTATCGCTCGTCAGTGACGGTATTTTCGGTGCCGATGTATACGTTGACGTTAGTAGGCTTCTCTCCAAATCTCGGGATGGTTACGCCAAAGTTGTATTCAGCTACCCTTCGGCCTTTACGAGTCCTTGATATTGGGCCAGAAACTCCGACGGGGAGGTCATTGTTCTTTGAGGCGTTTGGTTCTTGTCTAAGGCCGGTTGGTGCAGGCAAGCGATGAATCCGATGCTGAAGTTCTTCGACTGCTGCAGCAAAAGCGGCTTCCGCACCACTACCGTCGGTAGTGTGATCGGAGAACGTTTTCCATTTCCCGTAACGTAGTTGCCATGCTCGGGTATTTTTCGAATCAAGGCGCTGAATATGTTCGGGGACTTGAAAGCGATGACCGGAGAAGATGACGACCTCACGATATTTCATGTTTCGACTCCCTCCGTATGCTTGGTTTTACGTGGTTACAGCATATATCCTTGATGCGCCGCCACAGTTTCCGCCGGATGCAGCGTGGCGGAACGGGCGGATTAGGCGAGCTCAAATTTTGTTGCGTAAAGATTAACAGTTTCTTTTCCAGTGAAAGGAGCCTCTTCAATTCGCTCTATGCATACGACCTTATAACGCGAATCGGTTTTCAATCCAGAAAGGGAGAGCCCTGATTCATGGAGTGAGCCGGAATACTCCTTTCCATCATCATCATTCTTAATTCGCCATGCGCCACTATCAACGTCAGCTTTTTTTAGTAAGCCAACAAGAACAATGGTTTCGATCAGCATTTCTTCCTTGGACGTGAGCAAGGCCAATAAAGGAGGAATGTGACGATGCTCAATAGAAATGCTTCTTACGCGATTAAAGCTGGGCTTCGCCCATGAGAGTTTTAGATAAGTTTTATTTTCAGATGCGACCCTAAGAAGCTTGATTAGATTGGTAACAAAATGCCCCTTATAACCTTCTAGTACAGCAGCAATTTTTTCAGGCTCAGCGGAAGAAGATAGCACTTTCTCTATTAGCCCCAGAGCGCTCTCCATGTCTGAATCACCGATTAAATCAAGGCCTGCGCGAGATTCAAAACGGATTTTGAATGAGCCTGGAACAAAGGCACACACATCCACAATATGTGCGTCTACAGCTAAAGGCTGAGCGGCAGACTTTTGACGTTTTCTGGTTGCATAAATGCCTCGTTTGACCAATCCCTGAAATGCATCGAGCAACAAACTAAGCGTTTTAGCTGAAATATTGTGTTCACTGGCCTCTGGTGGCTCAACTGATATTTCGGAAACAATGTTATTGCGCTCTTTAGAGAAAAAAACGAGTTCATCAGAAGTGGCCGGGGGCGATGCCATCAAGCCTACATCAGGAAGGAAATTTTCAGGAATTGCTCCTGACATTGTGTGAAGTGTGCATTGCGGACTCGTGATATCAGATGTGCGAAGCTGATACCAGTGTTCAGCCTCGTGCCTAACGAAAGCATCGCGGACATCAATTTGATTATTGATAAGTGACGAATATCTAGCGCGCGAAATAGCTACAGAACAATAAAGCAAATCACCCGCATCATCACCAGTTAAGATACAAAGAAAATAAGTGTCAACCTCGTCCTTTACGATGACAAGCTGATGCCCATCGTAATAAATAAGGGTAGCTATGTGAGTTAGCTTAGCCATCAGATTTGCACCGCCTCACAACAAGCAAGAGGGTCAAAAGAGTTGTATATCCACCACGAATGATGATGTGGGCGAGTAAAGGTTCGCTTATGTTTGCCGGCATTATTGCTGAGCGTCAACTTTGCGATTTTCTTTCCCTTCTGTGTTGGAAGTTTCAGGAGTTCGACGGCACCACTTAGCTCAACAAATACAGATAATGCACGAGCCTCGCACTCGTGAGACTTATGGCCTTTAGTCGGGTTTTGCGCTTTCAAACAAATGAAGTCTTCCCCAGTTGGAGGGAGGGAGCTTACTAAACGATAGAAAACCACGTTCTGGATTTCCTCCGCATCAGGCGGCGGGCATCCATCTGGTAACTCCTCTTTATATTGGATTGCGCTCATGTCGTTGAGAGTAACTTATGCTTAAAGCTAAGTTTACAGCTTATACCCCCGATGCACCGCCACCACACCGCCGGTCATGTTGAAGTACTCGACGCGTTCCAGCCCCGCATCGATCATCATCTGTTTCAGCTCTTCCTGTCCCGGGTGCATGCGGATGGATTCGGCGAGATAACGATAACTGTCCGCATCGTTGGCGATCAGTTCGCCCATCTTCGGCAGCAGCTTGAACGAGTAGAGGTCGTAGGCCTTCTCCAGCGGCTTCGCGACCTTGGAAAATTCCAGCACGATCACGCGGCCGCCCGGCTTCAGTACGCGCTTCATTTCGCGCAGCGCGGCGCGCAGCATCGCGTTGTTGATGTCGGTCAGCACGACTTGGCCGCTGGGGCCGACGGCTTTCAGGAACAGGCGCGACAGGTCGGCGGAGCCGCCGGCGACGTCCAGCACGCGCTGGCCGGTATGCACGTTCGCCAGGCCGACCGCGAAGCGCTTCCACACGCGATGCAGGCCGACGGACATCAGGTCGTTCATGATGTCGTACTTGCTGGCGACCGAGGTGAATACGCCGGCGACCTTTTTGGCCTTGTCTTTTTCGTCTACGGTTTCGAAGCCGAAGTGGGTTTCTGCCATGGCGATGCTCCTGTTTTTAACCCGCCCACTTGAGGGAAGGGATGTTTTTCGTAGGAGCGGCTTTAGCCGCGAAATGTGGCTTCGCGGCTAAAGCCGCTCCTACGGGGTTATCTTATCTTGCCGGGTCGCGCGATGCGCCGGCCGCTTCCAGCCGGTGCAGGTAATTGTGCCAAAGAATTTCCTGATCTCGCCCCAGTCCGTAGAGATAGTCCCAGGTATACAGGCCGCTGTCATGACCGTCGTCGAACTCGATCTTGATTGCGTAGCTGCCGGAAGGCTCGATGCCGCTGATGCCGACGTTGCGCTTGCCGATCTGCAACGTCTCCTGCCCCTCGCCGTGGCCGCGCACTTCGGCGGACGGCGAATACACGCGCAGGAATTCGGCGGGCAGGTTGTAACGCGCACCGTCGTCGAACGCGAGTTCCAGCGTCTTCGATTTCTGGTGCAGGGTGATTTCGGTGGGAGTAGTCATAGCGGCGCATTATCGCAAGCCTGAGCCTAATCCACAAACGGTGGCATGCTGCTGACACCACGCTGTCAGCAGCAGGTCGTTACATTCTCTCCGCCGGATGTCCCGGCGACCAACAAGGAGAACAACAATGTCCGACACGATAGAGCTGGTGCGTTTCCGTTTGAAACAAGACAAGACCGCCGCCGACTGGCTCAAGGCCAACGAGAAAATCAATGCGTGGATCACGCAGCAGCCGGGCTTCCGCTTTCGCAGCCTGTCCGAAACCGACGACGGCGAATGGATCGATATGGTGTACTGGGAAAGCTTGAATGCGTCGAAGGCGGCGGGCGAGAAGTTCGGGCCGGAGATGGGGGCGACGTGCGAGGAGTCGATCGACATGGCGAGCGTCGTAGTGAGCCGTAGCAAGATGCATGTGATGCAACGCGGCTAAGGGGCGGGCGATGGTCAAGATCAGCATTCTGTACCCCAACGCCGGCAGGTTCGACATGGACTACTACCTCAATACCCACATGCCCCGCTCCATCGAACTGCTGAGCGCAGGCAACTGCTATCGCGGGGTGTCGGTCGACCGCGGGCTGGGGGGCGCATCGCCCGGCTCCATGCCAAGCTACGTTGCCATGTGCCATTACTTGTTCGATTCGGCGGACGATTTCATGGCAGCCTTCCTGCCGCATGCCGCCGAGTTGCAAGGCGATATGCCGAATTACACCGACATCGAGGCCGTGATCCAGATCAGCGAGGTGGTCATCAGCCGTTAAGCGATAATGCGGGTAATAGGAAACATACCGGGGCAGTGGAAATGGCAACCACACAGAACACAATCGACTTCCTTCTCGACCAACTTTCCCGTGCGGGCGAAGTGTCGGCCAGAAAAATGTTTGGCGAATATTGCCTGTACTTGGATGGCAAGCCGGTCGCATTGGTTTGCGACGACCAGCTTTTCCTCAAGCCGACAACCACTGGCCGGGCGATGCTGAAACAAGTAATAGAAGGCTCGCCCTATCCGGGGGCAAAGCCGCATCTGCTGATTTCCGGCGACCTTTGGGAAGAGCGGGAATGGCTGTGCGAACTGGTGTGTGCCACGGCGCGCGAGTTGCCGTTGCCCAAACCCAAAGTCAAAAAGTCCAAGCCGTAATTCATGCGCAAATCCGAACGACTCTTCAAACTGGTCACGCTACTGCAAGGCCGTCGCACGGCGATGACTGGGCAATCACTGGCGGAAAAGCTGGGGATCGGGGTGCGCACGGTATACCGCGACATTCAGGCGCTGGTGCTTTCCGGCGTGCCCATCGATGGCGAAGCGGGCGTGGGTTACCGTTTGCGCAAAGGTTTCGACCTGCCGCCGCTGATGTTCGGGATGGACGAGGTAACAGCCTTGCTGGCGGGTAGCCGCATGGTGCAGGCGTGGACCGACCCGGCGCTGGCTGAAGCGGCCAGACAGGCCGAGGCCAAGATATTGGCCGTGCTAACGCCCGCGATGCTGAACGAAATCTCGCGCCTGCCTTATCGCATCCCGAACTACTCCTATCCCGAACGCGAGACGCACGGCCTGTTGCGTAAGGCATGCGAACTGCGGCTCAAGGTGATGGTCGTTTACCGCGACATGAAAGAGAGGGAGAGCGAACGCACGCTGTGGCCGCTGGGTATGGTCGGCTGGGGCGACCACTGGACTTTGCTGGCCTGGTGCGAACTGCGCGACGAATATCGCAACTTCCGTTTCGACCGCATCCTGCGCATCGATTGTTTACCGGAACATTATCCGCAACATCCCGAGCGCAATATCGAGCACTACCTTACGCAGATCGTCGGCATCGAAGATGAGCAGAAACCGGCCTGATTACAGGCTGCGTATCTTCTTCAGCAATGCGGTAGTGGAGCGTTCGTGCAGGAACGGGATGCTGTGCACCTCGCCGCCCCAAGCCAGCACTTCCTTGCTGCCGACGATGCTCTCCGGCTTCCAGTCGCCGCCCTTGACCAGCACGTCCGGTTTGCACGCGAGGATCAGGTTCAGCGGTGTGTCTTCGTCGAATATCACCACCAGGCTGACCGATTCCAGCGCGGCGAGCACTTCCATACGGTCGTCCTGCGGGTTGATCGGGCGGTCGCCGCCCTTGCCCTGGCGCTTTACCGAGGCGTCGCTGTTGACGCCGACGATCATCGATGCGCCCAGCGCGCGGGCTTGGGCGAGGTAGGTGACGTGGCCGCGATGCAGCACGTCGAAACAGCCGTTGGTGAATACTAGCGGGCGCGGTAGCAGAGCGGCCCGTTCGGCGAACTGTTCGGGCCGGCAGAGCTTGTGCTCGAAGGTGGGTGATGCGTACATCAATCGAGGTATTCGAACAAACGCACGACGCGTCGCACGCCGCCGGTGGTGCTGGCGATCTCGGTCGCGATATTCGCCTCGGCGCGATAGACGATGCCCATCAAGAATACCGTGCCGTTCTCAGTGACGACCTTGACGTGGTTGGCCTCGAAGCGCTTGTCCTGCATGAAGCGCAGTTTCACGTCCGAGGTGACCAGGCTGTCGCTGCTGCGCGCGGTCAGCGAGCTGACGCCGGCGGCGACCAGTTCGTTGTTGACGTTGCGCACGTTCTCGATGCCGCGGACCAGCTTGCCGATCTCGGACTTCACCGCCTCGCTCGGCACCTCGCCGCTGATCAGCACGTTGCGGTTGAAGCTGGTGACGTTCACATGCACGTTGCTCTTGTATTGCTTGCCGATGCGGTCGAAGGCCTTGGTCTCGATCGCTTCGTCCTCGACATACGCGCCGCTGGTGCGGCGGTCGCCGGCCATCAGCATGCCCGCGCCGACGCCGGCGGCAACCACCGGGAAACAGCCTTGCAGCGAACCGGCCAGCAGGGCCAGCATCAACAGAGAAACAATACGCATCTTCATTCTCCCAACAACAAGTAATCGATCACATCGCACAGGCAATGCAGGCTTAACAAATGGACTTCCTGGATGCGCGCGGTGCTCTGCGCATTTACGCAGATCAGCACGTCGTCCGGGCGCAGCGCAGCGGCCATCGCGCCGCCGTCGCGACCGACCAGCGCGACCACGCGCATGTTGCGTTCGTGCGCGGCGTGAATTGCTGCAACCACGTTGGGCGAACTGCCGCTGGTGGAGATCGCCAGCAGGCTGTCGCGCGGCAGGCCGAGCGCGCGCACCTGTTTGGAGAAAATCTGGTTGAAATCGTAATCGTTGGCGATCGAGGTCAGCACCGAGCTGTCGGTGGTCAGCGCGACTGCGGCTAAGCCTGGGCGCTCCTTCTCGAAACGGTTCAGCAGTTCGGCCGCGAAGTGCTGGGCGTCTGCCGCCGAGCCGCCGTTGCCGCAGCACAGGATCTTGCCGTCGTTGGTGACGCAGTCGAAGAACAACTGCGCGCCGTCGGCGATGGGCTGCGCGAGTTCGTCTTTGACCTTCAGCTTGAGTTCGGCGCTGTCTTCGAAGTGTTTGGCGATGCGTTTGTTGATATCCATGGGTGGGGTGCTCTTTAAATCAGCGCGAATATTAACCGAATCAGGCATCGAACGCATTCTTGAGCCATTGCACGTTGCTGCCCGCATCGTCGTCCAGCAGTAGCGCATCGAAGCGGCAGGGCGGGGTGCGGGGCAGGGTGGCGAGATATTGCTGTGCGGTGCGCACGATGCGCTGCTGCTTGCGCGCATCGATGCTCGCCGCCGCGCCGCCGAAGTTGCCGTTGCGGCGCAAGCGCACTTCGACGAACACCAGCGTCGCGCCGTCCTGCATGATGAGATCGATTTCGCCGTAGCGGCTGCGGTAGTTTTGTGCGACCGGTTTCAGTCCCTGGCGTTGCAGGTATTGCGCCGCCCACTGCTCGGCACGGCGACCGTGTTCGTTCATTGCGGCGGGCTCGCTTCCGGGACGGCGGAGGCCGACATCAGGCCGGGAAACATCGGCACGATGGTCGCCGGCATATTTGGCAGTTGGGCATGGCCCTGCACGAACGTCGCGGGGATCGCGCTGCGCAAAAAGGTGTGATGATCGAGATCGATATGTCCGCTGACCCCGTCCAGCGGCAAGGCGTCGAGCGTCTGTCTCTCCAGCAGGATGTGGATCAGGCGGAACGCGTCTATGCCCAGCGCGTAGAAACGTTCGTTGTCCGCGGCCAACGGCGGTGCGGCGCGCGGGTAGATCATCACCGCGGGATGGTCCGGTTGCAGCAGCCAGGGCATATCGACGAAGCGGATGCGCTCCAGGTCGTGATTGATCAGCGTGTTGACGTTGCCGACGAAGATCTGCGAGGTCGCATGGATAGGCAGGCGGTTCGGCAGGTAGGGACGGACCAGACGCGCCGTCGCCGCATCGGCGGCGAGGAACACTACCGTGTCGGCCTGGTCGGCGATATCGGCGAACACCGCCGGGTCGCCGCCGAACTCGACCTCGCTCACCACGGAGCCGCCGAGAGCCGTGAATTCTTCCGCGAAGGCGGATCGCAGCCGCCCGGACAGTTGCGTGTTGACGGTGACGACGATGGCCTGAAGCGCTCCCTGCCGCTTGGCTATCTGTGCGGTCTGGCGTGCCTCCGCTTCCACCGCCATGCCGAAGAAATACAGCTGCGGCGACGCGGCCTGTTCCGCGACGTTCAATGCCAGCGTCGGCGCCGGCAGGTTTATTTCAGCGGCCAGCGTGGCGACGCCGTTGCGCGTCAGCGGCCCGACTACCGCCCGCGCACCGCCGGCGACGGCCTGGCGATACAGCGCGACGATGTCGTTACCTTCGTCGAAGCAGCCGTATACGCGGACCGGCAGGCTGCGCGGATTGGCGACCTCCAGGCCCGCTGCGGCGAGAAAGCCTTGCCGCACCGCATCGGCGGCGGGGGCGAATGCGGGCGACTTCAGCGGCAGCAGCAGCGCGATGTGCGGCACGGGCGTCTCATCCGGCGGCAGCGGCGGCTCTTCTGTGGCGCAAGCAAAACCGCTCACGTATAGTGCGAGCAAGGAAAAAAACCAGAGGAAAACCCGTTGCATCATTCACATCCGCAAAAACTCGAAGCCGCATTATATGTAGTCGCCACGCCGATTGGTAATCTGCGCGACATCACGCTGCGCGCGCTCGACGTGCTGACGTCTGCGGACGCCGTCGCGGCAGAGGATACGCGCAACACCTCGCACCTGCTGTCGCACCACGGCATCACGGCGAACAAGCTGATGGCGGTGCACCAGCACAACGAGCGCGGCGCGGCGGACAAAATCGTCGCCATGCTGCAAGCCGGCCAGAGCGTCGCCTTCGTCAGCGATGCCGGTACGCCTGCAGTCAGCGATCCCGGCGCGCTGCTGGTGCAGGCGGTGCTGGCGGCGGGTCTGCGCGTGATCCCGATTCCCGGCGCGAGTGCTGCGGTCGCGGCGCTGTCGGCCTCGGGTTTGGCCGCGCCGCATTTCCTGTTCTACGGCTTCTTGCCGAACAAGTCCGCCGCTAGACGCACCGCGCTGCAAGAATTGGGCGCGCATCCCTACACGCTGGTGTTCTACGAAGCGCCGCACCGCATCGTCGAATGCGTCGCCGACCTGCATGCGGTGTTCGGCGGCGAGCGGCGGATTGTGCTGGCGCGCGAAATCACCAAGCTGTTCGAGACCATCCATGCCTGCCGTCTGGACGAAGCCGAGGCTTGGCTGCAATCGGACAGCAACCAGCAGCGCGGCGAGTTCGTCGTGCTGGTCTCCGGTGCGGAACCGCAACAGGGCTTGCCCGCCGAGGCGCTGGCTACGCTGAGCCTGCTGCTCGAAGAGCTGCCGCTGAAACAGGCGGTGCAACTGGCCGCGAAAATCAGCGGCGCGAACCGCAGCGAGCTCTATCAGCAGGCGCTGCGGATGAAGGAAACGGCGGAATGAACGCCGAGCCAGAAGCCCCGCTGATCCGGGCGCTGCTGGCGCAGAGTGAATGTTATGACCATCCCGTCGGCGAGGTGCGGCTGATCGAGACGCATATCTCCTGGGTGCTGCTCGCCGGCGACTACGCCTACAAGATCAAGAAACCGGTCGATCTCGGCTTTCTCGATTTCAGCACGCTGGAACTGCGCCGGCAGGCCTGCGGCGAAGAGGTGAGGCTGAACCGGCGGCTCGCGCCCGACTATTACCTCGGCGTGGTCGCCATCACCGGCAGCCCGGATGCGCCGCATCTCGGCGGATCGGACGAACCCTTCGAATACGCGGTGCAAATGCGCCGCTTCCCGCCTGAAGACGCGCTCGACCAGTTGGCGCAGCGCGGCGAACTGGATGCCGAAATGATAGACCGCCTCGCGGCGCGGGTCGCGCGCTTCCATCGGGACGAATGCGCCGTCGCCTCCGCCGATGCATCTTGGGGCGAGCCGGACATGATCGCTCGTCCGGTCGCGGAGAACTTCCGCTTGCTGGCCGAACGGCTGCCCGATCAGGCGTTGCTGAAACAATTGCAAGACTGGGGCGAAGCCGAACAGCGCCGCCTGACGCCGGCTATGCTGGCGCGTAAGCGCGCCGGCTTCGTCCGCGAATGCCACGGCGATCTGCATCTGGGCAACCTCGCCTGGGTGGACGGCGAGCTGCTGATCTTCGACTGCATCGAGTTCAGCCCGGCGCTGCGCTGGATAGACGTGATTTCCGAAGTCGCATTCTGCTACATGGATATGCTGCATCGCGGCCAGAACGAACTGGCGATGCGCTTCCTGAATGCATGGCTGGAGGCGACCGGCGATTACGAGGGTGTCGCGCTGCTGCGCTATTACGCGGTGTACCGCGCGATGGTGCGCGCCAAGGTCGCGGCGCTGCGTGCCGGGCAGGCGGGCGGCGAGGCCGAGCTTGCGGAGGTCGATGCCTGTCTGCGACTGGCCGAACGACTGATGCAGGGCGAACCGCCGCAACTGTGGATCACCCACGGACTGTCCGGCTCCGGCAAGACCACGCAGACCCAGTCGCTGTTGCAGCGGCAGGGCATGATACGGCTGCGCTCCGATATAGAGCGCAAACGGTTGGCCGGGCTGGATGCGCTGGCGCGCGGCGGAGCGGGCGAGGGCTTGTATACGCAACAAGCCGGCGAACGCACCTACCGGCATCTGGCGCATCTCGCCGAAAAACTGCTGGATGCCGGCTGGCCGGCACTCGTCGATGCCGCCAGTCTCCAACGTTGGCAGCGCGACCTGTTTCGCGACCTTGCGCGGCGGCATGGTGCGGAATTCCGCATCCTGGACATGCAGGCCGATCCCGCCGTGTTGCGCGAGCGCATTTCCCAGCGTACGGAGCAAGGCACGGATGCATCGGATGCCGACCTGGGCATCCTGCAGCACCAACTGGAAACTGCCCAGCCGCTGGCGCCAGACGAAATGGCGTATGTCGTGGCGGTTCGCGGCTGAAGTTGTCGGTAGTCAACTTTCCGCCGCTCTGCTATGGTGAGCAAAACATAAAAAACGATTTCGGAGGAGGGGCGATGGACAAGCAGGAGAAGTTGCTCGCAATCAGCCAGCTGGTATTCGAGCTGAGCATCGCCAGCAGCAGCACGGCCGATCTGGATACGCTGCTGGAACGTCTATTCGGGATTCTGTGCACCTATCGGGAGTTCTCGCTGCAGCCGCGCGGCGCGGTGGTGCTGCTGAATCCGCGCGGACGTTATTTCCAGGTCGCCCAGTTCGGCATCGCGCCCGGCTGGAAATCCGACTTCCGCTGGGAAGCCGGCATGTTCTCCTTTGCCGATATTTCCGAGACTTGCGTGACCGAGATCATCGCGTTCCAGGATGACGAGCGGCAAAAAGCCTTGCTGTTGCCGTTGCGCATCGACGGGCAGGGCGTAGGTTATGCCCTGCTGTTCGCTGCCCCGGATTACCAGCCCGCCGAGATACATCTCGATTTCATGAACGATCTGGCTCGTGCGCTCTCCGGCCTGGTGCAGCGCGCGCTAACCAGCGAGACCTTGCGCATCCGCGAACTGGAACTGGAAGAGGCGCGGGCGGACGCCTTGCGCAGCTTGGGTGTGGCATCGGAATACCGCGACAACGAGACCGGCTGGCACATCATGCGCATGACCAACTTCGCGCAGGCGATCGCCAAGGCGATGGATCTGCCGTCGGCGCAGCGCGAGCTGCTGTACGTCGCCGCGCCCATGCACGATGTCGGCAAGATAGGCATCGCGGATGCGGTGTTGCTGAAGCCGGGCAAGTTCACGCCGGAAGAATACGAGACGATGAAGACGCACACGCAGATCGGCGTGACCATCCTCGCCGGCAGCGACTCACTGATCGCCGCCGCGCGGGACATCGCCGGTTCGCATCACGAGCGCTGGGATGGGGCCGGTTATCCGCAGGGGCTGGTTGGCGAACAGATACCGATTCTGGCGCGCATCTGTTCCGTGGCCGACGTGTTCGATGCCCTGACCTCGCGCCGCCCGTACAAGGAGCCGTGGACGGTCGAGGCCGCGTACGACTGGATCGTTGCCGAATCGGGCAAATATTTCGATCCGACCGTGGTGCGCGCCTTCGAGGCGGCGATGCCGGAGATCCTGCGCATCCGCGAACTGTATCGCGACGACATCATCGATCCCAAACAGGTGCTGACGCTGCCGCCGCTCGCGCCGCGCGCCGACGCCTGGGTGGAATGGGACGACGGTCTCAGCGTGGGCATCGACATCATCGACGAACACCACCGCTACCTGTTCGACTTGATCAACGACCTGCACGACGTGGTCAGCGGCAAGCGCGGCGCGCGTGAAGTGGCGCGGTTGGTCAAGTCGCTGGATGCCTATGCCAAGGTGCATTTCCGCGCCGAAGAACAGATGATGACTCACTACGGCTTTGAAGGCATCGGACGTCAGGTGCAGCAGCACCACGCTTTCGAGGCCAAGATCCACGAGTTCTACGAAGAGTTGCACGCCAATCCGCTGGTCGCGCAATTCGATGTGCTGGCTTATCTGCGCGATTGGCTGGTTCACCACATCCGGGTAGAAGACGCCAAGCTGCGCACGCTGGGCAGGGCCTAAATTTCTGGATCAGCGGCCGTAAAGGAAATAGGCCACTGCTGCGGTAATCGCGGCAATCACCAGTCCGACGATCAGTGCGCGTCTCCTGGTGCTGGACGGCATGTTCGTCCTGTCCAGCGGACGCGGATCGCCGCACTTCGGGCAGGGCGTATGCACAGTATGTGCGGACACCGGGCTGCGGTCGAGTATCGTCGGGTCGGATTTGTAGACTATCGCGCGATGTTCCTTGACGATCAGCGGCGTCTTGCAGGTGCGGCAGGGCTCAGTCTCCTGCGGTTTGAAAGTTGCTATATCGCACTTGCAGTGCGGGCATATCCTCGCGTTCCTGCTTATTTCCTTCCCGCAATCGGGGCACTTGAGCAGCATCTGGGCAATCCCTGAGTTGATTCGGCACAAGGCGATTCCGTGCCGTTGCGCGAATCTTGCACCAAGCGCGGAGGCGCATCAACCCCGAGGGGATTCGACCGGCAATTGATCGAACCATTATCCATTTCTTTGTGGGTGTGCGTAGGGGCACGGCGCGCCGTGCCCCTACTAGTTGACGATTTTCCAGGAGCCGTCCGGTTGGCGGCAGGCGTTGCCATAGGCCTTTTCCTGCTTGCCGCCGACGGTGACGGTGGTCTGGTATTCGCGGCAGTTTGCGCCGCTGGCAGCCTGATAGGTGCGGGTCGGCGTTGCGGAAACATCGGCGCCGGTATTCGGGTTATGCCAGGAACTGCGCTGGTTGTCGCGGTTGTATTCCAGTGCGGACCGGGCCTTGCGTTCGTCGCTCTCGTCCATATAGCGCCCCATCTCGCTGCCGACGTAGGCGCCGAGTATCGTGCCGGCGATGATGGCGGCGGTGTTGCCTTGTCCTCCGCCGACATTGGCGCCCAGCACCCCGCCCAGTACGCCGCCCACGACGGCACCGCCTTCCTGCTTGGTCTGGCAGGCGACCATGGGCGCGGCCAGAATGGCGATGAGCAGCAGAGTCAGATAGTTTTTCATGATGGCGCTCCTTGTGGTGAACTTCGGTTGCTATCGTAGAAAGTTCGTTGCCGGGAATACATACGGCTAACCCTGTATTTTCGCGCCTGTCGGTTCCATCCGGAAATTTCGGTTGAAATTCAAACGCGCGTTTGATACGCTTGTTTTCCGTGTCCGTATTTTCATTTGCGGCGCAATCGTCATGAACGGATGACCGGCATTTACCTTGTTTCACCTATTTACCATCGCCATGCGGCGGGGCATGATCCGTGCCGGTAACGGCATGATGCCCGCGAATATCGAGGTCGCGTTCCCGGAATTGCGCGGGCGCGTTCTTCTGTGCACTTGAGCGATGCCACACTACATTTACCGAGGTTACTTATGACCGCACTTGCCAAACCCTACGTCCCAACTCTCTTGCTGATCGCCTTGCTGGCTGCCTGCGGCGGCAAGGACAAGGCGGCTCCGCCCGGCGGTCCCGGCGCGGGCATGCCGCCGCCCGAGGTTGAGGTGATCTCGGTCGCTGCCGGAGAGGCGACGATGACTCAGGATTTGCCGGGACGACTGGAGGCCTATCGCACCGCGCAGGTGCGCGCCCGCGTCGAGGGCGTGGTCGAGAAGCGATTGTTCAAGGAAGGCAGCGAAGTGAAGGCAGGCGCTCCGCTGTATCGCATCGACGCGCGCAGCTACCGTGCGACCGCAGCAGCGGCCCAGGCCGATCAGGCTATCGCGCGTCAGACCGTCGAGCGCTACAAGTCGCTGCTGGAAATCAAGGCAGTCAGCCAGCAGGAATACGACCTCGCGGTGGCCAAGGCTAAGCAGGCCGAGGCGGCGAT